>CAZRHF010000027.1:0-23015 GCA_964599835.1 uncultured Eubacteriales bacterium | reverse complement strand
ATGCACATAAAGCTTTCTATTGGCAAAAAATATTTAGGCGATCTTATAACCGATAAAACGATATCTAAAAAATTCATTTGCGATTTTAACCGTTGGTATATCTCCGGCGACTTTCACGAGTTGAATCTTACAATAAGAAATTCCGACGATGAGGTAATCGGAACAATATCGCGCTCCCTTAATCCCAGAGAAAAATATATAGTATCCCCCTGCAAGGAAGATGACGCTTTGCTTATTCTTCTTATTACCATAGCTATTACAATGGTATAAAAATTAAACGGATATGTGTCCAATTTTGGAACATATCCGTTTTAAATTTAAAATTCTATGTTATAAAGATTACCGTGGACGTCGGAGTAGAGACAGCTTCCTTCGTAGAAGTCGATCATTTCGGGTTCGACGGTGATTCCGATATCGCCGAGCATCAGACAGTTTATCTGACATTTTTTCGCGGTATCGATTATTCTGATGGCGGGAGGGGCTTCTTTACTGTTTGTGAAGCCTTCGGTAGAATATATTTTTCCATTCCTGAGACAGGCGCCCTGAATAAAGTTCTGATATTCGCAGTCAAAATATTCCTTAATATCTTCTTTTTCGAGAACTACGTACTTTACACTGCATTTTTCAGAGACGGTACCCTCGTCGGCCTTGGGAAGGTCAAAGGCGAAGTATCTTACCTTTTTATCCTCGGTACGCATTGTGAAGGCGTAAAGAATCCCCTTTTCGGTATCGATAACGAAGTTTCCGTAGGGTCGGACATCGTTTATATTCTGTGACTTCCAAACGGGGTCTTCGGTGAAGCCGATTCTGATGACCTGAATAAGTGTGGAGGTAAAACAGTTTTCCTTTCGCTCAATCCGGTAAACACAACAGGTGCCCTTTAATGGGTCGGGCTGACCTGCATAGTTATTATAGATATTGGTATAAAGCAGAGGGAATTCGTCGCCCTCGGCAAAAAATTCGTTTCCGAAAATAACGGCATTGCTGTGAGGGTTAATTATATCGGCATTATGAAG
The DNA here is from genome assembly GCA_964599835.1 of uncultured Eubacteriales bacterium. Lineage (GTDB taxonomy): Bacteria > Bacillota > Clostridia > Oscillospirales > Acutalibacteraceae > SFWF01. The sequence goes on along the minus strand of CAZRHF010000027.1, from coordinate 21,999 downwards.
AGTAAACCGCGCTATGGGTTCGGCTTTTTCTTCGGGGTCTGACGGAAGACAGGCAATATCATATACCTTGCAGTTGCTTTTTTCGTCGAAACGGAAGAGGAAGTTTTTATAAATTGCTCCGTCCTGACCGCCGTAAATAGTAGCTGCTTTTGTAAGCTTCATAAAGCATCGCTCCAATACTTTTATTCGAGAATATTGGTGGTGATATAATCTACGCCCCAGGAAATAAGCTTCTTGGCGGTAGGTAGGTCATTTACCGTCCAGCAGTTGACCTCTATCCCCTTTTCCTTGCAGGCTTTAACCATTTCCTCGGTCAGTCCTTTATAGTAGATGTCGAGACCGAAGCCGTACCGGATAAGCTTTTCCATAAGGTCGTCGTCGATCTTGTCGCATAAAAACTGAACAGGATGATCTTCATAAAGCTCGCGAACATGAACGCAGGATTCGAAGCTAAAGGAAATAAACACCGTGTTTTCAAGCATTTCGGCCGCTTCTACTGCGGCGCAGATATCTTTTACGGTTTCTCTGCCGAGGGTGCCTTTTATCTCTAATACGGCGGTTTTACCGTATCTTTTGCAGATAGATAAATATTCATCAAGGGTGGGGATGCGATAATCTATCCTGCCGCCCTTAAGAGGCAATGCGCGAAGGGTCTCGAAGCTTTCTTCCGCGATAACGAGGTCGGTGCCGTTTTCGGCAACCCGCTCGGTATGTCCGTCGTGCATAAGGACAAATTTTCCGTCGGCAGTTTTATGAACGTCGGTTTCAATTCCGAAAAAGCTACGGTTTGCGGCAGCCACAAAGGCGGGATTGGTGTTTTCGGTCTCTATACCCGAAAGTCCGCGGTGTGCAACCATTTTTACATTGCCTTTATCCTGTATCTTTACCGTATCTAACATCTTTTTACTCCTTTATCTGTGCAATAATAGCACCGCAGTCCTCTAAAACAATATCGGGAGTTACGTCGGAATCCTTAAGGTCACCGAGGGTAGCCTCTCCCGAAAGGACAAGGACACTTACCGCACCTGCATTAACTCCGCTTTTAACGTCAGTGTAGAGACGGTCGCCGATAACGGCAGTCTCCTCCTTGGTATAGCCCGTGTGTTCCATTGCAAGAAGGGGCATAAGGGGCTCGGGCTTTCCGATGACGACGGGACGTTTTCTGACACTGTTATAAAGCATATCGATAAAGCTGCCGCAGTCGGGTACGCTTCCAAACTCGGTGGGACAGACGTAGTCGGGGTTGGTAGCAATATAAGGAACGTCGCGGGATAAAAGAATTTTGCAGATATCCTCAAGCTTTTTAAAGGTCAGCTCCTGGTCGTTGCCGAGGACGATACATTCGACCTCATCAAGGTTTTCGGTAACGGTAAAGCCCTCGGTTTCAAGCTCTTTAACAAGAGATCTCGTACCGCAAACGTATAGCTTCGCGTTAGGATGATGCTTTTTAAGGTAGTAAGCGGTTGCCTGAGAGGAGGTAATAAAATCCTCCCTATCTGCAGGAATGCCCAGTTTTTCGAGCTTCTTTATGTAGTCGACCACGCTTTTGGAGGAATTGTTGGTCATAAACATATAGCGGCGGCCTGTTTTCTTTATTGTTGAAAGAAGTTCCTTCGTAAAATCATACAGACGGTTACCCAAATAGAGGGTACCGTCCATATCAAAAAGAAAAAGATTTATGTCTTTAAATTTTGTAACGTCCATTATAAAACCTACTTTACATCTTTTGTGGCGATAACTTTTGTACCAAACACATTATCGCACAAAACGTCTCCGATTTCAATAGGCGCTTTTACGGAAGTTTTACGAATGATGCTCATAGCATCGAAAATTTTATCCTTCGGAATAGGCTGTTCGGTCTTGCAGGAGACCATTGTATCCTCGCGGTTTGATACGCGGATGATAGAGGTGACGGTGCGGACGGGGTTTGTACATTCGTCGACAGCATACTTCTCTCCCCTTGCACAGCCCTGTCCCGAAACCTTAACCTCACTTCCGTTAATATCAGCAGTAAGAGTACAGCCGCGGGGACAGATTATACAAATAAGTTCTTTAGTCATTACAGTTCCTCCAGAGCAACGGTTATGGTGTCGTTAGCTTTGCTTAACTTTTCGGCAGGGACGATAAGCTTTTCCATCTCGCCGGGTACTGCCTTTAAGCGGACGGCGGTTGCAAGAACCTCTTCACCGGACTTTACGGTAAAGCGAACCTTGCCGTAAGGGTTCATTACGCGGAGGAATAAAGACACTCCCTTTTCGCCGCCTACGGATACGGTTTGGGGAAGAACGTAGCGAACTCCGTTTCCTGCCTGAGTTTTTACGGTTTTGCCCGCATTAAGCTCTCCTTTAACGTATGAAGCAGCACCAAGACCTGCAATTTCAGCCTCGTCGGAAACGTAATCTACAAGATCGTGAACCTGAAGCACGTTTCCGCAGGCGAAGATTCCCGGAACGGCGGTCTGACGGTTTTCGTCAACAATAGCACCGTTTGTAACGGGATCTATAGAAATTCCTGCGGTTCTGGTCAGCTCATTTTCGGGGATGAGACCTACCGAAAGCAGGAGGGTATCGCAAGGAATAAAGCGTTTTGTTTCCTCTATGGGCTTACGATCGGGTCCAACCTTAGCAATGGTAACTCCCTCAAGACGCTGTTTGCCGTGAATTTCGGCAACGGTAGTGTTTAGATAAAGAGGGATATCAAAATCCTCAAGGCACTGAACGATATTACGGGTAAGACCGCCCGAATAGGGCATAATTTCACATACGGCCTCAACCTTGGCCCCTTCCAGAGACATACGTCGGGCCATAATAAGACCGATATCGCCCGAGCCCAGGATAACGACCCTTTTACCTACACCGTAGCCTTCGCAGTTAATGAGCTTTTGTGCGGTGCCGGCACTGAAGATTCCTGCGGGACGGGTTCCGCAGATATTGAGAGCTCCACGGCTTCTTTCTCTGCATCCCATTGCAAGGATCACAGATTTTGCGCGTATTTTAAGGATTCCCTCACGGGAGGAGGCTACAACCGTTTTATCGGGCAAAAGCTCGGTAACCATAGTTTCGGTATAGACCTTTATTCCTCTTTCCTCAACCTTTTTTGCATAAACGCCGGCATATTCAGGTCCTGTAAGCTCACTTCCAAGTTTATGCAGGCCAAAGCCGTTATGTATGCACTGACGGAGTATTCCGCCTAAAGAATCTTCACGGTCGAGGATAACGGTATCCTTTATTCCCGCGTCATAGGCGGCTACAGCAGCGGCCATTCCTGCGGGACCGCCTCCTATTATGACTATATCGTGTTCTATCATTTACTTACTCCCCTAAATCTTTTCGGTAACAATATAGGAGCCTTCGCCCTTCTTCGTTACCTGCTCCATAGGTATTCCCTGCTCTTTAGCGATAAGCTTCATAACGTAGGGAGAACAGAAACCGCCCTGACAACGTCCCATTCCAGCTCTGGTTCGACGCTTTACACCGTCCATATCGGGGGCCTTGGGATTTCGTCTTATGGCATCGAGTATCTCGCCCTCGCTTATGGTCTCACAGCGGCAGATTATCTTACCGTAGGCAGGATTCTTCTTAATAAAAGCGTCCTTTTCCTCAAGAGACATCTCTCTGAAGGCGTGGGTGTTTTCACGTTTGGGGTCCCAGTTTTCCTTTTCCTTAAGTTCTGCGCCGATATCGTCCATAATCCCTACAACATAGTGCGCAATGGCAACGCAGGAGGAAAGACCGGGAGAATCAATGGCAGCAACATTAATGAGACCGTCAACCTTTTTGGAAGCTTCAATTATGAAATCTCCCTTTTTGTCGGAGGAACGAACTCCCGTAAAGGAAGTGATGACCTGACGGAAATTAACGTCGGGAACACTCTTAGCCGCCAGCTTTATAACTGTATCGACACCCTTTCTGGTTATCTCGTCGTGCTCGGGAGACTCTACCACACCTGCGGTGGGGCCTGTAAGGAGGTTTCCGTCGGCGGTGGGGGTGACAAGTATTCCCTTGCCCTCGGGGGTTGGAACCTGGAATATGGTATGCTTTACGGTATCTCCTTCGGTTTTATCAATAAGGAGGTATTCGCCTGCTCTGGGCACTATTTCAAAATCGCAGTCACCTGCAAGCTCGGCCACCTTATCGGAATAACATCCTGCACAGTTTATGAGATATTTACCCTTTAAGGTTTCGCCTTTTCCGGAAGTAAGGGTAAATACGTCGCTATGTTCGATTTTTGTAACGGTAAAGTTGGTTTTAAGCTCTACCCCGTTATCCATCGCGTTTCCTATTGCCGATAGTGTCAACTGATAGGGGCAGACGATACCTGCCGAAGGGATAAGAAGGGCTAAGGTACAAGCATCGGAAAGGCGTGGTTCTTCAGCTCTCGCCTCGTCTCCGCTGAGTATTTTCATACCCTTAACGCCGTTTTTAATACCGCGCTCAAAAAGCTCGTAAATGGCAGGCTCTTCCTCTTTGCCGAAGGCGCAGACCATAGATCCGTTTTTCTTATAGGGAACGTGAAGCTGATCTGCCGCTTCGTAAAGAAGTTCAACACCCGATACGTTGAGTTTTGCCTTTAAGGTGTCGGGTTCGGGGTCGAAGCCTCCGTGCACGATACCTGAGTTTGCCTTGGAGGCACCCATAGCAACATCGTTTTCCTTTTCTATCAGGCAAACCGAAAGCTTGTATTTTGAAAGCTCACGGGCAACCATTCCGCCGATGACACCTGCACCGACAACAAGCACGTCGTAAATCATTTTATCTCCTCTAAACTAAAAATTATATGTACCAAAGATCTTTTTTTCCTGTGGATACGGCAACCGCACCGCAGGAAAGGGCGTTGGTTACCTCGGCCTTACTGTCGATAAGTCCGCCGGCTATGACGGGGACTGCATCGCCCGAAAAACGGCTTATTATCTTGTCGGCAATACCCGGCATTATCTCGATAAAATCGGGGTTTGAGGCCGATGCCAGCTCAGCAATGCCCGAAACGCCCTGAGAATCGAGGGCAAAAAAGCGTTGTACCGTTAAAAGTCCCATATCGCGGGCAATACGAACGAGGTTTCCGCGGGTGGAGATTATTCCGTCTACACCGCATTTTGCCAGAAACTCAACACCAGTTTTATCCTTACCTATTCCGTCGGAAAGGTCGATGTGAATAAATACGGTCTTACCCTTTTCGTGAGCGGCGGCAATACGCTCCTTAACGGTAAGCAGATTGGCCTTTAAACAGAAGATTATTTTTGCGGGGGAAGAAATTGCGTCGTCCCAGCCGATTTCCTGAATGGCGGCGATGACCGGACTTTCGGCAAGGCGGTCGAGAAGCAGTTCTTTTTGCATTTTTACCTCCTGAAAATAAAAGAGATGCACAAAACCCAATTATCCCTTGGGTTTGTACATCTCCAAAACTCTACAATATGATTGTACATCAGATATTTTAAGTTGTCAAGTTTTTTTAAAGCTTAATTTCGTCAAATCCCGATGGGGTTATAACAAGTCGGGACTTAAAGCCGCAGGACCTTGCAAGCTCTATTGCTCTTTCGAAGTTAAAGCCTATGCGCTCAGACCTGTGGGAGTCGCTGTTGATGATTATACTTCCGCCCATTTCATTTAAAGCGGAAAGCCATTTTACCGCGCTTCTTGTGGGCTCTGTATCCGAGTGACGGTAGGTTGCGGCGGTGTTTATCTCGAAGGGCTTGCTGCTTTTTGCTAAGACCTCAAGGGACTTATACATCGGCTCAAGGTAGCGTCTATCGGTATCGTCGAAGAATTTAAGACCTTTATTATATTTGGTTATAAGGTCGAAATGACCGTAAAAGGTATATTCTTCACGCTTTGCGGCGGTGGACATAAGCTCGAAATAGGCCTTTGCAAACTCGAAGTAGTCTCCGCCGTAGAATTTTTCGGTACAGTCCACAAAGGTCTTTTCGCTGTGGTCTACAGAGATGTAGCTTCCGTCCTTTATTATACTGTGGCAGGAGCCTATGACGTAGTCGAAGGGGGTGAGGTCGTTATCGCTCAGAAGGTCGTGCTCGGTGCCTAAAATAACGTCAATTTTACCCTTATACTTTTCTTTAAGGGAAAGGATCTCCTCTACGTACTGCTTTTGGGAGGCATGGCTCATATTCCAGGACTCGTCATAAGAAAGATGCGAATGGGAGGAAAAGCCGTAGTATTTAAGACCTTTTTCTATCGCAGCAAGAAGCATTTCCTCTGGGGTGTTATCACCGTCACAGTAGGTAGTGTGGGTATGATAATCTCCTATTATCATTTGGTCATTTTCTCCTGTTTCACCTTATGGTCGATAATATGACGGGAGGCAAGCTCCTTCTTGATATCATCAACCGAAATTCCCATTTCTACCATAAGCACCATTACGTGATATGCAAGGTCGGCTATTTCGTAAACCGTCTCGGCCTTATCGTCGGCCTTTCCTGCAATTATGACCTCGGTGCATTCCTCTCCCACCTTTTTGAGTATCTTATCTATTCCCTTTTCGAAAAGATAGGTGGTATAGGAGCCTTCGGGCTTATCGGTCTTACGGCCTACAAGCAGGTCGTAAAGTCCGTCCATGGAAAAGGCGTGGTTTTCTTCGCTTTCGAATACCGTATCGTTAAAGCAGGAATCGGTGCCTGTATGGCAGGCAGGACCCTCTTTATTGACTAAAACGGTAAGGGCATCCTTGTCGCAGTCGGCAGTAATGCTGACGATATGCTGAAAATTGCCCGAGGTCTCCCCTTTTCTCCAAAGCGTCTGACGGGAGCGGGAGAAAAAGCAGGTCTTCTGCTCTTTAACGGAAATTTCCAGGCTTTCCCTGTTCATATATGCAAGGGTCAGCACCTTTTTGCTGGTTGCATCTACAACTATTGCGGGAATGAGACCCTTTTCATCGAATTTAAGTGAATTGATATCTAACATAATTATCTCCTTACGTTGATTCCGTCATTGTGAAGTTCTTCCTTGAGGTCCTTTATGCTGACCTCTCCGAAATGGAATATGGATGCGGCAAGACCTGCATCCACCTTTGGCAGTGCGTGGAAGAGGGTTTTGAAGTGGTCAATTCCGCCTGCTCCGCCCGAGGCGATAACGGGAACGTTTACCACGTTACATACCGCTTCAAGCATTTCGAGGTCGAAGCCGTTTTTAACGCCGTCGGTGTCGATAGAGTTGACGACTATTTCACCCGCACCGTTTGCGGCACCCCGTTTTATCCATTCGATAGCGTCGATTCCCGTATTTTCTCTGCCGCCCTTGGCAAATAGGGTGAACCTTCCGTCGACACGCTTTACGTCTGCCGAAAGAACCACGCATTGGTCGCCGTATTTTTTAGCGGCCTCGGCAATGAGATCGGGGTTTCTTATAGCGCCCGAATTAACGCTTACCTTATCAGCGCCGCATTTAAGAACACGGTCAAAATCGTCTACCGTATTTATACCTCCGCCGACAGTCAGCGGAATAAATATTTTAGAGGCTACCTCGGTTAAAATTTCGGTGAAAAGCTTTCTGCCGTCGCTGGAGGCGGTTATATCGTAGAAAACCAGTTCGTCCGCCCCGTTTTCGCTATAGAACTGAGCAAGCTTTACGGGAGAGGAAACGTCGGCCAGACCTAAGAAATTTACTCCCTTCACTACCCTTCCGTCTTTAACATCAAGGCAAGGAATTATTCGTTTTGTTATCATTTCTTTACCGCTCCTATTGCAGTTTTCAGGTCGATATTGCCTGTGTATATGGCTTTGCCGAGAATTGCGCCGTAGATATTCATTTTTGCGAGATTTTCCACGTCACTCATATCGGTAACGCCCCCCGAAGCGATCAGATCTATACCGAACTTTGAAGAAAGCTCCTTATAAAGCTCGAGATTTGTGCCCTTCATTGCGCCGTCACGGCTGATATCGGTACAGATAACGGTTTTAATACCCAGCTTTTCCACACGGGCAAAAAACTCCTCACCCGTTTCATTTGTAGTCTGTGTCCAGCCCTTTGTGGCAACCTTACCGTCCTTGAGGTCACAGCCGACGGCAATTCTTTCAGCGTATTTTTTGGCGACCCTCTCTAAAAACTCGGGATCGGTTGCGGCGGCAGTACCTAAAATAACGCGGTATGCGCCTGCGTTTATGTATTTTTCTATTACCTCTTCGCTTCGGATCCCTCCGCCGATCTCGGCTTTGAGTCCCGTTGTCTCGATTATCTTTTTGACCGTCTCAAAGTTGGGGGTCTCGCCCGATTTTGCACCTTCAAGATCTACGAGATGGATGTACTCGGCACCGCATTCTTTAAAATAAAGCGCCACCTTTTCGGGGGTTTCGCTATACACCGTCATCTGATCATAGTCACCCTTAAAGAGGCGGACGGCCTTTCCCTCAAAGAGGTCTATTGCAGGAAATATATTCATAAAATTTGTCCTTTACAGTTCACAAAATGCTTCAAGTATTGAAAGTCCCTTCTCACCGCTTTTTTCAGGGTGGAACTGAACTCCGTAAACGTTTCCTTTTTCGGCCGAGGCGGTAAGGGTCGCACCGTATTCGGTACGTGAGGAAACAAAGTCGTCACAGTCGGTAGCATAGTAGGAGTGAACAAAATACATATGGTCACCCTCGTTTAAATATTTGAAAAGCTTGCTCTTGGGTCTATCTTCGGGGAAGATAAGACCGTTCCAGCCGATATGGGGAACCTTTAAGTCTGAGGGGACAACGGGTTTCATTGAAACAACGCTTCCCGGGATAAGGCCCAGGCCTTCGTACTCTCCGTATTCAAAGCTTTTTTCGAAAAGCATCTGCATACCGAGGCATATACCAAGCAGAGGCTTGCCCTTGGCAGTCTCTTCAATAACGACCTTATCGAGGCCTGTAGCTCTAAGCTTTTCAGCGGCATCGCGAAATGCGCCGACACCGGGAAGTATCAGCTTTTCGGCAGATCTTATAACCTCGGGGTCTCCCGTTACTACAGTATCTGCCCCGATGCTTTTGAAGGATGATGAGAGGCTGAAAAGGTTGCCTACTCCGTAATCAATTATTGCAATCACTTATAGAACTCCTTTGGTGGAGGGAATTTCGTTCGCGCAGGTCTCGTCTATTCTGACCGCCTTGCGAAGGGTCCTGCCCAGGGCCTTAAAGGTGCCCTCGATTATATGGTGGGTGTTTTTGCCTGCCAGCTCCTTTACGTGGAGGGTGATGTTCGAGTTGTTTACAAAAGCAATTAAAAACTCTTCCACAAGCTCGGTATCAAAGTCGCCTACCCTTTGTGACGGAAGAGGAAGGTCTAACCCTAAATAACTTCTGCCCGAAATATCGGTTGCGCAGAGCACCACCGCTTCGTCCTCGGGAATTTGACCGTTTAAAAGGTCTGCGGTACAGAGTATGAGGGTCTCATCCATAGGAAGAATTATATCCCCGTAGCGCATAATTCCCTTCATATCGCCGAGTGCTTCCTTAAAGGCCTTGCCGAGACAGATGCCGATATCCTCGGCAGAGTGGTGAAAATCCACGTTTGTATCGCCGTTGCAGATGACCTTAAGGTCGAACCTGCCGTGCTTGGCAAAGAGGGTGAGCATATGGTCCATAAAGCCGTTGCCTGAGTTTATTTCACTCTTTCCCTCTCCGTCGAGGTTTAATGTGAGAAGAATATCGGTCTCATTGGTTTTTCTCTTGATTTCTGAAACTCTCATCAGTTTACTCCGTTTAAAATTTCATCGGTCTTCTCTATCAGAATATCCATTTGCTCTTTTGTGCCGATAGTTATTCTGACGTAGTCTTTTATCTTTTCATTTTTAAAGTGACGCACCAGCACGCCTTTTGATTTAAGGGAAAGATAATATTTCTCGCCGCCGATCTTATCCGACTTTGCAAAGATGAAATTCGCCTTACTGTCGGTCATACTGAAACCGCGTTTTTTAAGTTCTTCTTTAGTGTATTCGCGAACCTCTGCGGTGTTTTTGTTGCAGTTTTTATAATACTCGGCGTCCTCTAAAGCGGCAACGCCTGCAAGCATGGTGAGGCGGTTTATGTTATAGGGATTGGTGGAATATTTAATGGTATTAAGATCCCCTATAAGGTCTTTATGAGCAATAGCAAAGCCTAAGCGTCCGCCTGCAAGGCTTCTTGATTTTGAGTAGGTCATAACCACGATGAGATTATTATACTTCTTTGTAAGCGGCACGCAGGACTCTGCTCCGAAATCGACGTAGGCTTCGTCGATTATGACCACGTCATCGGGGTTGCTTTTAAGTATTTCTTCGACCTCAGCAGGTGTCAAGGTGAGGCCCGTGGGGGCGTTGGGGTTGGCGATAACAACCGTATTACCTGCAGAGCAGTAGTCGGCAGGATCTACCGAAAAATCATCCTTTAAGGGAACCTTTTTATACTCTACACCGTAAAGATCGGCATAGACCTCGTAAAAGCCATAGCTTGTCTCGGGAAAATATGCTCCCTTATCTTTATCGCAAAAGGCCATAAAAGAAAAGTTTAAAATATCGTCGGAGCCGTTAGAGATGAAAACGTTTTCTTCCCCTACCGAGTAGGTTTCGGCAAGCTTTTTGATAAGCGCCTTGCCCGTGGGGTCGGGGTAAAGGTTAAGTTTTTTAACCTCTTCGGTATTTACCGCCTCCAAGACCTTTGGAGAGGGCGGAAATGGTGACTCGTTGGTATTTAGTTTTACATATTTCATATCGGTAGGCTGTTCGCCCGGTGTGTAGGGCACAAGGGAGGAAAACCTACGGCTTAAAAATCTACTCAAAATTAAAACCTCTTTTACTTTTTAAAACGGACGGTAGCACTTCTTGCGTGGGCGGAAAGTCCCTCCTTTTCGGCAAAGAACGCAACCTTGTCGGCGACCTTACCGAGGGCCTCGGGTGTATAGTAGCTGTAGGCCGATCTCTTAACAAAATCGTCTACAGAGAGGGGGCTTGAAAACTTGGCGGTACCGCTGGTGGGAAGGGTGTGGTTGGTTCCCGAGAAGTAATCGCCCAGTGCTTCGGGGCACATTTTTCCGAGGAAGATAGAGCCTGCGTTTTCAATAGAATCGAGATATTTAAAGGGGTCGTCTACGCAGACCTCTAAGTGCTCGGGGGCAATTTCGTTGCTGATTTCTATTGCCTGTTCTATAGAATCAACGATAATGATTTTACCGTTATTGTCGATAGAGGTGCGGGCAATCTCCTCTCTGGGAAGGAGGGCAACCTGACGCTCCAGCTCCTGCCTGACCTCTTCGGCCAAATCGTTGCTGTCGGTAACGAGGACGGCAGAGGCAAGCTTATCGTGCTCGGCCTGAGAAAGAAGGTCGGCGGCAACGAATTCGGGATTGCAGGTACCGTCGGCAATGACAAGGATTTCGCTGGGGCCTGCGATCATATCAATTGAAACAAGACCGTAGACCTGACGTTTTGCTTCGGCGACAAAGGCGTTTCCGGGGCCTACTATTTTATCTACCTTAGGAACGGACTCGGTTCCGTAAGCAAGGGCGGCAATAGCCTGTGCTCCGCCTACCTTAAAGATTCGGTCGACCCCTGCAATGCTTGCGGCGGCAAGAATTACGGGATTTACCTTTCCGTCCTTTCCGGGTGGAGTGGTGATACAGAGTTCTTTTACCCCTGCAATTTTAGCAGGGATGGAATCCATAAGCACGGTGGAGGGATATGCCGCGGTGCCGCCGGGAACGTAAAGTCCTGCACGGCGGACGGGAATTACCTTCTGACCGAGAACGATTCCGTCGTTTTTCTTTATCTCGAAGCCTTCTCTAACCTGATTCTTGTGATATTCGGTGATGTTTTCGGCAGCTTCCTTTAAGATATCCAAAAATTCAGGTTCTACAAGGTTTATAGCCTCGTCTATCTCCTCGGGGGTGACCTCAAGAGCAGAAAGGGCTACCTTGTCGAATTTTTCACAGTATTTATAGAGGGCGGCGTCACCGTTTTCTCTTACGTCTTTAATTATTCCCGAAACAATGTCCTCGACCCCTGTGGCAGAGGTATCGCGGGCAAGAATTTCGTCTAATGTGAGTTTGTTTATATCGTAAATCTTGATCATTGTGCAATTTCCTTTTCGATTTTGCTTTTCATAAGCTCGATTTCCTCGGTTTTAAAACGGAAGCCTGTTTTGTTTGCGATAAAGCGGGCAGAAATGTCCACCACGGTCTCGTAAACATCGAGGTCGTTTTCTTTTAAGGTAGTTCCGGTTTCAACGATATCGACGATAACATCCGACATGCCGAGAATGGGGGCCAGCTCTATAGAACCGTTAAGCTTGATTATATCTATTTCGCGGCTTTTAGAGGCGAAGTGTTTTTTTGCAATGTTGGGAAACTTGGTGGCGACCTTTACGGTCCTGTCGGTGGGGAGATGTTCTCCCTTCTTACCGGCCACTGCCATACGGCATTTACCAAAACCCAGATCAAGCAGCTCGTAAACATCGGGATTTTGTTCTAAAAGAATATCTTTACCCACAACGCCTACATCGGCCACTCCGGTTTCAACATAGATGGCAACATCGCTGGGCTTTACCCAGAAATAACGCACATTATTTGCCGTGTCTTCGAAAACGAGCTTTCGGCTGTTTTCATGGATAGAGGGACAGCCGTAGCCCAGCTTTTCAAAAAGGTTATATACCTTTTCACCCAGCCGGCCTTTAGGAAGGGCAATATTTATCATTTTACTCATTACATATCCTCCCCTATTTTAACCATTCGCTTATATTTGATGTTTTTACATTCGACGGTGGAGGCAAAGACACGTTCGCCACCTGATTTTATTTCGTTTACGGTCTCAAAAACCTTTTCGGCGGGGGTATTCTTGTTGTAGACAAGCAGTACGTCGGTGTCGAATCGGTCACTGTCCTTATCCATATAGGAAAGCAGGTCCATATAGACCGCGAAGCCCACGGCACCCGAATTCTTGCCGAGCTTTTTAAGAAGATTATCGTATCTTCCGCCCGACAGTATGCTACCCGGGACATTTTCGATATAACCTCTGAAGGTGATGCCGTTATAGTAGCTTATGTCACTTACAACCGAGAAGTCGATGTTGATATTTTCGGCCTGACCGCTGATCTTAAGTATATGACAGATCTCCTTAAGCTCTTCTACCGCGGCGGCGGTAGTATCGTTTACCACAAGCTTTTCGGCAAGGGGAAGAATTTTATCTATTCCGCCGTAAAGAGAGGAAAGAGTAATTATTTTTTCGGTAACAGACGAATCTACACCGCGTCCACTCAGTATGCGGAGTATTTCATGGCTGTTTCTGGTTCCGATAAGGGCAGTTATTTCCTCGCGGACGTCGTAGGAAAGGCCCGTGCTCTCCAAAAGACCGATGAGAAGACCCATATGAGAAATATCCAGAACGTAAGAGTCACTGATCGCGGCAAGACTCTGCTTAGCGACAGAGAGCACTTCGCAAAGGGAATATGTATCGACGTTACCGATATATTCGAGGCCGAGCTGAGGGATCTCCTTAAACTCGTGCATATTTCCGGTTACGCGGTAGACGTTTTCGCTATAGAAAAGCTTTTTGGGTTCACGCTCGTTATCTGCGGTGTTTTTAGCGATAGAGAGGGTAACGTCGGGCTTTAAGGCAAGGAGCTTACCTGTAGGATCGTTAAAAGCGATAACGTTTTCGCTCTTTAAAAAGCTTTTATTTTCAATATAAAGGTCGTATTCTTCAAACTTGCTCATCTTATACTTTTTATAGCCGAAGCTGTTAAAAATAGACATAAGCTTCATAGAAGTTTTTTCTTCAAAGCTGAGCACAGTATTTTCGGACATAGGCTGGGTTCCTTTCGGGGATTAAAAATAAGATAGGGGTAGTATAGCACATTATTTTACTTTAGTCAAGTAGTGTGCTAAAGAAATTTTAGGTTTTTTTCATATTTTTTGAACATCTCTAAAACGCAACAATTCCCTGCCCCGTTTTTTCGGGGCAGGGCTGTGTTATTCAGTTAAATGCGGATGGTCTCGCCGGGAGCTACAACGTACTGATTCAGTTTCTGATCGCAGAAATAAAGGGTGGTGTTAGTGGGATTGTAAACTATCTTACCGTCGGCGGATACCTTCAGGCGCTTGTATGCTTCTATGTATTCGTATATCTCCATATTGGTAGCATACCAAACATTATCTATTCCGCCGAGCTTTTGACAGATCTCCTCTATGCGATCCCAGTTATCGTTGCGGTCGAACTCATAGGAATGACCCCAGATGTAGAAAAGCTCGGGCATTCTGCATACGTCTTTTGAAACGAATGTGTCGATAAGCTCGAAAACCCTTTTGTTATTATGATGGCAGGTTGAAGGCAGACGCAGCCAGTCGGTGGGAATACTGAAGCTCTCGGTCTGCTTGGTGGTGCGCGAATATACGACACCGCAGGCCCTCAGTACCTCTACCACCTCGTCGGAGGTGGTTCCCATAGGATATGCCATACCTTTAATTATTCTGCCGAAGGCCGACTCCAAACGTTCGCGGTCTTTGACTATTTCAAAGGCCATTACGTCGTGGGGAATCTGCTCCATAAAGGGATGTGTATAGGAATGAAGGGCAATTTCGTGGTTCTTATAAACCTCCATACCCTCTTCCACGGTGAGACGGGAGCGGTCTTCACCGAGATCGCCCGTGCGCTTTTCTCCTAAAAATGCGCCGTTGATATTAAAGGTGCATTTCATACCGTATTTATCGAATATCTCTGCAAGCCTTCTGTCCTGCACAACTCCGTCGTCGTAAGAAAAGGTTACTGCCTTCGTCTTAAACTCCGGATAACGCATATACCACATCATACTTTGAGTCACCTCTTTAATATTTAAGCCTCGCAAACGAGGAAACGCCAGCCGAACTCGTCAGGAAGCTTTCCAAGCTGAATACCTGTTACGGTATCGTAGATCTTCTGACTTACTTCGCCTATTTTATCGTCGTTGATTATCATAACCTCGTCCTTCCAACGAAGCTTACCGACGGGAGAGATAACGGCGGCCGTACCCGTTCCGAATACCTCTTCAAGCTTACCGTTCTTATGAGCCTCGGCAACCTCGTCGATGGAGATCCTTCTTTCCTCGACCTCCATACCCCAGGATTTGCAGAGATTTATAACAGAATCTCTCGTAACACCGGGGAGGATGGAGCCGTTGAGCATAGGGGTAACGATCTTGCCGTCGATCTTAAAGAAGATGTTCATAGCTCCGACCTCTTCGATATACTTTCTCTCAACACCGTCGAGCCAAAGCACCTGAGAATAGCCGTCGTCGTGGGCCTTTACCTGACCTGCAAGGGAGCAGGCGTAGTTTCCGCCCGTTTTTGCAAAGCCCATTCCGCCCTTAACGGCACGGACGTATTCGTCCTCGATCCAGATTCCTACGGGGTTAATGCCGCTGGCATAGTAGGCACCCGAGGGAGAAAGGATAACCATAAACTTATAGGTATCGGAGGGCTTTACTCCGAGATATTCGTCGGTAGCGATGATGAAGGGACGGATGTAGAGAGAGGTACCGGGGTCGGTGGGGATCCAGTCCTTATCGACGGTCACTACTGCCTTTATAGCCTCTACAAAATCCTCTTCGGGAAGCTGCGGAATACAAAGACGTTCGTTAGTCTTGTTGGTACGCTTTGCGTTCATATCGGGGCGGAACATATAGATATTTCCGTCGGCACCTACGTAGGCCTTGAGTCCCTCAAACATTTCCTGACCGTAGTGGAAGACCATACAGGCAGGCGAGATAGAAAGGTTCTCAAAGGGTACGACTCTGGGGTCGTGCCAGCCTTTACCCTCGGTATAGTCCATTACAAACATATGGTCGGTAAATATTTTACCGAAGCCTAAGGGTGCTCCCTTTTCGGGCTTAGCCTTAGGGGTTTGAGTTCTTGTGATCTTGATATCTAACATAATTTTAACCTCCAAACCTTGCGGTCGTCCTGGCCGTAGGTTAAATTCAATTTATATTTCTTCCAGTATCTTCTCGGTGACCTCGGTGCAGGAAAGGGTGGGAATATCCTGACCCATAGCAAGGTCGGCTGTTCTGTAGCCCTTATCGAGAACCTTATTTACCGCTTCTTCGATGCAGTCGGCCTCTTCCATCAGCGAGAAAGAATAGCGAAGCATCATTGCGGCGGAAAGTATTGTTGCGATGGGATTAGCCTTATTCTGTCCTGCGATATCGGGAGCGGAGCCGTGGATAGGCTCGTAAAGGCCGCGGGTAGTATCGCCTAAGGATGCGGAGGCAAGCATTCCGATGGAACCGGTTATCTGCGAAGCCTCGTCAGAAAGAATGTCGCCGAACATATTAGAGGTAACTACTACGTCGAACTGACCGGGATTCCTGACAAGCTGCATTGCGGTGTTGTCTACCAGCATATCGGTACATTCTACCTCGGGGTAGTCCTTAGCGATTCTGTGAACGGTTTCGCGCCACAGTCTGGAAGACTCCAGCACGTTTGCCTTATCGACGCTTATAACCTTTTTACCGCGCTTCATAGCGGTTTCAAAGGCAACCTTTGCGATACGCTCGACCTCCATAACGCTGTAGGCTTCAGTATCGTAAGCCTCGTCGCCGTATTTACCGACGCGGCGGCCTCTTTCGCCGAAGTAAATGCCTCCCGTAAGCTCACGGACCATCATAATATCGAAGCCCTTGGCTACGATATCGGTGCGCAGAGGGGATGCGTCCTTAAGGGCAGGATAAAGCTTTGCGGGACGCAGATTGGTATAAAGCTCCATGGCGGAACGGATGCCCAGCAGAGCCTTTTCGGGGCGTTTGTCACCGGGGAGAGTATCCCACTTGGGTCCGCCAACGGCGCCCAGCAATACGCTATCGGAGGCAAGACAGCCGTCAACGGTTTCTTTGGGGAGTCCTTCCCCTACCGTATCAATGGCAATTCCGCCTATGAGATAGTCGGTGAAGTTAAAGGTGTGGCCGTATTTTGCGCCGACCTTTTTTAAAACCTTTACGGCGGCAGATACGATCTCGGGGCCGATTCCGTCGCCTTTAAGTAAAGCAATATTATAATTCATTTTTTGCACTTCCCTATTTAATTATTCCCTGTTTTATGGATTCTACAAGTCCGCCTGCGGTGATTATTTTCTGAACGAACTCAGGGAAGGGCTTGGTTTTAAACTCGGCACCCGTGGTGCGGTTATAGATAACTCCGTTGTCCAGATCGGCTTCTACAGTGTCGCCCTCGGAAATACCTGCGACGGCTTCGGGGCACTCGAGGATAGCGAGGCCGATATTAATGGAGTTTCTGTAGAAGATTCTTGCAAAGCTGTTGGCGATAACAAGAGAAATTCCGCTTTCCTTAATGGCAATGGGAGCGTGCTCACGGGAAGATCCGCAACCGAAGTTATTGCCTGCGACCATTATATCCCCTGCCTTAACGCGGGTGATAAAGGTCTTATCCAGGTCTTCCATACAGTGTGAGGCAAGCTCTTTTTTGTCAATGGTATTGAGATAACGGGCAGGGATTATAACGTCTGTATCAACGTTATCGCCGTATTTAATCGCAGTTCCGTTAAATTTCATTTTACATTACCTCCTTAGGATCGGTTATTCTGCCTGTAACCGCGCTTGCGGCAGCAACCTCGGGAGAGGCAAGATAAATTTCGGAATCGACGTGACCCATTCGGCCTACGAAGTTACGGTTGGTAGTGGCAACTGCTCTTTCTCCTGCGGCAAGGATTCCCATATGACCGCCGAGGCAGGGTCCGCAGGTGGGGGTGGATACTGCCGCGCCTGCTTCAACGAATATTTTAAGGAGTCCCTGCTCCATTGCATCAAGGTAAACCTTCTGAGTTGCGGGGATAACGATACAACGAACGTTATCTGCGACCTTTTTGCCCTTCATAATTTCGGCGGCGGCCTGAAGGTCTTCAAGACGGCCGTTGGTGCAGGAGCCGATAACTACCTGGTCTATCGTAATGTCGCCCGATTCCTCTGCAAGGTGGGTGTTTTCGGGAAGATGGGGATAGGAAACGGTGGATTTGATTTCAGAAAGGTCGATTACATACTCTTCATCGTAAACGGCATCTTCATCTGCTTTAAATACGGTGGGTTTACGGGTGGAATGCTCGGCAACGTACTTAAGGGTTTCATCGTCTACCTCAAAAATTCCGTTTTTGGCACCTGCTTCGATAGCCATATTAGCCATACAAAGTCTGTCGGCCATAGAGAGGTTATGTACGCCCTCCCCGGTAAACTCCATAGAACGGTAGAGGGCTCCGTCCACACCTATCATACCGATGATGTGAAGGATAACGTCCTTACCCGAAACGTATTTATTAAGCTTGCCCTTAAGGGTGAACTTAATGGCGGAAGGAACCTTGAACCAGGCCTTGCCCGTCGCCATTCCGCAGGCCATATCGGTGGAACCGACACCTGTGGAGAAGGCACCTAAAGCGCCGTAGGTACAGGTATGAGAGTCGGCACCGATAACCACGTCTCCCGAAACAACAAGTCCTTTTTCGGGGAGGAGGGCGTGCTCGATTCCCATTTGTCCTACGTCGTAGAAATGCTCGATGTTCTGATCGCCGCAAAAGCTACGGCACATTTTGCACTGCTCGGCGGCCTTGATATCCTTATTGGGGGCAAAATGGTCCATAACCATCGTTACCTTTTTGTTGTCGAACACCTTGTCAATCCCGAGCTTGTTATACTCGGCGATGGCAACGGGAGAAGTGATGTCGTTGCCGAGAACCAGATCTAAATTTACGAGTATTAACTCCCCTGCTTCGATGCTCCGGGCACCGCAGTGGGCGGCCAATACCTTTTGAGTCATTGTCATTCCCATTATAAGTCACCTTTTACTGCATAAGTTTATTTATAGCGTTAAGGTAGGCCATAATACCTGCCTCAATAATATCGGTTGAAAGTCCGCGTCCCGAATAGGTCTTGCCCTGACAGTTAAGTTTAAGGGTAACCTCACCGAGAGTATCCTTGCCTTCGGAAACTGCGCTGATATTGAACTTATCAAGAACGTGCTCTGGGGGCATCACTATCTTATCAATAGCGGCATAAAGCGCGTCGATAGCACCGTCTCCAAGGCTCTTTTCCTCGAAAAATTCATCCTCAAGCTTAAGGCAGATGGAGGAGCAAACGCCGACCTTACCCATAGTCTTAACATCGAAGGAAACCAGCTTATACTTGCCGTCTACTACCTCGGTATTGGTAACGAGAGCCTCGATGTCGCCGTCGGTAACCGCTTTTTTCTTGTCACAGAGCTCTTTGAATCGTGTGAAGGCATCTATTATCTGATCGTCGGAAAGCTCGTATCCCAGCTCCTTAAGACGCTCGGTGAAGGCGTGCTTGCCCGAATGCTTACCGAGAACCATCTGATTTGTCTGGATTCCCACAGATTCGGGAGTCATAATTTCATAAGTAGACTTATTTGCAAGAACACCGTGCTGATGAATTCCGGATTCGTGAGCAAAAGCATTTGCGCCGACGATAGGTTTATTATGTGGTGCAGACTGACCGATAATATTATAAACAAGCTTGCTTGTACGGTAAATCTGCTTGGTGTCGATATTGGGAAGCTCGCCATAAAGGTCAGGGCGGGTATGCATGGCCATTACGACCTCCTCAAGAGAGGTATTTCCTGCACGTTCACCCAGACCGTTTACGGTACATTCGATCTGAAGTGCGCCGCCAAGAACACCGCCTAAGGAGTTGGCAACCGCCATACCAAGGTCGTTATGGCAATGTACGGAAAACTCAACCTTATCGCTGTCGGGAACGTTCTTAATAAGATACTCGATCATTGCGCGCATCTCGTTGGGGGTGGTGTAGCCGACGGTATCGGGAATATTAAGTACCTTTGCACCGCTCTTTATTGCGGCATCGCAGACGCGAACGAGGAAATCGGGATCGCTTCTCATTGCATCTTCGCAGGAAAACTCAATGTTAGAGGTGTATTTTGCGGCGTGCTTTACCATTGCGGAAGTACGCTCGATAACCTGCTCGGGAGTCATTTTAAGCTTATATTCCATATGCACGGGAGAGGTTGCGATAAAGGTATGTATCCTGGGGTCGGCGGCATTTTTGACCGCCTCCCAGGCACAGTCGATATCCTTTTCAAGTGCACGGGAAAGGGATGCTACAGAGCAGTTTTTAACCAGCTCTGCAATGGATTTTACAGACTCGAAGTCTCCGGGAGAGGAGATTGCGAAGCCTGCTTCGATTATATCAACGCCGAGACGCTCAAGCTGAGACGCAACCTGAAGCTTTTCGGCCAGGTTCATACTACAGCCGGGAGACTGTTCGCCGTCGCGGAGGGTCGTATCAAAAATTTTAATTCTGCTCATACATTTTCTCCTATTCGATTATTGCGCCTTTGTCGGCAGAGCTTACGAGTTTTGCGTATTTCTTTAAATATCCTGTAAGGTTGGTTTTGATCTTAAGGGTAGTCTCGGCTTTACGCTTTGCCATTTCCTCGTCGGTAATATCTACCGAGATGGAATAGTTGGGAATATCGATGGTGATAAAGTCGCCGTCCTTAACGTAGGCAATGGGACCGCCGTCTACAGCCTCGGGAGAGGTGTGACCGATTGCGGCACCACGGGTTGCGCCCGAGAAGCGTCCGTCGGTAATAAGGGCAACCTCTTTATCGAGACCCATTCCTGCGATCGCGGAGGTGGGAGAAAGCATTTCTCTCATTCCGGGGCCGCCTGCAGGACCCTCGTAGCGGATAACAACGACGTCACCCGGCTTTATTCCGCCTTCGTAGATGACTTTAATCGCTTCTTCTTCACTGTCGAAGACCTTTGCAGGGCCCGTGTGGGTAAGCATTTCGGGAGCTACTGCACTGCGCTTAACTATAGAGCCGTTAGGTGCAAGGTTTCCGTAAAGAACGGCAAGTCCGCCAGTTTTGGTGTAGGGCTCGGCTACGGTTCTTGCAACTTCGGTGTTAAGAGAGCGGCAACCCTTAATGTTTTCGCCTACGGTCTTACCCGAGACGGTAATATTGTCAGTTTCAAGGTAACCTGCGGCGCAAAGCTCACCCATAACGGCGTAAACTCCGCCTGCGGCTTCAAGATCCTGCATGTGGTGATGTCCCGCGGGAGCAAGGTGACAGAGATTGGGGGTCTTTTCACTGATTTCGTTTATCATACGTAGATCGAAATCAATATGAGCCTCATGGGCGATGGCGGCAAGGTGAAGTGCCGAGTTGGTGGAACAACCGAGAGCCATATCAACGGTAAGGGCATTACGCAGAGCCTTTTCGTTGATTATATCGAGAGGTTTGATATCCTTTTCGACAAGGGTCATGATCTGTTCGCCCGCATTCTTTGCAAGACGCTGACGGGCACCGTGAACGGCAGGAATGGTGCCGTTCCCGCGAAGGGCGATACCCAATGCTTCGCAGAGACAGTTCATTGAGTTTGCGGTAAACATTCCCGAACAGGAGCCGCAACCGGGGCAGGCGTTTCCTTCAACGAAGGAAAGCTCATCGTCGTTTATAGTGCCGTTTTTGTAGGCACCTACTGCCTCAAAAACAGAATTAAGATCCATAGCACGGCCGTTAAACTCGCAGGTAGATAGCATAGGTCCGCCCGAAACAAAGATCGCAGGAATATTAAGTCGGCAGGCCGCCATAACCATTCCCGGAACGATCTTATCGCAGTTGGGAATAAAGACGAGTCCGTCGAGAGCGTGTGCTTTTACCATACATTCAACGCTGTCTGCGATAATTTCGCGGGTTACAAGGGAGTATTTCATACCCTCGTGACCCATTGCAAGTCCGTCGCAAACGGCAATGGTATTAAACTCCATAGGGGTTCCGCCTGCGGCCAGAACGCCATCCTTAACGGCACGGGAAATACGTTCAAGATGAACGTGCCCCGGAACAATCTCGTTAAAGGAGTTTACAACGCCGATAAGGGGCTTTTTGATCTCGTTATCGGAATATCCTGCGGCCTTTAGCAGAGAACGCTGGGGTGCTCTTTCGGGGCCTTTTTTCATAATATCGCTTCTCATAAGTGTCCTCCTGAAAATTCAAGAAATTTAAAGCAAACATAAAAGTTTTATATCTCCGTTAAATCTCTTAAAAT
>CAZRHF010000026.1:0-23118 GCA_964599835.1 uncultured Eubacteriales bacterium | reverse complement strand
GGGCAAACTTAGTTTTAGCGTGATTTGTCCGTTAAGGACATCACGCTAAAGGTGAGATGTTTTATAATTTGGTGGACGCTAAGGGACTCGAACCCATGACCGCCCGCACGTCAAGCGGGTGCTCTACCAGCTGAGCTAAACGTCCGTTACCGAGCGAATTGCATTATAGCACACCTGCGTCAAAAAATCAAGCACTATTTTCATCCAAATTCTTTTCGGCTTCGAAAATCAGTCTTAACGCCATAACGATCGCCGAGATTCCGACCACAGCCCCGGTTATTATATTAAGTCCTCGTCGAAGACCGTTATCGGTGCCCAGGCGGTCAAGAAGGGTCACCTGAAGAGAAAATATCGCCATCATCGCCACCGTAAGGCTTAAGGTTCTTGCCGCAAAAACGGTGGGATCTTTTATATTTCCCGAAAAAAGCAACCGGTCTCCTACCGCCGCAAAAAGACGGACGAAGGTATAGACCGTCGCCCCGACAAGCACCGTATCGGAATAATCGTAGCCCTTGTTTTGCTCTACCGTTCGGTATATAAGCACAAGCATTACCGCATTAAGCAGTAAAAGAAGCCTGCCGCAGTTTCTTCCTGTAAGAAGTGCGGCAGATCTTCCTTTTCTTATGCCGAAGCCTTGTCTTAAAAGGTAGAATTTAAGGATACAAAGTAAAATATAATATACCGCCGTCCCCGCAAACCATACCGATCTGTAAAAAAGTCCCGTAAATATTCCGAAAAGGGTATAGACTGAATTTATAATAAGGCCTGCCCTTAAAAAGAATTCGGTTCTTTTTAAGGGGTCGCGGTATAGATGCAAGACCGTATTTTTGATAAGGTTAAAAGATCTTCTCATAAAATTAGTTTACGCAAATGGTTACAGTTTTGTAAATTCCAAAAAATACTATTGACAGGGAGCAGTGAAGGGTGTATTATAAAACTGTACTAATCGTAATAGTACAGTTGACACAGAAAGGAGAATCGACGTGATCACAATAGATTATAAAAGTCGTGTTCCTATTTACGACCAGATAACCGGGGGCATAATCCGCCTTAAATCTCTCGGAGTTTTAAAGGCGGGGGATAAGCTTCCAAGCGTACGCGCACTGGCTATCGACCTCGGAATAAACCCCAATACGGTTCAGCGTGCCTACAATATCCTCGAAACCGACGGCGTAATATATTCGGTTGCGGGAAAGGGCTCCTTTATCTCCGACGACTCCAAGGCCTCCGACGCAATTCTTACTGCCGCAAAAAACGCCTTTATGCAGGCGGTAGAAGAGGCAATACGTGCAGGCCTCGACGCCGAAACGCTTAAAGCACTGGTCGATACCACCCTGAAAGGAGAAAACACAGATGATTAAGCTGCTTAATCTTACGAAAAAATTCGGCGAACATATCGCCCTGTCCGAGGTTTCCGCAGAGTTCAAGGAAGGCTGTATCTACGGTCTCGTAGGCTCCAACGGAAGCGGAAAATCCACTCTGATGCGCCTGCTTTCGGGGGTATACTTTCCCGACGGCGGAAGCCTTTCCTTTGACGATCTGACCGTCTTCGATAACCCCGATGTAAAGAAGCACATCTTCTACCTGCCCGATACTCCCTTCTTCTTCAGAGGTGCTAATATTATGGGTATGGCCGCCTTTTACGAGGGGGTTTATCCCACCTTCGACCGCGTACGCTTTAACCGACTTTGTGAGGTCTTTCCCATAAGCGCCACCGACAAGATCGACAATATGTCCAAGGGAATGCAGAGGCAGGCCGCCCTTATGCTTGCACTCGCCGTAAGGCCCCGACTTCTGCTTTTGGACGAAGCCTTCGACGGACTTGATCCCGTTATGCGCTCGGTGCTTAAAAATCTCCTCATCGATTCTGTAGGCGAAAACGATATGACTACCATAATCGCTTCCCATAACCTTCGCGAGCTTGAGGACCTTTGCGACCACGTATCGCTTATCCACGAGGGAAGGCTTATCTTCAACGACGATCTGGAGGATATCCGAAACCGCATACATAAGGTTCAGGCCGCCTTTGAAAGCTATCCCACCGAATCTCAGCTTTCGGGTCTCGATATTAAAAAGTGTAACCGCACGGGCAAGCTTTATCAGATGGTGATATGCGGCGACGAATTTGAAATTATGAATCGGATAAACTGGCTCAATCCCATTTTCGCCGAGCTTATAACACCCACCCTTGAAGAAATATTTATTTACGAAATGGAGGCAGAAGGCTATGACGTCAAAAACATCCTCGGTTAAAAGCTTAGTAAAATTTACCCTTAAAAAACAAACTCCCCAAACCCTTCTCATAACCGTCTTTGCCCTTATAATCTGTCCGGGAATGCTTATTGCCGCAGTAAACGATGCGGCAGAGTACCGAACCGACGCCTATGATATGAGCAACTATTTCCCGCAGTTTTCGGCTCTTATCTTTGTGGTGGCCGCGGCCTCTCTCGTTTTTCTGCTCATATCGAATTTCTCCTTCCTTTTTTCCAAAAAAGCAGGGGATATGTACCACTCTCTGCCCCTGACGAGAAACGAGCTTCTCTTCTCCCGTACCGCCGCCTCTTTTATCGGCGCAGGCTTTATAATGACCCTGCCCTATATAGCCCTCGCGTTATCCAACAGCTTTTTTGCTGAGAAGATATCGGCGGAGACCTTTTTACAGACCTACCTCCTTATGTTTGTTTTCCTGCTTACCCTTACCGCCTTTACCCTTGTTTTCGTGGTAATAAGCGGAGGTATCTTCGACTGCCTCATAGCCCTTTTCTCGGTAAACGCAGGTCTTCCCGCTCTCGGTCTCGTATTCGTTTATTTTTACGACGTCAACAGCTACGGTATTGAGGCTACAAGCGACGTTACCGTATATCTCAGTCCCTTCACCTTTACCGTAAGCCGCCTGGCGACCTTCGCCGACCGACGTCTTTTTGTGGATCTGCCAACTGGAAGCACGGTGCTTTCCTGGTTCGGCCTTATAGGCTACCTGCTTGCCGTGTTTATTGCTTCCTCGGTCATCTGCATAAAGCTTTTCCATATCAGAAAAAGCGAAACGGCAGGGGAGTCCTATTCCTTCAGGTTCGTTCCCGCGGTTATCAGTACCGTTATCTCTGCGGCAGGCGGATATCTTATCGGTATGATAACGAGCTCTACTTATACCTTTTCCGAGCTTGATTTCTGGATATTCTTCATCATCGGTGCTCTGCTTTGCAGCGTGGTATTCGGAGTTATTGCCAACCGCGGCTTTAAGAGACTTTCCCGTTCCTTTATACGGGGCGGTATTGCGATCCTTCTTACCGTCGTTACCGTAATAGCCGTCGCCCTTGTAACCAAGCACGACGTGGAATACGTTCCCAGAGCCGAAAAGGTAGAAAAGATCGTGGCTGTGGCAGGTGACTGCACCTTCACCGAAAAGGAAGATATAAACACCTTTGTCGGACTTCACAAAAAGGTAGTTGAAAACTATAACGACGGCGTATTCGTAAAGTATTACGAGACTGCCGATGTAAACCATAATATGGGAGGATTCGGTTTTGAGTACAGTCTTCTGAGCGGTAAAAAGGTAGAAAGGACCTACGGCAACCACGCCATAAGCGCCGAAAACTGTATCCCCTTTGTGCTTGATCTTATGCAGAGCGAAGCCTTCTACGAGCAGTATACCGATTGCGTTACTCCCGAGAAGAGCCTTATACTTCTCAGTATGCAGGACAGAAACGAGACCGTGCCCATCTCCTCCTCGGTAGCCAAAAAGATAATCGCCTCCTTTAAGGCCGAAATGCAAAAGGCCGATACCGATATTTTTTCCGAAGGCTGTGTTTGGATAAATATCGACGGAAAGAGCGATAAGGATATCTATATTCCGAAGAGCTTTACCGAAACTATTAACCTGGTCACACTTTTATTCCCTGAACCGGTATAAGCAAACTTGATTAAAAGTTAGTTTTATGCTAAAATATCCCCGGTGATATAATGAAAAGCAAGAAAGGCATACCTGCCATGGCGCTTTCGGCCCTCTTTACGGCCGTTATGGCAGTATGCGCCCTTATAACCGTTCCAACGCCTATTCCATTTACCCTCCAGACATTTGCCCTGTTTTTAATAGCAGGGCTTTTGCCTCTTTCGGCTGCCTTGCTTTCGGTTTCGGCCTATCTGCTTTTGGGCGCGGCAGGACTTCCGATATTTTCGGGCTTTTCGGGCGGCTTCGGCGTGCTTTTCGGTCCCACGGGGGGATTTCTTTGGGGCTTTTTGCTCTTTTTGGCAGTGCAAAGGCTGATATACCGCCTTTTAGACAGAAAGTATATGCTTTTGAGTCAGCTTGCGGGTCTTCTCGTCTGCTACTTATGCGGAGCCGTCTGGTATCTTATCTATTCCCACGAAGCATCTCTTCTTACAGTGCTCTGCCTGACCGTACTGCCCTTTATTCTGCCCGACCTTATAAAGCTTTCCCTTGCAATGCTCATTATTAAAAGGATAGGTAAATTCTATGACCTCGGCTGATATTTATTACTATAACACCCTCGATTCCACCAACTCCGAAGCACGGAGAAAAATAAACGAAGGCATATCCCTTCCCGCCGTTTTTATTGCCGAGAGGCAGACTGCGGGCAGAGGCAGAAGAGGAAGAGACTTCTTTTCCGAGGGCGGACTTTATATGAGCCTTGCCGTCGATGTGAAGGAGAGGGATACCGTCCTTATAACCACCCTTGCCGCTGTAGCGGTCGCCGAGGCAATAGAAGAAACGGCGAAGGTAAAGGTAGGCATAAAATGGGTAAACGATATCTATCTTGAAGGTAAAAAAATATGCGGCATCCTCTGTGAAGCCGTATCCGATCTGAGCTACAAAACCAACGCTGTAATTATCGGAATAGGGGTAAATCTTAATGTGACCGACTTTCCCGCAGAGCTTCTGGGTATCGCAGGCGGGCTCAATATCCCGACACTTAAAAAGGAAGATCTTTCGAAGACAATAACCGAAAAACTTCTTGCGAATTTAAGCGAGCCTTCGGACCTAATTACCCGATATAAAGAAAGGTCGATAGTCCTCGGAAAGACCGTTACCTACGAGCAAAACGGAAAAACCTTCACCGCCCGCGCGGCAGATATTGACGACAGGGGAGGCCTTGTGGTTATAGATGCCTATAACCGTAAGACAGTACTGTCAAGCGGCGAAATAACACTGCGCACAAAATGAAAAGTAAAAACCACCAAATAAGAGTAAGCGGTTTTGTTTAAACTGTCACTTTTATTCGGTGGTTATTTTTGTTATAATTAGTGTGTATAAGCATATCTTGCCGAAAGGATGGATTTTTGTGTCCAAAAAGATAGTTTCTTTAATACTTACTCTGGCGCTTATAATATCCTGCGTCTTCGTAGGTCAGGTCACCGTAGTGTCGGCCGAGGGCGTGTGGAACGGTAGCGATAAGACCGCTCCTACGGAGGGAGAGGGCAGCGATGCCGACCCCTTCATAATAACAAACGGAGCTCAGCTTGCCTGGGCGGTAACGAGCGGCAGGGACGGTCTTTATTTCCGTCTTGCCTCGGATATATATCTTAACGAAATAAACGAGGACGGCTCCCTTAAGACCGACAATTCCTGGTTCAGAAGGGGAGTAGACGGCGCCGTTTCGGTAAATATCGACGGCGACGGACACGTAGTTTACGGCCTTTATTATAACGACACCGCCGCTAAGACTTGGGCAGCCGTAGGAGCCGCGCTTGTGCCTTCGGTAGGCGAAAATCAAACTGCCGTTATAAAGAACCTCGGAATTTCCAATTCTTACGTAAACGATAAGAACGCAGTCTCTGCTTTCATAGGCTATAGCCGCGGTACAGTAGTTATGGATAACTGCTTTGTCTCAGACAGCGTTACCCTTTCGGGCTATGAGACGGGCGCTCTTCTCGGTCTTTCAACCAACGAATTCCAAATTTCCAACTGCTATTCGCAGGCCACCCTCGTAAAGGGCGTAGAGGACGATTCTGCCAGCGATACAGGACTGCTTGGTGAGTTTTATTGCGTAGGCGGAGCTGCTTTGAGCAACTGCTCGGTTGAAAACTGCTATAACTCTGCAGGCGGAGGCTCCACCAAGGCCGCACCGGGAGTTGCAAAGCAGGTCTATACCACCGAAGAATCCCGATTCGGTACCGTTCTCACTGCAGAGCAGATGCAGGGTGCTATCTACGACGGAAACGAAATGCTTTTAGGCGATGCCTTCGCCGCTACCGAGGGATACCCCGTGCTAAAAATTTTCGCCGAAAATGCTAATTACACCTGGAACGGTATTGGCGACAATTTCGATAAGGGCGACGGTTCATCGGCTGATAACGCCTATGTGATCGAAAACGCAGGTCAGCTTGCTCTTATGGTTGCTACGGGCGGAAACGGAAAATACTACCGCCTCGAAAAAGATATCCTTCTTAACGACCTTGAAAAGATATACTGGCACAGCGGTCTGATTGAAGACGGTGCCGAGTGTGCGCCGAACTCCTGGTTTACCGGTACTAATGCAAACTGTACAAAATATAACGGTTTTACCGATTCGATCTCATTCAGCGGTAAGGTGGACGGAAACGGTCATACAATTTACGGCCTCTGGTACGACGCAGACGCCACCCATACCTCAGCAGGTCTTATTCCTTCGGCTCTCGGCACGACCGTTAATGATATCGGCTTTGCCTACTCTTTTGTAAGCGGTGGCCGCTTTACGGGCGCCCTTTCCAGCTACTACGGCGGAACAGTTTCGGGCTGTTATATCGATAACACCGTTACCGTCTGCGGTAAAAAGGTAGACCCCACCGCCGACTCGGGCTCGGTAGGCGGAATCCTCGGCTGGTCTCAGGGTGTTGCCTTAGACAACTGCTTCTTTGAAGGTAATCTTATTGATGAAGGCGGTGTCGGACATTGCTACGGTCTTATAGGAACCTCCTGGAATTCGAGAATAACCGCCCGAAATTGCATCAGTATCGGCTATCAGCCCTTCACCGTGTCTATGTCTAAGCAAAACTTCGCATCACAAGAGGATGCCGAAAGCTATTATGAAACCCTCGGCAGATACAGTGTGACCGATGTTTATACCGATACCTTTAAAAAGGCCAACGCCGCATCCTACACCCTTGATCTGGACGGGGACGGTACCTACGAGACCTCGGGAAGCTATGAGATGTTCACCTTTACTCAGCTCGAGAATAAAAGCTTTAAGGGTAGCGGCGCCTTAGATAATCTTACCGCAATTTCGAAGGAGCTTTGGTATCCCGTTGCGGCAGGCTATCCTATGCTGAAGGCCAAGGGTAATGCCGGCGGCGACGTTAACGCCGACGGAAGCTTTAACGCCGAGGATAAGATACTTCTTCGCGAGAGCCTTATCGGAAAGACCTCTGCCGTAAACGGTGACCCCAATACCGACGGCACCTCCGATATCACCGACCTTGTCTCTTTAGATATTAAAAACGGCTTCGTGACCCGAAAGAATACCAAAACCGTCTGCTACGACCTTAAAACCGTTGACCTTGAAGATTACACCGTTATCTATCCCGCAGGAGACGAAAACGCCGCTGACGCCGCCGAAAAGCTGGCAACAGGTTTAGGCATTTCCTTCTCCGATGATACTGTGCCTGCCAACCTTAAAGAAATTTCGATAGGCGCTACCAACCGCCTTGCTGAAAGCAGCGTCAGCGGTCTGGCATATAAGTGCTTTGCGGATAAGGATAAGATATTTATAGACGCCGCAAACGAATATGCACTCACCGAAGCGGTGGATAACTTTATTTCTCTTTGCGAAGGCAACCGCCTCCCGCTGGTCAGAGGCACCGCCAACGGCTTCGTTCAGGATATAA
Source organism: uncultured Eubacteriales bacterium (assembly GCA_964599835.1). Classification (GTDB taxonomy): domain Bacteria; phylum Bacillota; class Clostridia; order Oscillospirales; family Acutalibacteraceae; genus SFWF01. The sequence continues at coordinate 15,297 of CAZRHF010000026.1, read as the reverse complement.
CCCTGTCAAACGGCAAGACCTACAGCTACGTCTGGGGCGACGAGTTCACGGGTACCGTACTCGACCGTTCCAAGTGGAAGAACGCAGTTTCGGGCTCCAATATGGGCCCCTGCACCGCTGAAGGTCTCGAAGCCGACATCAAGGTTATGAACACCTCCGACGTTATCAAGCTTGTAGACGGTAATCTTCGCCTTTCTCCCATTCTTTATACCGACCCCGATGACGAAAACATAAAATATGCCGTTCCCGCCTCGGTCAGAAGCCAGGAAAGAATGGAATACCGCTACGGATATGCCGAGATCCGCGCCAAGGTTCCCTTTGCAACCGGTGTCTGGCCCTCATACTGGACGGGTATGGGCGGAACCCTCGGAGAGCGAAACTGCTATCAGTATTCGGTTGAGGTCGATATTTTTGAGATCTTCGGAACCGAGGACACGGTGGTTCCCAATCTCCATAAATGGTATCGCGGCAATCACGATCCCTCAACCCACGACTGCACCTACACGGGAACCCACTCAACCAGCGGAACCGATAAACGGTACGTCTTTACCGACTGGGAGAATCTCGATAACGAATATCATACCTACGGCTTCGAGTGGACCCCCACCGAAATGTCAATGTATGTGGACGGATATTGTTACAAGACCTACGATATAACGAGATCCTTCGATGAATGTTCCGATATGACCGGCTTTCACGATCCCCGTTATATCATCTTCAACAACCACGTCTTCTCTCCCAACAGTAGCTTCAAACCCAACCTTATAACCGGACATGAGGAAAACCTCCCCGCAAACTACGATATCGACTATTTCCGTCTCTATCAGGATCCCACGGTAGAAAATTCCGCCGTTTGGTCTAAGATCAAATAAGTCATAACTGCCAAATAGCAGGGCAAAAGATTGTTGTCTTTGCCACTATTATTTGGCAGATTTTTTTGTTATAATTTTATGGGATGTTATTTTCTTTTGAAAGGGGAAAACAGTGATGTTCAAGCGTTTCAGCAAGCATATATGCATACTGCTGGTTGCGGTATTAATGCTATCCTGCGCCTTTGTGCAGGTGCCCTTCGTGTCTGCCGAAAATAGGGTTTGGGACGGCGGTACCTCAGGCGGCGCGATACAGGGCGGAGGAAGCGAGAAAGATCCTTACCTGATAACCAATGCCGAACAGCTTGCCTGGGTCGTTACCCACGGCGGAAACGGGTACTATTACAAGCTTACTGCCGATATTTATCTTAACGACGTAGATAAGATCGACTGGTCTACCGGAGAGGCTGTTGGGGACTATGCTCCAAAAAGCTGGTACACCACTGCCACCGCTCCTCAGTTCAGCGGTACCGTCGACGGTGACGGACACGTTATCTACGGTCTTTACTACAAGGATCCGACCGAGGTCGGAAGCCGAACCACCGGCTACGGGCTTATTCCCCGCGGCGGAAATGTCGTTATAAAGAATTTAGGTGTGGACAAATCCTATTTGGAGGCCTACACCAACTATAGCCTCGGAGTTTTCGTTGGCCTGGGCCAGGGAACGCTCTGCGGCCTTATCGAAAGTTGCTACAGCGGTGCTGAGGTTACCATCAAGGGCTTCGATGCAGGCTCTATCGTCGGCGGCGGAGATATCGGTGGCACTTTAACCATTCAGAACACCTACTCTCTTGCAACCGTAAACGGTTCTCACCTGAGCGGTATGGTAGGAGATATCTGGACAAACGAATATATTATCAAAAACTGTTTTGCGGTAGGAACCAAGCTTACCGGAAAGGGCAATCCCACTACATCCAATGCCTATGCTACTGTAGAGTGCAATAACGGAATACTGATAGCTGATGAAGATATGAAGGGCTCTGCCGTGGAGGGCAATCAGCTTGTTTTAAGTGACGCCTTCGTCGCAACCGACTCCTATCCTGTGCTTAAAGCCTTCTGCGATAACCCAAGATACAGCTGGAACGGAGTGCTCCACGCATTTGAGCAGGGAAGCGGAACTGAGGTCGATCCCTATATTATTGAAGACGCAGGACAGCTTGCCAACGCGCTTTATAAAAAAGTCGGAAGCTATAAACTGGCTAAGGATATCTTCATAAACGATATCGAGCAGATAAACTGGACCACGGGTAAGGTCAAAACAAATTCCGATTACGTTCCTAACGAGTGGTTCTACAGCAACGATACCGGAAGCTGGTATTACCTTGTAAACGGAGAAAATACGCAGTTCTCGGGCGTTATCGACGGAAACGGCTTTGCCGTACACGGTCTGTGGTATGACTCTGAAAACGTTCATACTACCGTAGGTCTTATCCCCGCCGCAAAAGGCACCACGCTTAAAGATATAACCCTTTCAAATTCCTATATCTACGGCGGACGCTTTACCGGCGGCCTCGCAAGCTATTTCGGCGGAACAATGTCAGGTTGTATCGTCGACAGCTCGGTTACGGTCTGCGGCATAGACGCAAACAATTTTGAAAGTGAATCCATAGGCGGTCTTACGGGCTGGGGTCAGGGCATAACCCTTACCGATTGCGGCTTTGCCGGAACGCTTACTAAGATAGGAAACGGCGGTCACCACATTTATGGCCTTGTGGGAACCTCCTGGGGCACCAAGGTAATTGCCGAAAACTGCTACAGCCTTGCGTATCAGCCTTTCACCACCTCTGTAGGCACCAAGAACTATGCCACTCAGGCTGATGCCGAGGCAGGTTACAGCAGTCTTTATAAGGCTGAAAACGTTTATACCGATACAATTTCCAGAACCAATAACGTAACCTATAAGTACGATTCAGACGGCATCGACACCGATTCAGACGGTAAGCTTGAATACGATAAATCGGTTACCTATGCGGTATTTGCCTTTAACGAGCTAAATTCCTTCCAAATCAGATCCGAAGAAGCTCTGGAAAATATGACGGGCTTTTCTTCCGATAAATGGTACACCCGCGAGGCTCTGCCTCCCATCCAAAAGTCATATATGATCTCCCACGGCGACGTTAACGGCAACGGAAAACCCGCCGAAAAGGCCGACGTTACAAATCTCAGAAGCTTCCTTATCGGAAACGGCACCGCCGCTTATCCCGACGTTACCCGTGACGGTCAGGCTGATATCTGCGACCTCGTTTCGATCAACAATAAGAATACCTTCGTGGTAGGCTCCCTGACCGTCCCCACCGCCGTATTCTTAGACGAGTGGGATACCCCCGAGGTAATCAGCATTATCTATCCTGCAGAAAATGATGATGCCAAACGCGTTGCAGAAAACCTTAAAGCCTACTATGAGGATGCAGGACTTGCCGTAACCGTCGGCGACGATACGGCAGCGCCCGCTACAGGAGAAATACTTCTTGGCAATACCAACCGTGCAGAAAGTGCGTTAAGCCTTTCCGAAAACGGCTTTGCATCTAAGGTGGCAGGCTCAAAGGTCGTTATAAACGCAGGTCATAACATATCCCTGGAAGAGGCCGTAAACGCATTTGTGTCTGTTCCTTACAGAGATAATGCCGCTCCCACATTTGTCGGATTTGCCGAATTCGATACTGCTATTACCCTTGCAAACGGAAACACCTATTCCTACGTTTGGGGAGATGAATTTGTAGGTGACAGCCTCGACAGAAACAAATGGGTATGTTCCACCGGCAGTTCTAAAATGCGGGGCTTCGACGATATGCCCATCTTATCCGATGAAAGAACCGTTAAGGTCACCGATGGCCGACTCCGCCTTTCTGCTATTCCTTACTCGGTAGAGGGCAATGATACGATAAAATATGCCGTTCCCGCTTCGGTTCATTCTCAGGGAACTATGGAATACCGCTACGGATATATTGAGATAAGAGCCAAGGTTCCTTTTGAAACGGGTGTATGGCCATCCTTCTGGATGCAGTCGGCGTCAAAGCTCGGCGGCAGACAGTGTCTGGATTACTTCGTTGAGGTAGACGTTTTCGAGATATTCGGAAATAAAAACACCGTCGTACCCAACCTCCATAAATGGTATGACAGCGCGGTTCACGATCCTTCTACTCACGACTGCACCTACACGGGAACCCATACCTCAAGCGGAACCACTGACCGTTATTATCACAGTGCGGACAATAACCTCGATAACGAATATCATACCTACGGCTTTGAGTGGAGCCCGACTGAGATGTCTATGTATGTCGACGGTACCTGCTATATGACCTACGATATTACAGCGTCCTACGACGATTGTTCAAATATGGAAGGCTTCCACGATCCGATGTTCGTTATCTTCAATAACCATCTCTTCTCACCCTTGTCCTCTTATAAACCAAATCTTATAACCGATAACGAAGCGGTCCTTCCCGCACACTACGAGATAGATTATTTCCGTCTCTATCAGTCAAGCGAGGTGGATAACTCCGAGCTCTGGACAAAATAAAACCTGAAAACACCGCCGATGGTCATTCGGCGGTGTTTTTGTATATGAATACCGAGGTGAAACGGCTTTTACCCTCTGCCTTAATGTGATAGTAAAGAATAATGCCGAAAACTATTGCACCTGCAAAATTCACCGCCATATCCTTCATAGTGTCGATAAGCCCGATGTCAAGATAGCCTCCCTCGTACACCCGTCCTTTTACCGAAAAGCTGTCTATGCCGTATATTCTTTCGGTGTTTCCGTTTTCCCTCGGGTCTAAGGTAACGCTGTAGATAGAATCAATGAAGCTGTCCTTCTGCATATCGGTCTTAAAGCCTACGTCACAACCGAATTCGAAAAACTCCCACAGGACCCCTATAAAAACCGAAAAGCCGATAACCGCTATAACCAAAAAAGCAGGGGAGAGCTCAAAGCTTGTTACCGCTTTTCTGTTAAGCCTTTCAAAAAGAGCCACGCATACGGCTCCGAACACAAATCCGCTGGTAAAATGAAGCAAAACGTCCCACCAGGCGACCCTTCCGTAAAGCAGGCACATTTCACCCAGTATCTGTGCCGAAAATATAAAAAGCAGTATTACGGTCTTGATGGTCGGAGTAAACCGAATACCGAAAAATCTTTCGCAAAGGTCAGGTATTCTGAAAAGAGCCAGGGCAAGAATACAAAAACAGACCGAGGAAAGCTCCCCCGAAATAATTCCGCCGATAAGACATATTATTACGATGATATGAACTGTGACCGAAACAGTTTTCGCCGTAATATCACCTCCCCGATAATGCGACTTGAATAAATGTGAAGTTTTTGGTATAATAAATAAAGTAACCTGAAGGGGGGAAGACTATGCAAAACGCGGATTATTCGGCATTCACCGAAAAAATCATTGCCGATATTAAAAACAGCGGTCAAAAGCCAAGCCTGCTGCTTCACGTCTGTTGCGCCCCCTGCTCCAGTTATGTGCTGGAATATCTCTCCGCGCATTTTGAAATAACCGTTTATTTCTACAACCCTAATATCTTTCCCGAAAAAGAGTATAATTTTCGTCTTGCCGAGCTTGAACGTTTTTTGAAGGAGTTTCCGTCCGGTAAGGATATTGACATACTGCCCTGCGATTACGAGCCCGAGGCCTTCGAAGAAATAAGCAGGGGACTGGAGGAGCAGGATGAGGGAATGGAGAGGTGTAAAAAATGCTACGCTCTTCGTCTCGGAAAGACCGCCCTTGCCGCAAAGGGCAGGTTCGACTATTTTACGACCTCCCTTTCCATAAGCCCCTACAAAAACGCGCGGTGGCTTAACGAGATAGGTAAGGAGCTTGCCGAAAAGTACGGTATAGGCTATCTTTTTTCCGATTTCAAAAAGAAAAACGGCTATAAACGCTCGATAGAATTATCAAAGGAATACGATCTTTACAGGCAGGATTATTGCGGTTGTATCCATTCGGCTAAAAGCGCCGAAATCAGGAGACTTGAAAAATCTTCCAAAAGGTGATATAATATCCGTGTCTGTCGTTTTCGACTATTTTATGAAAGCAGGTATCGTTTTGTTAAAACGCTTTTTTTCAGATCTAAAAAAATATAGAAACTACGTGTTTTATGCTACCGGTTCTGAGCTTAAGGCCGACGTTGCAGGATCCTTTTTAAGCTGGATGTGGTGGATACTTGACCCTCTGTTTTATATGATGGTCTATTCCTTCGTTGCCGTAATTATTTTCAAAAGCAGGATCGAAGCCTTCCCAGTATTCGTTTTTATCGGAATAAACTGCTGGCAGTTTTTCAGTAAGACCGTTAAAAGCAGTGTTCGTCTTGTGTCGGCTAAAAAAGGCATAGTCACAAAGGTCTACGTACCCAAGCACATTTTTATTCTCGAAAAAATGGGTATAAACGGCTTTAAAATGATGATATCCTTCGCAATTACCATTGTGTTTATGATAGTATACCAAGTTCCCGTAAACTGGAACCTGCTTATGATGATACCTCTGCTCATACTGCTTTTCATAGTTACCTTTGCTGTAAGCATAATTATGATGCATTTCGGCGTGTTTATTGAAGACCTTTCGAATATTATTAACGTCGTGCTTCAGCTCGGCTTATACGTTTCAGGTATATTCTACGCCATTGAAGACCGCCTTACGGGAAGCCTTGCCTGGGCAGGACAGCTACTCCTTAACTGCAATCCCATCGCTCTCATTATGAGTGATATGCGCTACGCCATGATGGGTTCGGTGCTTGGCTTTGGCGAGTTTCACTTTATCGCGCTCGGAGTATGGGCCGTGATCGGACTTCTTGTTTCCTGGATAGGCATACGCGTTATCTACAAGTTCGAAAACAGCTACGTTAAGATAATTTAAGGGAGGGAGAACTATGGAAGAAGTCGTAATTTCCGTAAAAGACGTCAAGATACGTTACAGATTTTTAAAGAAGATCTCTCTCTTAAAATCTATGTTCTCAATGAAAAAATTCGCCAAGACCGAATATTTCGAGGCAGTTAAGGGAATATCTTTTGATGTGAAGAAGGGACAGATCCTCGGCATCGTCGGCAAAAACGGAAGCGGTAAATCGACCCTTCTTCGCGCCATAGCAGGAATCTTTTCCCCCGATGAAGGAACCATCGACCTCCACGGCAATTCGGTTTCGCTTATGTCTATCGGCGTAGGCTTCAACGGCGCTCTTACCGGCCGAGAAAATATCTACCTTTCGGGAACCCTTTTAGGTTTTACGAGAGAACAGATAAACCAAAAGATCGACGAGATAATCTCATTTTCGGAGCTTGAAAAGTTTATCGACCGTCCGGTAAAGACCTATTCCAGCGGTATGCACTCAAAGCTTGCCTTCTCCATCACCGCCATCCTTGAAACCGAAATTATGCTGGTCGACGAGGTGTTAAGCGTCGGAGACGCAAGGTTTAAAAAGAAGAGTTATGAAAAAATGAAGAGTCTTATTGAGGATAGCGACCGTACGGTAATAATCGTTTCACACAGCGTCGATACCCTTGAAAAGCTTTGCGACAGCATACTTTGGATACACGACGGAGAATTTAAAATGTTGGGCAGTACCCAGGAGGTCCTTCCTGAGTATATTAAATTTATGTCATAACCTATGTCAGATTTCTTTAAAAAATTCAAATACGTTAAGCTACGGGATGTAGGGCATTTGTTTTTATTTTTGGTTGCTCTGCCCATTGCCCTTATAAAAAGGATAACTCGAAAAGACCTGTGGCTTATCTGTGATAACGGAAACGAAGCCGACGATAATGGCTTCGTTTTTTTTGACTATCTCTCCGAAAACCATCCTGAGCAGGATGCTGTGTTTGCCGTATCCAAAAACAGTCCCGACCGAAAAAAAGTGGAGGCTTTAGGTAAAACGGTAAACTACGGAAGCCTCTTCCATTGGATATTCTACCTTACCGCCAAGGTCAATATCAGCTCTCAAAAAAGCGGAAAGCCAAACTATGCCGTCTGTCATCTCCTGGAGGTCTACGGTATTCTTAAAAACAACCGCGTTTTTCTTCAACACGGAATAATCCTCACCGATATAAACTTTCTTCATTATAAAAACACAAAAATGAGTATGTTTATAACCAGTACCCGTCGGGAATACGAGTTTGTGAAGAATAACTACGGCTATCCCGAGGGCTCGGTCGTCTTGACGGGGCAGCCACGTCTCGACCGCCTGCACAGTACAGAAACGGTGAGGGGCAGAATACTCATAATGCCTACCTGGAGAAAATGGATAGGGGAGGACAGCTTTTCTGACAAAAGCTCCGATCTTAGCTTTTTAAAAACCGAATACTTCAGGCGTTGGAACGGTCTTATAAACAACCGTAAGCTTGCCGAAATTTGCGAAAAATACGATTTGGAGGTATTTTTTTACCTTCATAGGGAGGCGGGAAGATTTTTAAAGCACTTTTCTGCATATAATAACCGTATAAAGCTTTGCCGATATTCCGATATTTCTCCCGCAGAGTTGCTTATTTCGTCGCAGTATCTCATAACCGATTATTCAAGCATCCAAACCGACTTCGCCTATATGAAAAAGCCGCTGGCTTATTATCACTTCGATTATGAGCGCTATACCAAAGAACATTATCAGAAGGGCTATTTCAGTTATGATAAGGACGGCTTCGGTCCCGTATTCAGCTCTGAAAAGTCTTTGCTGGAAGCTCTTGAAAAATCTGCTGATGAAGGCTTTAAAAACCATCCCCGCTATCTTTCCCGCGCAGAAGAATTTTTTATTCCTTACGATACAAAAAATTGTGAAAGGACCTATAGTAAAATTAAAGAAAGGTGGAAATAGTTGGATAAGATCGATTTCGTTATTCCCTGGGTGGACCCTACCGACGAAGAATGGCAAAAGGAGAGGGCAAGGTATTCCGATAAAAAGATAACCTCCGCCAACAGCGAGGTCAGATACCGCGATTGGGAGCTTTTGCCATATTGGTTTCGCGGTGTGGAAAAATTTGCTCCGTTTGTAAGTAAAATACACTTTGTAACCTGCGGTCAGGTACCCTCTTGGCTAAATACCGAGCACCCGAAGCTTGATCTTGTTCATCATAAGGATTTCATCCCGACCGCTTATCTTCCGACCTTTTCTTCCCACACAATAGAACTGAATCTTCACCGTATAAAGAACCTCTCCGAGAGGTTCGTTTATTTTAACGACGATATATTTTTAACCGCACCGACGTCACCTGATTATTTTTTTAAAAAAGGCAAGCCATGCGATACCGCAGCCCTGAACTGTATATATTTCGGCAAGGACAGCGCAGGCTCCTTTTGCGGTGCCGATATTGCTCTCATAAACAGTAATTTCAGCAAAAAACAGACGATAAAAGCTCATCCCGAAATATGGTTTTCTCCGAAGAACGGAATTAAAAATATTATAAGAACAGCCTTACTCTGTCCCTGGCCCTGGTTTCCGGGGATTTATTATCAGCACGGAGCCAACAGCTTTTTAAGATCTTCCTTTAACGAAGTGTGGAAAAAGGAATATGATGCTCTTCATAATACCTGCACCCATAAATTCCGTAAAAACGGAGATACTAATCAGTGGATAGTGAAATTCTGGCAGATAGCAAGCGGGAATATAACCGTAAGAAGCGATAGATATTTTCGTTGCTATCATATAAAGGATACCAATTTTGAAGTAGCATTAAATGCCGTAGTTATGGGCAGATATAAGCTTATCTGCATAAACGATACGGCAAATACTACCGATTTTGAAAACAAGCGGAACCGGATGAAGGCGGCATTCCATAGTCTTCTGCCTGAACGCTCATCCTTTGAAAAATGCTGATTTAAGGAGAATACAGTGGGATACAAATATAAATTCACCATAGTTATGCCTGTCTATAACGTTATGGAGTTTATTGAATATGCCGTGGACAGCGTTATCGCTCAGAACATAGGAATAAGCGATATTCAGCTTATACTTGTGGACGACGGCTCCACAGACAGAAGCGGTAGTATCTGCGACAGCTACGCCGCAAAATATCCCGATAACATTTTCGTTATCCACAAGCCCAACGGAGGTCTTTCCTCCGCCCGTAATGCGGGACTTATAAAATCCGAGGGCAAGTATGTGAATTTTATGGACCCCGACGACCATATCCCCGAAAATGCTCTCGGTGAGGTTTGGAACTTTTTCGAAGCTCACTATAACGAAACCGACATCACCGCCCTTAAAATAATTTATTTCGACGGAAAAAGAGGTAACCACTACTTAAATTACAAGTTTTCCAAAGTGAATAGGGTAGAGGACCTGAGGGTGAATTGGGACTGCCCTCATATGCACGTGGCAAGTGCGTTTTTTAAGCGTGAAAAGGTAAAAGACCTCCGATTTGACACAAGGATATCTTTTGCGGAGGACGGCCTTTTCAGCCAAACGGTAATAATGGAAAAGCAGACTATCGGATTGGTATCCTCGTCGCAGTATGATTACCGCATAAGAACCACGGGACAAAGCTCACTTATTCAGGGTGCCGCCGCTAACCCGAAATGGTATACGCCAACCGTAAAATATTATCACTTGGCCCTTATTAGAATGGGGCTTGAACGCTTCGGTTTTTTGCCCAAATACCTGCAGATGGTAATAATGTACGAGCTTCAATGGCGCTTTAAACGCCCCGTTCTTTCGGGCGGCGTTTTAGACAAGAAGCAGGAAAGGGAATACTTTTTAAGCCTCTGCGAGGTACTGGAGCATATCGATGACGAGATAATTGCCGCTCAGCACTATATCCACCGTGATATAAAGCTTTTTATTCTGTCGCTGAAGCACGACCGTCCACCCAAAACCGTAAACGAGGGAATGGAGGTAGTATTTGAATATTCTCCCTCTGCCCGTTTTTATCTTTCCAAAACAAACGTCTATTTTGATTTTATCAAGATCGAAGACGACGAGCTTATCCTCGACGGCTATACTATCCTGCCGAATATCGAAAAGGTTGATTTCGGGATCTGTGCTCTTGTGAACGGCAAGCAGGTAAATCCCGAGTGCTTTTCAAAAAAACAAAAGGAGCAAAGCCTCGGGTTTGAGATACAAAAGAACTATGCCTTTAAATTAGCTCTTCCTTTATCCGAAATTACCGACAGAACCGAAATTAAAATTGCGGCACAAACCGACGGCTCTACAGTAGCACTGGGACGCCTTGTTTTCCGTCAGTTCGTTCCCCTTTGCGAGAACTTAAAGGGCAGTTGCTTTTTCAGTAACGGTTTTAAGGTATATTACAGATCGGGTAAAATTATAATAGAAAAGCACCGCAAAACCGAGCCGTTTAAAGCCGAAATAAAGCTTCTTAAGGAGCTTTGTAAAATTAAAAAGCTCCGTTCTGCCGTCCTTTACAGAATATGGTATCACATAAATAAGTTTTTTAAATCAAGACCTGTTTGGGTCATATCCGACCGCGCCACAATGGCAGGGGATAACGGCGAAGCTCTTTTCGACTATATATGTAAAAAGCATCCAGAAATAGATGCACGATACGTTTTGGACGAAAACTGCGCCGACTTTAAACGGCTTGGGAAGAATAAGAAGGTAATAAAGCGAAACTCCCGTAAGCATAAACTATGTCTGCTTCTTTCCGATTTTATAATTTCCAGCCATGCCGAAAATGAAATATTTTGCCCTTTCGGCAGCCGCACAGCCGCCTATAAGGATATAATTTCGGTGAAGAAAAGAATATTCCTTCAGCACGGCATTACTAAAAACGATGTTTCCGACTGGCTTAACCTTTATGGTAAGAATTTCTACGGCTTTGTCTGCGCAACTACCGCCGAATACAGATCAATAATCGAAGGTGATTATTTCTACGGTTCGGATAGGGTCTGGCTTACAGGCTTCCCGCGCTTTGACAGGCTGGAAAACAAAGCTGAGAAACGAATCGTAATTATGCCCACCTGGAGAAAATATCTTTGTTCCTCCTGGGATAAGAACACCGATATATGGCGGCTTCTGCCGAACTTTATTCAAAGCGACTACTACCGTTTTTATAACGGGCTCATAAACGACGGTCGGCTTATCTCAGCGGCGAAAAGGCTTGGCTATAAAATAGATTTCTTTCCCCATCCAAACCTCCGCCCTCATATCGGTCTTTTTGAAGGCAATGAGTATGTGAATTTTGTCGATAAAAGGGTAGGGTATACCGAAATATATAACCGTAGCGCCTTGCTTCTCACCGACTATTCTTCGGCAGCCTTCGACTTTGCGTATCTTCGTAAGCCTATAGTTTATACCCACTTCGACGAAGAACGGTTCTTTGCCGGCGACCACGTGTGTCAGAAGGGCTATTTTGACGACGAGCGGGACGGCTTCGGCGAGGTGGAATATACCCTTGATTCTACGGTAGACCGCCTTATCGAGTATATGGAAACCGATTGCAGACTTAAAGAATTCTACCGAAAACGCATAGAGAACTTCTTCGCTTTTGACGACCGTCGAAACTGCCACCGCGTTTTTCGAAAAATTCTTGATTTTAAAGGTAAAAAGTAATTAAAAACTATTGACAAATGCTCTTTAGTGTGTTAAACTGTTTTTCAAGTTGCGAAGGAGCAAGATCGTTATGTTTATTTTTGGTATCGAAAGCATAGTCCTACTAGCTGTTATTACCCTCGTACTAGTGGTGAATAACGGTCAGTCCGGTCGTGCCTTCAGCCAGAAATAAGTTTATCGGTATTATTGTTTTTTTCAGCGGATAAATTTTATTTTCTAAAGGTCTATGGCTCCACCGGGAGACATAGACCTATTTTAATTGAAAGGGAAAAGTTATGAAGTTAACAGGCGCACAGATAATAATCGAAACCCTTATAGAACAAGGGTGCAAGACCGCCTTCGGTTATCCCGGCGGTGCGGTTCTCAATATCTATGACGAGCTCTACAACAATTCCGACCGAATTGAACATATCATAACCGCTCACGAGCAGGGCGCCGCCCATGCCGCCGACGGATATGCAAGAGCTACCGGTGAGGTAGGCGTCGTTATCGCAACCTCAGGTCCCGGTGCCACAAACCTTGTTACGGGAATTGCCACCGCAATGCTCGACTCGGTCCCTGTCGTAGCCATTACGGGAAACGTCTCCACCGACCTTATCGGACGCGACTCCTTTCAGGAGGTCGACATTATGGGAATCACCATTCCTATCACAAAGCATAACTACTTTGTCAAGAGTGTTGACGAGCTTGCCGATACAATACGCGAGGCCTTTACTATTGCAAAATCAGGCCGTCCCGGTCCCGTCCTCATAGACGTACCCAAGGACGTTCAGCTTGCTTCCTGCGAATATGAGGTTCACCCCGTGACCGAGCCTTATCCCTTGGAGCTTGCTGCCGACGAAAACATCGAAGCGGCCGCCGACATAATAGGCGAGGCAAGAAGACCCTACATATACTGCGGCGGCGGTGTTGTCATCGGCGACGCCGCAAAAGAGGTCGTAGAGCTTTCCGAAAAGATCGATGCCCCCGTAGGCTGTTCTATGATGGGCCTTTCTGCAATTTCCAGAGATCATAAAAACTCTCTCGGTATGCAGGGAATGCACGGAACCTTTGCCGCCTCTCGTGCTATGGCCGAGGCCGACGTTATAATCGCCCTTGGCGTTCGATTCTCCGACCGCGCTACTGGCAATAAGAAAAAGTTTGCTTCGGGCGCCCGTATCATTCACATTGACATCGAGCCTGCAGAGCTCGGCAAAAACATCCCCGCATATCTCGGCATCATCGCCGACGTTAAGGATGCCACCGCCCGCCTCATAAAGGCTGTAAAGGAAAAGAATAACGAAGAGTGGCGTGCCAAGGTCGAGCAGTTCAAACAGCGCGACGTTAACCCCAACTTTAACCCCGACGATATGCGTCCCTATCAGATAATCGACTGTGTCGGAAAATATACCGACGATAATACCGTAATCGCCACCGACGTAGGACAGCATCAGATGTGGACGGCTCAGCGTTACCGCTTCCAGACCCCCCGAACCTTCGTCACCTCGGGCGGACTGGGAACTATGGGCTACGGTCTCGGCGCCGCCATCGGTTCTGCCGTAGGAACGGGAAGAAAGACCGTCCTCTTTACGGGCGACGGAAGCTTCGGAATGAATCTTAACGAGCTTGCAACCGCTGTTTCCTTCGACGTTCCCGTAATCGTCGTCCTTATGAACAACGGCGTTCTGGGAATGGTTCGTCAGTGGCAGAGCATCTTCTATCAGAAGCACTATTCCAATACTACCTTAGGCCGCAAGACCAACTTCAAAAAACTGGCCGAAGCCTTCGGAGCCGACGGTTACGAATGTAACACTATGGCCGAATTCGAAAAGGCCTTCTCCGAAGCCTTTGCAAAGGGCGGTCCCGCCGTTATCGACTGTCACATCGATATGGACGAAATGGTTCTTCCCATGACACCTCCCGGAGGCACCGTTGACCAGATGATAGTTAAAAAGAAAGACATAAACCTCTAAGGAAAGGAGAACACAGATGAAACAGTTCGTATTATCAATCAGAGTATGGAACAAATTCGGCGTACTGTCCCGTGTTGCTTCGATGTTCTCCCGAAGAGGCTTCAACATCGATAGCCTCACCGTTTCGGCAACCGAGACCGAGGGTGTCTCCCGTATGACCATTACCGCAACTGGCGACGAATACACCAAAAAGCAGATAGTTCTTCAGCTTAACCGCCTTCACGAGGTCGTTTCCATAAGCGAAATGCCTTATGAAAGCTCCCTTATCCGCGAGCTTCTTCTCATAAAGATAAGAAACTCTTCCGAGCGCCATCAGGAGATTATGGATGCCGTAAACATTTTTAAGGCAAACATAATCGACTACGCACCCGAATCTTTCTGTATTGAAGTTACAGGCGATTCCACAAAGCTTGACACCTTTATAAACGTCGTTAAGCCCTGCGGTATTATTGAAATGTGCCGTACAGGTGTGGTAGCCCTCTCGCGCGGTGCCGACTCCCTCAAGGAAATGGATATGGGATACTTAAACGTCTATAAAAAATATTAAAATATATTTTTGAAAACAAAGGAGAAATTCAAAATGTCAACCCAAAGAATGTTCTACGAATCAGATTGTAACCTCGCCCTTTTAGACGGAAAAACCGTCGCAATCATCGGCTACGGCTCTCAGGGCCACGCTCACGCAAAGAATCTTCGCGATTCGGGCGTAAAGGTGATCATCGGTCTCTACACCGGCTCCAAAAGCGCTATTAAGGCTGAGGCTGACGGCTTCGAGGTCTACACCACTGCCGAGGCTACCAAGAAGGCCGACATCGTTATGATCCTCATCAACGACGAGTATCAGGCAAAGGTCTATAAGAACGAGATCGCTCCCAACCTTCGCGAGGGAATGACCGTTGCCTTCGCCCACGGCTTCAACATCCACTTCCAGCAGATCGTTGTCCGCGACGACTGTAACGTAATTATGATCGCTCCCAAGG
>CAZRHF010000025.1:0-23439 GCA_964599835.1 uncultured Eubacteriales bacterium | reverse complement strand
CGATGATGATCTTAGAATTGACACCTACCGTTCCAGCGGTGCAGGCGGTCAGCACATTAATAAAACCGATTCAGCTGTGCGTATCACCCATATTCCAACCGGTATAGTGGTTGCATGTCAGAACGAGCGCAGTCAGCACCAAAACCGTGAAATGGCTATGAAAATGCTTAAATCAAAGCTTATTGAGATAAAGGAAAGGGAGCATCTTGATAAGATAGAAGATATCAAGGGTGTTCAGAAGGAGATCGCCTGGGGCTCACAGATACGTTCCTACGTATTTATGCCGTATACTCTTGTTAAGGATCACCGCACCTCCTTTGAAAGCGGAAACGTAAACGCCGTTATGGACGGAGATCTCGACGGCTTTATAAATGCATTTTTGAAGGCTTCATCATTAAATCAGTTAAAGGAAGATATGTAAATGAAAAGAATTATTTCTCTGTTTATGGCAGTCATGTTACTTATTTTGTCCATTACCGCTTGTTCTAAGGCCTCCGGACTTTATTACGATTACGATATTTCCAAATACGTGACCCTCGGTCAGTATATTAAGACGGTAGACCGTAAATCCGACGAATATAAAGACGCATATTTGAGCTTTTATAACGAGACCTTCGGAACCGAGCTTGCTTATGAGACTAACGAGGGTTATATTGAGCTCGGCGACACCGCAAACATCAATTATAAGGGCCTTAAGGACGGTGTTGCCTTTGAGGGCGGAACCTCATCAAATTACGACCTTACCATCGGCTCTGATACTTTTATCGACGGCTTTGAGGACGGACTTATCGGCGCTAAGATCGGCGATACCGTAAACCTCAATCTTACCTTCCCTGAGTCTTACCAGAACGAAGATCTTGCAGGACAGGACGTTGTTTTCGTCGTTAAGATCAATTTTGCTACCAAGCTTGGCGATCCAACCGAGGAGGACGCCGTGAAATTCGGCTTTGAGTCGTTATCCGATTACGAGAAAAAGGCCGACGAGTTTGCTATAGGTGTTTGTCTTTTCTACAATATTGTTGATTCTGCAAAAATAAAGGATTATCCCAAGCAGGAAAAAGAGCTTCTTCTTGAAAGCGCTATGGCCGATTATGAGTCTTACTGGACGGCCCAGGGGACCGATCTTGCAACCGTTCTCGAATACCAGGGCTCTACCGTTGCTGATTTTAAGAACACCGTGCTTGAGCAGGAGATAAAGCCTTATATGGCTACATATCTGGTGGCTTATTACATTCTTCAGAACCGTGATGCTGAGCTTACTAAGGATGAGGTTGAAGCAAAACGAACCGAGCTTGACGAAAAGTACGATGCAACCCTCGAATCAATGGGCTATGATGCTATCGAGATTCAGCATACTGCCGCATTAGCAAAGGCTATAGGTTTGATCTATCCCGATGCAAAGGTCATAAATTAAGGAGTCATTATGAAAAAAGCGTTACCATTCTTCCTTGTATCGGTACTTTTATTCCTTTC
Source organism: uncultured Eubacteriales bacterium (assembly GCA_964599835.1). Classification (GTDB taxonomy): domain Bacteria; phylum Bacillota; class Clostridia; order Oscillospirales; family Acutalibacteraceae; genus SFWF01. The sequence continues at coordinate 21,966 of CAZRHF010000025.1, read as the reverse complement.
TTCCTGCGTTGCGGGCAACGGAGCGCAGCTTTACTATGATTATGACCTTACCGAATATATTACTGTCGGAGATTTTTCTAAGACGGTCGACCGCGAATCCGACGATTATAAAAAGTATTACCGTCAGTTCTATTTTGATTATTTCGGCGAAGACTTCGCATATAATTTAGACAGCGGTGAGGTTCAGGAAGGCGATAAGATTAACATAAATTATTTCGGAACGTATAACGGTGAAGAATTTGACGGCGGTTCTGAGCTCAATTATTCGATCAGAGTCGGAGACGAACTTTTTACCGTAGAAGGCTTCGAAAAGGGACTGATAGGAATTCCTCTTGGCGGTGAGCGCACGCTTGAACTGACCCTTCCCGACAGTTATCACAACAAAGAACTTGCCGGAAAAGAAGTTACTTATCTTGTTAGCGTTAACAGTATAACCCGTTATCCCGAACCCAGTGATGCTCAGGCCGTAGAATACGGCTTTGCCTCCTATGACGATTACCATAAGCAGGCCGATGAATTTGCTATAGGTGTATGTGTCTTCAATAGCGCATACGACTGTATGGAGATAAAGGCGTATCCCGAAAAGGAGACCGAGATACTTGTGGACGAGCTTTATGCTGAATATGCCGCAAGCTACGCAGAAAATGGTATGTCGGTTCAAGCCTACGTTGCCTCTGTAGACTGGACAATGGAGCAGTTTAACGACCACCTTTACGACAGCATACAAAAGGATTTCAGAAGGATGCCGCGCGATCTTTTGAGCTATTACATCCTTCACGTACACGACAGTAAGCTTACCCTTAAGGAAATTGAAGATTATCGCGACGGACTCGGAGAAGATTTCCAAGATGTCTCGGATATCCAGCTTGAACGGATGGCCGTGTACAGCAAGGCGCTTAGAGTCTGCTGTGATATAGCAGAGGTCAAATAATGATTTATAAGGTCAGCGCAGTTAACGATTTTTCCGAAGAACGCCTTAACGATGTTTATTTATCACTCTGTTCCGGTCAAAAAGAGTATTTAGATATAAAGCCGGATAAACACCGAAAACAGTCACTCTGTGCAAGAGCGCTTCTTGCCGACATTTTAGGTAACGAGGTTCTACCGCTGATCGCCTTTGACAGCAAAGGCAGATTATTGCCGCTGTCTGAGAGCAAGTATGTAAGCTTTTCACATTCGGAGGAGCTGGTTGCCGTTGCGGTGTCTGAAAAGCCTGTTGGTATCGACATTCAGAAGCACAGAAGGATAAGGGAAGGTCTTTTCGGCAAGGCTTTTTCCGTTGATGAGCAAAAATACGTCGGTATCGACGAGGGACGGTTCTTTAAACTGTGGACAGCAAAAGAAGCATACGTAAAATGCTTTGGAGTTTCTTTTGCAGAGGCAAAGAAAGTTTCCTTTTTAACTGACGGAAAGTTTGTAATCAATAATGCTAAATGCTACACTGAATCAAAAAACGATTACACACTTACACTGGTGTATAAAGAAAACGCTGAGATTTAGATCTCGGCGTTTTTTAATTTTAAAAATTTATAATTAGTGGGTTAATAAACCGAAACTCAGGCAATAATTAAAATATAATTCGGAGGTGTTTTTTTGTACGTAAATAAGGTTGTAATATGCGGCGTCGATACCTCGAAGCTGCCGATTCTAAAGGAGAAAGACAAGGAGGAGCTTCTTAAAAGGGTAAAGCAGGGAAGCAAAGAAGCAAGGGACGAGCTGATAAACGGCAATTTAAGGCTTGTTTTAAGCGTTATACAGCGTTTTTCGGGAAGAGGCGAGAATCTTGACGATCTGTTCCAGATAGGCTGTATAGGTCTAATTAAATCAATAGACAATTTTGATATAACACAGCAGGTAAAATTTTCCACCTATGCCGTTCCGATGATAATCGGCGAGGTGAGGCGGTATCTCAGAGATAATAGCGCAATAAGGGTAAGTCGCTCGATAAAGGATACCGCCTATCACGCTATGCAGGCAAAGGAACAGCTTACCGCAGTCCTCGGACGGGAACCTACAGTAAACGAAATTGCCGAGAAGCTCGGAATTGAAAAGGCTGAGGTAGTAATTGCTCTTGAAAGCGTTGTTGACCCTATATCTCTTTACGAGCCGGTATATTCCGACGGAGGAGATACGATTTTTGTTATGGATCAGGTTGGCGATAAAAACGACGACAGAAACTGGCTCGATGAGATATCATTCAAGGAAGAGATCAAAAAGCTCAGCGAACGCGAAAGGCTGATACTTTCTTTACGTTATATGAAAGGTAAGACCCAAATGGAGGTTTCGGGTCAGATAGGAATATCCCAGGCGCAGGTATCCAGACTTGAAAAGGGCGCGATCTGCAAGATAAAGGGTTGTTAAATTTTTACCTGAATCATATAATCAAAAGAGGTGATTATATGATTCAGAGAATAGGGGATATCAAGGACCGCCAGGTGGTGTCTGTAAAAGACGGCAGTATTCTCGGTTTCGTCGGTGATATTGAGCTTGATACCGAAACGGGAAGGCTTTCGTCTATAGTGATTTTCGGGAAATCAAAGGCATTCGGTCTGTTTGGCAGGGAAGACGATATGGTGGTACCCTGGGAAAGCATAGAAATAATAGGCGAGGAGACGATACTTGTAAATCCTTGTTGATTTAACATTTTTTCGTTTATAATAACCCGAAAAATTCTGCAAATATTATTATGGCAGGATGGGGAAGGATGAAAAATGAAATTCGCAAGATGTGTTATAAAGAGCCTTACCGTTTGTTTCTTTGTACTGTTCACGGTAATTTTTTCGTCGATAATTTACGTTGAGCTTAATCTTTCAGACTACTATTCGATAGGTTCGGGGGATAGCCTTGCGTTGGATTCGCCTATACCTATAAGGGCTTCCTATACCTCCGATACCGATTCCTCTGTAAGCTACGAAACGGGGCCCGGCGACACCTTTAAAATGGAACTGAAAGTGCTTGGAGTTATTCCTGCGAAACAGATAAGCGTGCGTGTGGTCGACCGAACCTACGTGGCGGTTATGGGAACTCCGTTCGGAATTAAAATATATACCGACGGTGTGCTTGTATCGGGTTTCAGTGGCGTTGAGACCGAAAGCGGGACAGAAAACCCGGCAAAGGACGCAGGTCTGAAGGTAGGGGATTTCATAATATCCCTTAACGGTACAAAGGTTTACACAAATGAAGACGTTTCAAATATAATCAAAAGATCCGAAGGCGAACTGATAGTTGCCGAGATCAAGCAAAACGGCGTGGAGAAGACAGTAAGCTTTTATCCCGTAAGATCCAAATCAGACGGTATTTTCAGAGCGGGTGTATGGGTAAAGGATTCTTCAGCAGGAATCGGAACCATGACTTTTTACAGTCCAACGGCAAACGTTGTAGCCGGTCTCGGTCACGGAATTTGTGATTCTGATTCGGGCGCACTTTTGAGTCTCAGCTCGGGAGAATTCGTTACTGCCGAAATTCATTCATATACAAAAGGTAAAAGAGGAAAGACGGGAGAACTGAGCGGAGGCTTTACCGGCAAAAAGATAGCAGACTTCGATCTGAATCTCGAAAACGGTGTTTACGGTACGGTATCCTGCGATATAAGCGTTGACACCCTTACGCAGGTTGCTCTGAAGCAGGAGGTCAGAAACGGCAGTGCATATATCCTGACTACCGTCAACGGCGAACAGCCCGATTATTATTCCTGCAAGATCAAAGTAAGGAATATGAACGATACCCAAAGCCTGCTTATTGAGGTAACCGATAAGCGCCTGTTAGATACCACAGGCGGAATAGTTCAGGGAATGAGCGGTAGCCCTATAATACAAAACGGCAAGCTGGTCGGGGCCGTCACCCACGTCCTTGTAGACGACCCAACCAAGGGTTACGGCATATTTGCAGAGAATATGCTTGATACTGCGCAAGGCGTGACCGAGGATATCAAATTAAAAGAAGCATCGTAAGATAAAGGAGCGAAAACCTTTGAGTTTCCGCTCCTTTTTAGGTGATGAATCTTAAATTTCACCCTGAATAGTTCTTTCGATAATTACACGTTTCAGTTCATCATTCAGCTGATAAAAATACTCAGAATAGCCACCGACACGCACAACAAGGTTTTTATAGTCCTGAGGGTTTCTGTAGGCTTCTTCAAGCATTTCTCTAGAAATACAGGTTATCTGTATCTGGATTCCGCCTTGTTTCATATATCCTAAGATCAAAGCCTTTAGGATCTCATCCTTAAAAACGGGCTTTATATTAAAATTCAGCGCGGGCACTCCAAGTGCGCGTTTAAGATCAAGTGAAGCTACGCTGTTAAGTACCGTAGACTCTGAGTTTATGGCGGCACTTAAATCCTTGAAAACTGCTAAGGGCGCAGATCTTACCGCCGCCGATATTTATCAGCTTTCTATCATAGGGGTAACCGATATAGGAAGCCGCTTAGAACTTTTCGTTGACGATACCCTTATTGATAAAAACAACACAACTGCCGACTTCAACGTAATGACTCCGAAATACGAGGGACAGATATTAGACCTCAGCGGATATTTTAAATGTGACGATATAAATAACGGCGTTTATACCGGTTCTTTTGACGATTCGGTGTTTAACGAGGATACCCGCCCCTGGGAGTCTCTCGGTAGTAATGACGGTGGTATAGTAGAGGTAGACGGTAAGTATTATTACTATTATCTCGGCGTTGATGACGGTGTCGTTAATGCCGATAGCTATACCGGTGAAGGAGAGACCGATCCCGTCACATATTACTTTAACGTTTGCGTTGCCGTAAGCGAGGACGGAAAGAACTGGACCCGCCCCGAGCTCGGAATTTACGACTTTAATTATAAGGGCGAAAACCTTCCGAACAACATTATAATCAGCGATATTAAAGAGAATTTCGGTGGAGGTCATATTGCCAGCTTCTCGGCGTTTAAAGATACAAACCCCAATTCAGATCCCGATAAGCCCTATAAGGCTCTGATGGTGGTTACCAAGGAGAAAAACTGGTGGGGCTTTAACATCTACGGTCTTGAGTCCTCGGACGGTATACATTGGGAGCAGGTAAACAGCGGTCAGCCTGTTATGGAAACTGCAAGCACAGAGTGCCTCGATTCTCAGAACGTTGTTTTCTACAGTGAAAAGGACGAAGAATGCAAATTCTATTTTCGTCTTTGGCAGGAAAACGAATACTTCGGAAGACAGCGCTCTATCGCCGTAGTTACCGCCAAGGATTTTACGAAGTGGAACAATATCGACGAAGCACCTATCATCGATTTTTATTCCGATAAGACAGGGGAAGAACTTCTTGAAGATAACCTGGGCCTTGACGGAATCCACCCCGACGAATACCAGCTTTATACCAACCGAATAGGAATTTACGATAGAGCACCCCATTATTATATAGGCTTCCCGACCCGCTATTTGGGAGACTCTACGGGATATGAGGTCGCCCCTTATCTTATCGCAGGCCGTGACGGAGAAAATTTCAAATTCTGGAACACTATGCTTATCGAACCGTCGGCCGAACTCGGACGTGACGGAAACCGTTCTAATTATGCCTGCGGAGGACCTATAAGAACAGGAGAGACCGAATATTCAATTTTTGCCGACCGCGGATTTAATAATTCGGGTAAGATCATCGACCGCTTCTCTTTCCGTGTAGACGGATTTGTTGCCGCAGTCGGTGATGAGTCAGGTAAAACGGTGGCCACCACGCCCATTACCTTTGACGGAAACCGCCTAATCCTTAACTACAAAGCTCCCGAGGGTACCGTCCGCGCACAGCTTACCGACGTTGACGGTAACGTTGTCAAAGGCTTTAGCTTTGCCGACTGTGCCGCACTTACAGGGGATTCTATCGAGCAGGAGCTTATCTGGACAGGGGATCTTTCCGCCATCGATCAGCCCGTAATAATCACCTTTGAGCTTACAAATGCCGAGCTTTATTCCTATCGCTTTGCTGATACAGATCCCGGCGACGTTAACAAGGACGGATCGATTGACGTTTGTGACCTTGTTGCGCTTAATAATATGATTGCAGGCGGCACTGCCGAGGTAACCAACCTAAACGATATCAATAGTGACGGGGTTGTGGACAAACTCGATCTTGCCGAAATCAGAAAGATTATCATCTATTAAATATATCCTTTCAGCGCAAAACGGCAAGCAGTGACCTGCCGTTTTGTGCATTAACGCTTTTGATATTGAATGTTGTTTTCTTTCGTGATATTATTAAAGTAAAGACTAAAAAGGAGGATCTTATGTACATAGGAAACCGTCGCGAATGCTTTTTCGACGATTATACGATAAACGTGGAGAAGACCACAGCGAAATTTTTGCTTCACAGTCCCGTTATTAAAGAGCAGGTAATGAAATTCGACAAGCCTTGGGAGGGCGACGGAAGCACCTCTCAGAGCATTGTGAAAGACGGAGATATCTACCGTCTCTACTACATCGGCAGAAAGATGAAGTACGAAAACACCGCCGATGACCCGGGATATTTTCATTGCTATGCCGAAAGTAAGGACGGAATAAACTGGGTAAAGCCGGAGCTTGGTATCTTTGATTTTGAGGGTAGTACAAAGAATAACATTTTAGGTTGCAGAAGAAAAGGTAAATTTCAACACGGCCCTATGTCTGTTTTTCTTGATACAAACCCCGAATGTCCCTACGATAAACGCATAAAGGCGCTTGTGTCCCATGATAAACACGACGGCACAGGTCCCTCCCTTTGGGCGCTCTGCAGCGATGACGGGATACGGTTTGATTACGATAACCCTATTTTCATAGAAAAGGGCGGATACTACGATTCTATGATGGGTTGTTTCTGGGATGACAGGGTTAAAAAATACCGCCTATACGTTCGCGGTCAACACAAGCCTGACGATTACGACGGCCCCGCTATCGACTGTCACGATATCAGAAGCTACGGAGTGAGGGTTCGCGATATCAGATATTTAGAGTCGGAGGATTTTATAAAGTGGGGAGAATCCACTCCCATACTCTATGCCGATGATGATTATAATCTGGCAATGTATGAAAATAAAATGATATCCTATTACCGCGCACCTCATATTCAGATTGGCTTTCCCACAAGGTATATCGAGCGTAAAGAGTGGACTCCCAACTACGATGAGCTGACCGACCGTGAAAACCGCCGCGCCCGTTTTGAAAGAGAAGACCGTTTCGGCCTTGCAATAACCGATTGCACCTTTATCGCATCCCATAACGGGCTTAAATTCAAGCGTTTTGCGGAAGCCTTTGTACGTCCCGGAAGAGAAAACGGAAAGAACTGGATATACGGAGACGTTGGCTATCCCGCTCTGGGTATTATCGAGACAGCCGCCGCATATCCCGACGTCGGAAAAGAGATTTCACTATATTTTCCCCGAAACGAATGGCACGACGAGCCTACCGAACTGTGGCGTTATACCATCCGCCTCGACGGCTTCGTAAGCCTTCATGCCGACGGCGAAAGGGAAGAGGTTATCACGACGAAACCCTTTGTTTTTGAAGGAGACGACCTGTTTATTAACTTTGAAACCTCTGCAAGAGGATATCTGTATATTACACTTACTGCAGACGACGGGGTAGCCCTTCAAAGCTGTGAGACCTTCGGAGATTCTGATGACCGCCGAGTCCGTTTCGAAAACGGAAAGGTGTCTGAACTCAGAGGTAAGGAGGTCATAATGAAAATAACTCTACGCGATGCAGACATATATTCTTTCCGTTTTGGTAAAACGGTATAAGTCTTTGTTTTTATATAGAGCTCCGCTCATTTTTGCTAAAGCAAAAATGAGCGGAAATTTTAGTTTTTAGAGCTTTTTCTGTAGAACGAAGGTCGAACTCCGACTAAGGCTTTAAATGCTTCTGAGAAGTGATGTGGGTCGGAAAAACAGAGCTTTTCGGATATGCTCGCGATAGAGTCTTCGGTTGTATAAAGCATTATCATCGCCATTCGTATTTTTGTCTGAAGAATGTATTGATGGGGTGTTATGCCGTAGGTCTTTTTAAAAACTCTTATTATATGCTCCTTTGACATTGAAAAGTGCTTGGCAATATCATTAAGAGTCAGGTTATTCATAGCGTGAAGATCAAGATACAGACGTATTTCTTCTACGGTTTTAGGTTCACTTTCGTAGGGAGTTGTGTTTTCGGAAAGAAACTGAATCAGCTTCAAAAACAGTATTGCCGTTTCTTTTTTGTAGAGTTCGGGGTCAGAGATATCTTTGCAGGTTTGCTGAATTTCTTCGATCAGCTTAAAACTGTTAATTTCTTTAAAAACCACGGTGTCCATAAGACCGTATATATCTGTAAGCGAATCTGCAAGCTTTCCTTTAAAGTTTATCCAGATTCGTTCAAAACAGTTATCCGGATTAGAATAATATATCTGATCTTTTCCTGCAGGTAACAAAAAGGTATCTCCTGCGTTTACGGTATAAATTTTGTTGTCGCAGACGATAACTCCCGAACCCGATATTACATATTGGATGCAATATAATGTGGAATCGATCCTTATCTGATAGCAAGGCGTTCCCGCATAGGTCTTTCCGTACTCGTTAATGTAAAATGGCTCGCAGTTCGCGGTTTTTGGAGCAAAATATTTTTCAGTTTCCTTTGGCGTCTCAAGGCTTATAATGTCCATATTGCTTCTCCGATAGTCTTAGTATACTGTTATTCTATCATAAATTGTGCAGAAAATCAATTTTTTGTATTTTCTTGCTCTATATCAGATAATTTTTTGCATTTAATATCAGTTTTAATATTGTATAATAAACTAAAAGGAGTGTCGCCCGTGAAAATCACAAGACTTGAAATAATAAAAGTCAAACCCAGATGGATGTTTTTAAAAATGCACACCGATACCGAAATATACGGTCTTGGAGAACCTGTGCTCGAAGGACATTGCAATGCGGTAGAAGCAGTTATTAAAGAATACGAAGAATATCTTATCGGAAAAGATCCGATGCAGATAGAGCATCACATTCAGGCACTTTACCGAGGCGGCTTTTACCGAGGCGGTCCGATAATGCTTTCTGCTATCAGCGGTATTGAGCAGGCGATGTGGGATATTAAGGGTAAGTATTATAACTGCCCCGTTTATGAGCTTCTCGGTGGAAAATGCCGCGATAAGATTCGTATGTACACCCATATCAAGCGCGCAGGAGTGGCAGGGGAGTTTGCAATAGAAGAAATGCTATCTATTGCAAAAGACCGCCTTAAAGAGGGATATACTGCTCTGAAATATTCTATAATTCCGCCCATAAAGGCAATCGAAAACCCCGAAAACATCAATAAACATATTGAGCGCTTTGCACGGGTCAGAGAGCTTATCGGTGACGGAGTCGACCTTGCTATCGATTTTCACGGAAGGGTTTCTCCTGCGGCGGCAAATGTTTTAATTGAAAAGCTTAAATCCTATTCTCCTATGTTTATCGAAGAACCTTGTTTGCCCGAGAACGTTGACTGCATGGTAAGCATTGCTCAAAAGACAACCGTTCCCATTGCGGCAGGTGAGCGTCTTTTCGGCAAATGGCAGTACAGAGAACTTATCGAAAAGCAGGCTGTAAGCGTTATTCAGCCCGATATCTGTCACGTGGGCGGTATCTTTGAGGGAAGAAAGCTTGCCGCAATGGCCGAAATCTACTATATGACCGTCGCTCCTCATAACCCTTTGGGTCCCATATCGCTTGCTTCTTGTCTTCAACTTGATGCCTGTATACCCAATTTCCTTGTTCAGGAGCATCCGGGTAATGCCGACCGTTCGGACCTTGGTGTAGGATACATTAAGACACCCTTCGTAATTAAGGACGGCTATATTGAGCTGCCAAAAGGACCGGGACTCGGAATCGAGCTTGATGAAGAAGCCCTCAAGGACAAGATTTACGACGGAAATTGGACAACTCCCCGAATTTATCACGAAGACGGCAGTAATGCAGATTGGTAAACTAATATGAAGAAATCAGTATTTATAACGGGTGCTTGTTACGGCACAGGCTATGCCATAGCAGAACGTTTTGCAAAGGAAGATTATAATATTTTTATAAGCGGACGAGATTTTGAGAAAGCTGATGAGGCCGCAAAGCGTTTAACAGAAAAGTATGAAGTGTTTGCCAAGGGATACCAAACCTTAACGTTTGAGCAGGAAGAGGTAACCGCAATTTTTGATGATATCAAGAATTCGGGTTATTCGGTAGATACTCTTGTGCTCAACGCCGCAAATCTCGGAATAGGTCAGGAAAGCCTGACGCTTGATATGAATGATTTCGAAGGTGTTTATAAAATAAACGTTTTCTGGAACTTTATGATGTCCCGTGAGGCGGCTAAGCAGATGAAGGAACATAGGAAGGGTTCTATCGTTTTCATAACGTCAAATACTGCCCTTCGCGTTACAGAAAACCGTTGCGCCTATTGCTCATCCAAGGGTGCGATTCTTGCAATGTCAAAGTCGCTGGCGGTTGATCTCGGTAAATACGGTATACGTTCTAACTGTGTGCTTCCGGGTATGATCAAAACCGAAAGATGGGAAAATAATCTTAATAACTGTAAGTATTATCTTGCAAATTACACTCCCATAGAAGATATTGCGGATTTTGAGGATATTGCAAATGCCGTTTGGTACTTTGCAAGCGATGCATCAAAAAATACAACTGGTGCGGAGCTTGCAGTAGACGGAGGAATGCTTGCTCAGCTTACTCCGAATATTGAACGTGAGCTTTGGAAATAGTAAAAAGCATCCCGTCAGTTTCGGGATGCTTTTACATATTCTGAGGGAGAAATTCCTGTGACTCTCTTAAAATCGCGTGAGAAATCGTATATATTTGAATATCCAAGAGACGCGGCTATTTCGGTTATACTGCTGTAGTCACTTTTAAGCATTTCTTTTGCCTTGGCGATTTTAAGCTTATGGATATAGTTTATGGGAGAGGTCTTGTATATCTCGGAAAAGAGCTTTCTGAAATATACCGTCGAAATACCACAGTGGGATGCTAATTCGTCATTTGATAGGTTTTTTGTGATATTTTCGGCAATAAATTTTATTGCAGGCTCAAGTTTTTTAGCTTTTGCCGACGGTGTGTACGCCTTTTTGTTTGTGCCCGAGAGTTTAATAATAATCGAATAAATATCCCTGATGTTCTTTAAATTATACGTCGCCTCTTTGGTTACAAGTCTTGCTTCCATAGTGTTTATTATCTTTTGTATATCGTCTGTGTCGGCGTTTTGGAAGCAATGGATTTCGTCTGAACTCAGGTCACATTCAAATTCAACCGTACTGAAATGACCTGCTTTAATGCAGTACCAGTCGTAACTGCATCCCTTTGGAAGAAGCATGATGCTGTCCTTATTAGAGACGTATCTGTTGCCGTTTGAAATGTAAACCGTCTCTCCCTCAAACTTGTGTATTATTGCCCAGCGATTTCTGTTTTTTCGCGAGGCTTTTGCACCCGATTCGGAAAAAATGGTTGAAACCGTGAAAATTTTTGTGATTATCAAATTCGATAAAATATTATCGACCATATATCTCACCTCATTTCTTGATTATAAGCAAAATAAAGAATTATGTCAATTACAAATAAATAGCATATCTGATAAAAATATCAGATATGCTATTTATTATTTGCGGTGGTTGTGTTACCTTTATAGCAAATAAACGTTTGGAGGTATTATATATGCGAAAATCTTTTGCAAAAGTGCAGGCCCCTATGTTTGCAGGGGTCGTTAAGGAGGAGACTCCCGATAAGGCAATATGTGCAATACTTAACTCTGCAGGACACGGTGCAACGGGAATAGATCTGCATCTATCCTGTCTTTCAGATGAATATAAAAACATAGAGAGCATAAAACGAATAGTCGAAGCTTCACCTCTTCCCATCCTGGCTCTTAATTATAATCAAAGCTTAGAAAAAGGTTTTTATGCCGATTCCGAAGAAAATAGAACAGCACTTCTTTTTATGGGGATTGAAGCAGGTGCCGCCGCCCTTGATATGCAGGGGTATACCTTTGACCTTCCTTCAAAAACTGCTTTTAATGAAAAATTTTACGATCCCTCATATTCATTCCTTAAAAAAAGACCAAAAGAAGTCGTTTTGGACTCTGAGATAATCGCTAGGCAGACTGCCCTTATCGAAAGGGTGCATTCTCTCGGTGGCGAGGTATTACTTTCAAATCATCTTGGCGTTGCACTTACGGCTGAAGAGCTTTGCGAGTTTGCTTCCTTTATTGAAAAACGAAACCCGGATATCATCAAGATAGTTACACCTGCCGAAACCGAGGAGGAGGCGGCCGAGGGCATAAGGGCTATGATAATGCTGAAAAAAGAGATAAAGACCCCTATAAGCTATCACTGTAGCGGCAAAGCAGGCCGAATAACCAGACTTGTAAACCCTGCAATGGGTGGGTTTATGTGCTTCTGCAATGACAGATTTACCCCCGCAAGTGATAAAAGTCAGCCTTTGTTAGAGGTAGCAAAGGCCGTCATTGATAATATAAAGAAGGCGCTGTAGGTGAAGAAAATAAAATCTGAAACGATAGTCTTTACAAAACCTAAAACGGCGGAGCTTATCCCGAGGGATACCAAAGCCGTCACCGACGATCTTGTTATGGTGGATATGGAATACACCGCTGTTAGCGGAGGCACCGAGCGTGCTAATATAATGGGAATGCCTAATGCAGGCGGTAATAAGTTCCCTAAGGTTCTCGGTTATTGCGGAGTAGGCCACGTTAGAGAGATCGGAGAGAAGGTAACCAAGATTTCTGTGGGAGACAGGGTGCTCGTTTACCACGGACATCACACGAAGTATAACGTGGTCCCCGAAAGTGACCTCACCATAGTCGAGGATGAAAATATAGATTCTCTTGACGCTTCCCTTGTAATTATCGCCTCTATGGGCCTCGGTGGTGTCAGAAAGCTTGAACTTGAGCTTGGCGAGTCGGCAATGGTTATGGGGCTGGGGCTTCTCGGAATCTTCTCGGTGCAGTTCTTAAGACTAAGCGGAGCCAACCCGCTTATTGCTGTAGACTTAAACGAAGAAAGGCGCGAACTGGCGCTGAAGCTCGGCGCCGATTATGCTCTTGACCCGTCTGACGAGGATTTTGTTTTAAAGGTAAAAGATATTACAAGAGGTAAAGGCGTAAATGCCTGTGTGGAAGTCACGGGAATATCTGCGGCAATGAATCAGGCACTTGAATGTGCCGGCTGGCAGGGGCGTATATCACTTCTTGGTTGTACCCGTGTCTCCGATTGTAGTATTGATTATTACACTCAGGTGCACCGCCCCGGAATTAAGCTTATAGGTGCCCACAATTTTGTAAGACCGAAGGTGGAATCTTATCCTCACCACTGGACCCATCACGACGATTGCAGGGCAATTCTTGATATGATATCAACCAACAGAATAGATGTGCGTTCAATAATCTCAAGGGTGGTAAAGCCTGAGGATGCACCCGAAATATTTACTCAGCTTTGTGAGGACAGGCATTTTCCCATAGGGACTATTTTCGACTGGAGATAATTTATGATAAAAATCGGACAGATAGGCATAGGACACAACCACGCTGAGGTAAAAATGCGTGCAGTAAGAAAGTTTCCGGAGCTTTTTGAGGTTATCGGTTTTGCCGAAGAAAATGAAGAATGGATTCGCAGAAGGGGAGGTCTTAAAGGATACGAAGGACTTAAAAGGCTTTCGGTGGATAAGATAATTGAGCAGAGCGATGCTGTTCTTGTGGAATGTGACGTTTGGGGCTTGACCGAAATAGCCCAAAAATGTATTGATGCAGGCAAACACATTCATATGGATAAGCCTGCAAGCGGAACACTCACGGGATATAAACACCTGCTGGATAACGCAATGGAAAAAGAACTTGTGGTACAGCTCGGCTATATGTACCGCTATAATCCTGCCGTGCAGAAATGCTTTGAGCTCATAAAAAACGGAAGCCTCGGTGAGATATACTCTATAAACGCCGAAATGAGTACCTTTCACAGTCCCGAATATAAAAAATGGCTTAAAAACTTCGGCGGCGGAATTATGTATATCCTTGGAAGCCATCTCGTCGACCTTATCGTCTATATTATGGGTAAACCCGATAACATCACCTCCTTCCTTAAATCCACAAAGCTTGACGGGGTCAATTTGGAGGATAATAACCTTGCCGTTTTGGAATATGAAAAGGCGCTTGCCCGAATTTACGTTTCCTCGGTGGAGGTAAACGGCTGGGGAAGACGGCAGTTTATGGTTTCGGGCAGTAAGGGAACGATAAATATTATGCCCCTTGAAAACACCGTCACCGCAACCTATTCCGACCTGACGCTTACCGACAAGCCCTATGAGGACATTAAAACTCTTTTAGATATCAAAGACGTTCCCAAAGACTCACGATATGACGAAATGATGCGGGATTTTTATGCATATATAATGGGTGAAAAACGAAATCCATTTACTTATGAGCATGATCTGGCCGTGCAGGAGGTGCTTAGTGAGATCGTTGGAGGAGTTCGTATTAACAGCAAAATAATATGAGGTGTTTTAAATGGACAAAAAAGTTTTAGTAATTGGCTCAACGGGAGCTATGGGACAGTATATCGTGCCGTATCTTACAGATATGGGCTGTAGCGTGACGGCGGTGTCTCTTGAAGACGAAAAGCCATGTAATGACCGTGTTACCTGCATTAAAGGCGACGCTAAAGATAAAGAGTTTTTATGCGAACTTCTTTCTGAGAAATTTGACGGCGTCATAGACTTTATGATATACGGAAGTCGCGATTTTAAGGATTACTATAAGCTCTTTTTGGATAACACTGAGCATTATATTTTCCTTTCATCCTGCCGCGTTTACGCTAACGAGGAGATCCCCGTAAGAGAGACCTCGCTCAGGCTATTAGACGTTTCTGAGGATGAAAAGCTTCTTGCGTCAAACGATTACTGCATACATAAGGCAAAGGCCGAAAACCTTCTTATGCTGTCCGACTATGATAACTGGACTATAGTACGCCCCGCTACTACCTTCTCTAAAATGCGTTTTCAGCTTGTGACTTTAGAGGCGGCAAACAACGTGGGCAGAGCGAGAAGAGGTAAAAAGGTGGTTCTTCCAAAAGAGGCTAAGGATATTCCCGCAACCCTCTGCTGGGCAGGTGACGTGTCAATGATGATAGCAAAGCTTCTCTTTAACGAGAAGGCCAAAAGGAATATATTCAACGTTTGCTCATCTGAACACCGCACCTGGGGCGAAATTGCCGAATATTACCGCGAAATAGCAGGTCTTGAGTCGGTTTGGGTCGATAAGGAAGACTACCTCAAAATACTCAGTCCTGAGCTTAAGCTCGGCACCCGTTGGCAGCTTGAATATGCAAGAATGTTTAACCGCATAACCGATAACTCCAAGGTGCTAAGTGCTACGGGAATGAAGCAGGAAGAACTCACGTCTCTTTACAATGCGCTTAAAATGATGATCGAGGCTATACCCGAAGGCTATGAATTCCCCGAAACCGAGCTTAGCCGCAGAATGGATAAATATTTGGAGGAAAATCAATGAAAGCGATGTTGGTAGACGAAAACAAAAATCTTGTGTGGTCTGAGGTGGACGATCCCGTTATAAAGGATGATGAGGTTCTTGTTAAAATAGAGGCCGCCGCACTTAACCGTGCCGACCTTCTGCAAAGACAGGGTAAATATCCATCACCAAAAGGTTGCCCACCCTGGATGGGACTTGAGATATCGGGAGAGATAGTAAAGCTGGGAGAAACTGTCACCAAATGGCAGATCGGCGATAATGTCTGTGCCCTTCTCGGCGGAGGCGGTTATGCAGAGTATGTTGCCGTAAAATACGATATGCTTATGCCTATTCCAAAAGGTCTTTCGATGGTTGAGGCGGCCGCTCTGCCCGAAGCCTTTGCGACCTCCTACCTTAACCTCTTTATCGAAGGTCATCTTGAGGCGGACCAAACGGCGTTTATTCCTGCGGGTGCCAGCGGTCTGGCGTCTGCGGCAATTCCGTTGGCAAAGGCCTTCGGTGCACGTGTCATAGCTTCGGTCTTATCTGATGAAATCGCGGAAAAGATTAGCGGCCTCGGGGCAGATATTATAATTAACTCGAGCATTCAAGATGTCGCCGAGGTACTTAAAATCGAGGAAGAGAAGGGAAGACCCGTACACGTTTCCATAGACTGCCTTTCGGGCCAAACATTAGGAAAGAGCCTCCCTTATATGGCAAGAGGCGGTTACTGGGTGGTTATTTCCACTCTGGCAGGAGTTGAGACGAACCTACAGCTTCGTCCTTTGCTTACAAAGGGACTTCATCTTGTAGGCTCGATGCTGAGAAACAGAACCCCCGAGTTTAAGGCTTATCTGCTGAGCGAACTTGTAGAAAAGGTCTGGCCCAAGCTTGAAAGCGGTGAGATAAAGCCGTCGGTCTATAAGGTTCTACCTATGGAAAAGGCCGAAGAAGCCCACGCGATTTTGGAACGAGGCGAAAATATAGGTAAAGTTGTTTTGGAATTATAACAAAAATCCCCTCGGTTAGAGGGGATTTAAATTCTATATATCTTTTACTACGTCTTTTGCAAGCTTATATGCGAAATAGCAGGATTCTTCAAACAGGTCTTCGGGCAGGTGGTCGGGGAAATTTATCTCTAATGAGAACACGCCGCTGAATCCGATCTCCTTAAGTGCGGCGGCAACCTCTTTCCAGTTTGTGCCTCCAAGCTGAGGGAAACTGTGCTGGTCTGCGCCGCCGTAGGTATCGTGACAGTGAAGCACCTGAATACGGTTTCCGAGTCTTCTGATCTCTTCGCCTGCCTTAAGCGAGTAAGAAAAGGCAAGGAGATGTCCGATATCAAGGCAGACCTTAACATTATCACGGTTTACTGTATCAACGACTGCAATGATCTCTTCAGGCGTAGATATGGAATATCCGATGCAGGGAAGATTTTCATAGCAAATGATAACGCCGTAGTCCTTTGCATAATCGGAAAGCTCGGTTAAAAACTTAACGTTAAAATCAAAGGTGTCCTTCGCAATTTCGCTTCCTCTGTCGCTCCAGCCGAAGGGCATCGCCGGATGGACTACGAGATTTTTACAGCCTATGATTGCACAGTCTCTGATAGATTTTTTTGTGTGCCTTAAAAGATCTTCGAGTTCTTTTTCTGTCAGGGCACGGGCGAGAGATTTTACGGGGCCGTGAGCCTGCCAGATCTCAATTCCCGCCTCGTCTGCCATAGACTTTTCCTTAAGAAGCAGAGCTTTGCTTTCCTCTTCCGGAAGGGTGCAAACGAGACTGTTCTGATCGCCGAGAGCAGAAAGATCTACGCAGGAATAGCCAATTTCTTTAAGCTTTTTATAGGTGTTTTCTCCGTAATACTTTGAATACCCGACCTTATAAAAAACACTTGCATTAATACCAATCTTCATAAATTAACCTCCCTAAAATACTCCGAATAAGCTGAAAACCAGCGGAATTGTGACGCATGATGCAACGGTTGAAACGAGGGCAAGTCCTGCGGCAGTGCGGCTGTTTTCACCTACAAGTCTTGCGAAAACAACGGTGTTGAGACCGCAGGGAAGTGCGGTGTAAAGAACTGCCGACTTGACGATCTCACCGCTGAAAAACAAACCCAGTACACCGCCGACAAGAAGAGGTACACCAACAAGCCTAAGGGCAGAAACGATATATACTTTCACGTTAAGCAATATATCCTTTATGTTGAAGCCTGCGATAACGATACCCGTAAGTAACATACAGCAGGGAGCCATACAGCTGCTTCCTTTTTCGAAAATGTTAAGAAGGAAGGAAGGGATCTTAAAGCCCGAAAGACCGATAATAATGCCGACGAGGGTGGTGAGAATTATGGGGTTTAAAAGCTCTTTGAATGAGAGCGAACGCTTTGTCAGCTTGGAAAAGCCGATGGTATAGATATAAAGAGAGAATGGAAGACCGAATACCATGAGGCTCAGAGAACTTCCGAAAAGCGACTCGGCGAGTGCATAACCCATATATCCCGAATTGCTAATAATAAGCGAATATTCGCATACGTAGCGCTCGTACTTGTCCTTTGAGATAAGCTTGCAGATAAAGTGGGCGATCAGCATAACGCTAAGCAGAATTCCCACAGATACCAGCATAGTCTTATAGTTTTCGGAAACGTATTTCACCGTAAATCTCGTTCCCATAGTTTTAAGAATATTGCAGGGAAGGAAGACGTATACGACGAGACCTGAAACTATTTGTGAATAGCTTCCGTTTAAAACTTTCGCGCGGGTGAGAGTAAAACCGACCGCGACGAAAACAAGTAAAAGCAATACCTGCTGAAATACTATAGACATAAAAAGACTCCTGATAGATGCTAAATAAATTATAGCACATTTATTTCTAAAATCAATACTAAACCAAAGGTTCGTCAGCCTTTTTCTCTGAATTCGCTGGGTGTCATTCCAACCGTTTCTTTGAAAACGCGACTGAAATACAGCGGATCGGAAAATCCTACGTCTGCGGCAATGCTTTTAATGGGGGTGTCATCGCTTTTAAGCATTGCCATCGCCTTGGATATTCGCAGGTCGTTTATGTATTTAAGAGGGGAATTATCGAATATTTTCGCAAATACCTTTCTGAAATATACTTCGCTTATGTTCGACATCTCGGCAAGTTCTTTCACTGTCAGATCCGCCTTAAAATAATTACAGCGCATATATTCTATAGCAGGTCCTATCTGAAATTCGTACTTTTCTTTTTCAGGGCTTTGTCTGTAGCTTTCACTTTGAATATCGGCAAATATTTCGTATAACAAAGCAGTTGCTGCATACTTATAACCGGGCCTGCCAGAGTTCCAGATCTCGAAAATTTTAAGGAATTTCTCATCTGCTCGCTTTGTGTCTTTAATGCTTATCAGGTCAAGCTCACGTCCTTTATGATCACACTCAAAACGGACAGCAACAACCCTTTCGTTATATGCCTTCTGATGATATTTTAGATAAGGCGGTACGTATACGATATCTCCCTTGCGGGCGGTAAGGGTCTTGCCGTCTTTGAAAAATTCCGCCATTCCCTCAAGGCGGTAGCCAATGCAGTGTGTAGGTTTGTTGGATGTAAAGATAGTTTCGTTTTTTCTGGTAACTAAAAAGACCTCTGTGATGGTGCAAATATGGTCGTCGTGCATAAAAAACATTGAAAAACACGCCCCTTCTGCTATGATTTTAACAGATTTACATCATACGGTCAACTATTTTTAGTTTTGAAATATCCTTATGTCGTATCGAAAAATCCATTTAATAAATTTGTAAGTATTGTTATACTGAACTCATAACAGAAAAAGGAGAAATCATATATGCATTTTAACGACAGAGAATCGGTTATAGCGCTTACACCTGACTGGAAGGGAGATCGCCTTCCCGACGGACGCCCCAAGGTTGCCGATAAATACCTCGATGCACTTTACGGAATGACACTTGAAGAGGTCTGGAAACCTATATTTGTCTTAGGTTATGAGAATCAGTTTGTAGGTGGTGGTGAAGCCCCGCTGAAGGCTTTACATAACGACGGCAGAAAGCTTGTCGGACGAGCTGTTACCTGTACCTATTGCCCCACACGTCCCGATCTGCACGGGCTTCAGTTCAAACGCGGCGGAGAAGACGGTCTTCAGGGCAACTATAATCAGTGGGTCATCGACCGTCTTTATGAGAGAGACGTTGTTGTATGCGATATGTATGATAAGATCTATAAAGGTACGTTTTTAGGCGGAAATCTCACTACCGCTATACATAAGCGCACCAAGAATGGCGGTGCTGTTGTTTGGGGTGGTGTTCGCGACGTAGAACAGATGAAGCAGGTCCCCGATGTTCAGGTCTACTACAGAGGTATCGACCCCACACCTATTCGTGAATTCGTAATGAAGGACTGGAATGATATAACCAGCTTCGGCGGTGCCGTATGCCTTCCGGGAGACGTTGTTTTCGGCGCTGGTGGTGGTGTTTTATTCATACCGTCACATCTTGTTGCCGACGTTGTTGAGGGAGCGGCAAAGACCCACGTAAAAGACGATTTCGGATTTGAAATGATCTGCCAAGGCAAGTTTACGACTGCGCAGATAGATAAGAATACCTGGAGCGAAGAAATGCTTGATATGCTTCTGGATTGGATCAGGAATGACCCGAGAGGGGAAGAGTACCGCGATCTTGATTGGTCCAAAGAATATGATCTTGCCCGAAACGGAGATCCCAACGATACCCAAACTGCTCTTTAAGAGGTGATATAATGAGAAAGACAGCTCTTGTTACCGGTTCTTCAAGAGGGATCGGTCGTGCTATTGCTCTTCGTCTTGCGAAGGACGGCTACCGTGTGTTGGTTCACGGCGCTGAAAACATTGAGAAAGCAAACGAGGTTAAAGATCTTATAATCGCAGATGGTGGTGAGGCAGAGGTTATTATTGCCGATCTCTGTAATTTGGAAAAAACAAAAGATTTCTGCGATAAACTTCCTCCGATAGACGTTCTTGTGCTCAACGCTTCCGTTCAGTACAGACGTCCTTGGGCAGAGATTTCTATAGACGAATGCTACAAACAGCTTAACTGTAATTTTGTTTCGTCGCTGATGCTTATACAGAAAGCGGTCGACAATATGAAAAACAATAAATGGGGCAGAATAATCACTGTTGGTTCTGTTCAGGAAGCCAAACCGCATCCCGATATGCTTGTTTATTCTGCTTCTAAGACCGCTCAGACAAATATGGTTATGTCGTTGTCTTTACAGCTTGCTAAGGACGGTATAACGGTAAATAACGTAGCTCCCGGAGTCATTTATACCGATCGCAACGTTGCCGCGCTATCCGACCCCGAATACGCCAAGAAGGTTACCGATTCAATACCCGTCGGATTCTATGGAGATCCCGACGACTGTGCTGGTATGTTAAGTCTTCTTTGCTCGGAGGAAGGACGTTATATTACCGGTCAGAGCATTTATA
Source organism: uncultured Eubacteriales bacterium (assembly GCA_964599835.1). Lineage (GTDB taxonomy): Bacteria > Bacillota > Clostridia > Oscillospirales > Acutalibacteraceae > SFWF01. The sequence goes on along the minus strand of CAZRHF010000025.1, from coordinate 1,034 downwards.
TCGACGGTGGAAAGAGTGTGCAATAATGAGAGATATTTATTTTTGTTCATGTGTTAAAAACGGAGGAGTTTACCACTATAAGCTTGACAACGGTATTTTAACCTACTGCGATAAGACCGAGCTTGATTTTCCGATGTATATGATAATTCGTGAGAGCAAAGCTCATATTATTCTTCGCGAAACCGATGCATCCACTCGGTTTGGTGGTATTCTTTGCTTTGATATTGCCGATGACGGAAGTCTTATAAACCCTTCCGATATCGTATCGACCGACGGTGTTGTTCCGTGTCACTTAGAGGTAACACCTTTTGGACGTTATGCTGTGAACTATCTTTCCGGAAATGTTGCAAAAATTTCTGATAAAACCGTTACTCATAGCGGACACTCGGTGCATAAGCGTCAGACCGAGCCTCATACACATTTTGTTGCTGAAAACGGCGGATATATCTACTGTGTTGATCTTGGACTTGATGCAATAATCTGCTACGACAAGGATCTTTCCGAAATTTCACGCGGATATGTACCTGCAGGTCACGGTGCCCGCCACCTTGCTTTCGGCGATGACGGGAAATATATTTATTGCGTCAATGAAATAATTTCTGGTGTAAGTGTGTTTGAAAGAAAGGGATCAGAGCTTAAATATCTTGATACCTATGCGGCGTTGCCCGATTTTGACGGATATAATACCGCCGCCGCAATAAGAATTGACGGCGACCGTCTTTATATTTCCAACAGAGGCGCAGAAACCATTACCGAATTTAAGATTACGGGTGATAGGCTCAGGCGTATTAAGAATCATCCTTGTTACGGAATCGGACCGAGAGATTTCGACGTTATCGACGGTTTGTTCTTCTGTACTAACGAGCAGTCGAACGATATCACAGTTTTAAAACGCGTAGGGGAAGAGTTAAAGCTTATCGATAGGCTTGAAATGGACGCTCCTTTGTGTGTTACGTATTAAAAAACACTGAGGGAAACCTTGAAATGATAAAATGATGGTAGACACTAAAAAAAAGTGTTTATCATCATTTTTT
>CAZRHF010000024.1:2703-23707 GCA_964599835.1 uncultured Eubacteriales bacterium | reverse complement strand
GTTGAGCAGAACGCTCTCACCAGCTTTAAGTCAAGAACTCCTCTCGTTCCCTGCAGAGCCAACACCATCGGACCCGGACTCTTCCTTAAGGCCGACTATGCCATCGGCGGTGCCGACGGAATCTTAGGACGCGGAATGCAGTGGCAGGGGCTTTCCTTCTGGATGACCCTCCGTCACGAAAAGACCCCCTGGATCACCTCTACCTACATTCCCACCCTTCCCGGACGTCTCTTCTTCCTTAAGGAGCTTGCAGGTCCCCTCGAGGCCGAATGTAACTAAGCATTATTTGCACATAAAGTTTAATTGCGGCTTTTGCCCGAAAAAAGTGAGGTAATATTTATGAAAAAATTAGTAACACTTGGTTTAGTTTTCGCTGTTTTTGCACTGGCTCTTTGCGGATGCGGTGCTAAGACGGAAGAGTTCACCTGCGATTATTGTGACGCTACCGTTAACGAGACTCCCAATAACGTATCCTTCGGCGGCAAGGAAATGAAGGTCTGTGCCGATTGCAAGGACGTTATCGATCAGCTTAACGAGGCTGCCGATAAGGCTCAGGATGCCCTTGACGATCTTAACGATCAGCTCGGAGATCTCTTCTAATACGCGTTGACTGCTGTTATCTATCGACCCGAGGTAATTCCTCGGGTCTTTTTTTGTTGACAAGATTTGGGGCTTATGGTACATTTACTATATAACCCAAAGGGTCTGATTCCGCCTTAGAGAGAGGTAAAAACTATGAAAAGCTATCTTAAAAATTTAGAAGAACGCCTGACAGATGCCCAGAAGGACATCCTCGGTCATATCTATAAGCCGACCGTCGTCGCAACCCCTCTGCAGGACGCCCGCAGAGATATCTGCATCCTGCCCGACGGCGAGATTCGTGCCTACGGCGACCTTTATGAAAGCCGTCATTTTGCCGCCGACGGCAGGAAGGCATATCTTTCCTCTAAGGATTGCGGCCTTTCCTGGCAGATCAACTATTCCGAAGGAAAAATGAATTCCTGTACCTATATCGATGAGGCGGATATCTATATTTCTGCCGTCGACACTTATTCCTCGGGTTTCGGCGAGGACGGACTTTGGATACTGCGTTCAAATATCGGCCCCGATGACCCAAACCCCGAAGTAATCAAGCTTTCGGATGAGAAATTCGGCGATACCTTCCTGCCTGTGAAATCGGCCTTTACAAACAGAATTTGGGTCACTACTCAGCAAAGCAACTCCACCCGTACCGCCACATTTTTCTATTCCGACGACTTCGGCGCCACCTGGACCCGCCGCGAGATCGCCGATCCCGATCAGATGGAGCTTGTTTATCCCCATAAGGGCCTTCGCTGGAGTAAGGGTAACGGAACCGAGCCCTATGCCGTGGAGCTAAGTGAAAATAAGATGCTAATGCTTATACGCAACTCCACCGACGCCTTTTATCAAAGCTTTTCCTACGACGGAGGAGATACCTGGACTAAGTCCGAACCCTCTGTATTCTACGGCGTGAATACAACCCCTTTTCTCCTTCGCCTTTCCGACGGAAGAATACTTGCCTTCTGGAACAATACTAAGCCTCTGCCTCAGCCCAACTACGACACCTTGACACCCCATCCCGGTAACGGCGTAGTAAACGGCACGGGCGAAAATGCTTTTACCAACCGCGATGCCGCTCACGTTGCCATAAGCGATGACGAAGGCAAAATCTGGAAGGGCTTCCGCGAAGTTCTTCTTAATCCCGTTCGCAATAACAGCGATTTCAGATATGTCGGCGGCGCAAAATACTCTGTCGATAAAAGCGTTCATCAGTTCCAGGCTTACGAATTACCTATGGGTAAAATACTTCTTTCTCTCGGTCAGAATATTGCCTCCCGTCGAATTCTTCTTTTTGATATAAACTGGATCTATGAGACCTCGGCAAAGGAAGATCTTCTCGAAGGCGCAAGCAAGCTTACAACCCATACTTATCTTAAGAGCGTACCCGGTTGCCATATGTGGAAGGTTGGCAACGGTCATTGTGCCTATAACCGAACCTACGCCGCCTATCCCGTCCCAGATCCCGAGGGCGGTTACGGAGAGGTCTTAAGCATTAAAAAGCTTGCCGACGACCGCATTATTAACGGCATCGGCGGTGCAGAGTGGAATTTCCCCGCCTCAAAAAGAGGTACCGTTTCGGTGGACGTTAAAATCGCCGAAAAAAACATCAGATTTATGCTGACCGACCGCTGGTATAACGTCTGCGACCCCTATATTCCCGAATTTGCACCCTTCAGTTTCGAGCTTGAAGCAGGGGACATCCCTGAAGGCTACAGCCGTGTTGAGGTGGATTTTGACACCAATGCAGGATTTGCAAACGTCCGCATAGGAGAAAGGGTGCTTTTCGGTGTCAAGATGAAAAATCCTTGTCCTACCGGAATTTCATATATTATAATTCAGTGCGCTTCTGACGGCGATAGCGAGGGCTGTTACATTAAGAAACTTGAAAAAATAGAAGGAGTTCTGAAATTTGTGCCTTATACCGATCCCGCCTTCCGCTTTACGGGAGTATGGCAGGAAAACGACGAAGCACAGATTGTTTCCTATAAGCTTTCGGCTATGGCTGAGGTAGGCTTTACGGGTAACCGTATCGACCTTATTTGTAGCGGCGGAGGAGAGGGTATAAGATGGTTTATCGACGGCACCCCCGTAACCCCCGAAAAAATCGTTTCGGGCTATCGCTTCGATACCGTACCGGGCAAACATTCCCTTAAATTCATCGTCCGTCTTGGGGACAGAATTTACATAAACGGTGTTAAAATCGGAGAAAACGAAAGCCTCTATCTTCCTGAGGAGCGTCCCTACATCCACTTTATCGGAGACTCCATAACCGAAGCAAAACGAAGCTATGCCTTCCAGTGTGTAGAGGATCTTGACACCGACTATGCCCTCGTTGCTAAGGGCGGAATGGCGGTATGTGACGGCTTCGGCTGGTATTCCAACGCAGGTCAGAAGTACGGCGATCCCGACCGTCTCGGTATGGAGACAATGTACTGGAAGCTTGCCGATATGGGCTACATTCCGGACATCGGTGATTATAACTTTAAGTATTGCCGTACACCAAATATAATCTCGGTCTTCCTCGGAACCAACGACTATCTCGATAAGCCTGCCGACGAGGAAGCAGGAAATATAGAGAAGTTCGCCGAGCATTACGCCTCCTTTATCGAAAGGGTCCGCGATAGGTTCCCCACGGTTCCCATCCTCATTCTGCAGGCCTTAAGCGACAAATACTGCAGAGTCAGGGGAATATATGCCGCCTTTGATATAATTAAGGAAAAGATAGATAATTGCTATCTTGTTGAATCCAACAAATGGGGCATTGAAATTTCCGACGACGGAACCCACCCCACTCAGTTTGGCTACGACGATATGGGAAGAAAGCTTGCTAAGTATATGAAAAAATTCTTATAACAAAAGAGACTTGTGTAACACACAAGTCTCTTTTGTTAGTGCTGCGGTTTAAAAATAAACGTTATTGGTACGTGTTATGGGGTTAAGCGGGAAGGGGTAATAATCGGAAAACTGAATCTCGCCGTAAAGTCCTTTAACGAATCCTCGGATAGTCTCCTCGTTAAAGCTGTAGCAGTTAACAAAGGTCTTTGCGGCGGTGAAATAGTTGAAATATATATCGGGGCTACCGAAGGAAACACCAATCGACTTATCAATTTCGTGGGTCATGATTTTCTGTAGTGTCCAGCATTCCTTATCAAAGAAATATGGACCGCCTGCAGGCTTGAAATTTCCAATGTAGGTAGCATAAATTATAAGATCGTATTCATGGAGCGTCTTGTTGTCGTCCTTGCTGAAATCTCTCTGAAGCTCACACTCAGCACCGTGTTTTTTAAATTCGTCGACCGCATACCTAAGATTCTCGTAAACCTCATCGGAATATCCGATATAGGCGATCTTGACTTTTTTTATCTTATCCTTAGATATAGGAACAAGACCAATGTTGTTAGCCGTCAGTGACAGTCCTTTAGCGGCAATTTTTTCGCAAAGCTTATAGATCTCCTGTCTTACGGCCTCGCGCTCCTCCTCGGTGGGATAAGTATAGGTTTCGATATCAAAAATGCCGTATTTTTCCTTCATATCAAGAACCTTCTGACAGGCGTCGTCAATTCGGCTCTCGGAAATTTCACCCTTTTTAACCGCGTCCTCGATTATGTCGATATAATCAAGGTCGGCGGGTCCTAATATCATATCTATTCCGGCATTAAGCGCCATTATGTAAGAGTTTCTTGTGCCGTATATTGCTGAGAAGCCCTTCATTTCAACGTCGTCGGTGAGAACAACTCCCTTAAAGCCCATTTCGTTTTTCAGAAGGTCGGTCAAGACCTTTTTAGAAAGGGTGCAGGGGAGAAGACGTCCGTCGACCTCGGTGTCGTCTACCGCACGGAAGGTCTTATGTCCTACCATAATACTGTCAGCACCTGCCGCAATGCAAGCCTCAAATTCTTTTCGTTGGGTCTTACACCAGTATTCATAGCTTTGAGCATAGGAAGAGGTGCAAAAATGGGAGTCGCGGTATTCATAGGGGTCGGCACCGGGGAAATGCTTTGCACCGCAGGCAACTCCTGCAGCATGGAAGCCCTCGATAAGAGCCGTCAGGATACGCGCGTTGTTTTCGTGGTCGGTGGACAAGTGCCTTAAATCAACAAAATGCTCTGCGTTATCGGCGACGGGGCTCCAGATCCAGCGGACGCCTGCAAGCTTCAGGTCTTCACCTAAAAGTCGGCCGTATTCAAATGCGAGCTCGGGGTCTCTTGTGGTGCCGAGGCCGGCGGCTGAGGGAAGTCCTGCGTGTCCCGGCATTTTTGCGCCAATGCCCTGTGCGGCGTCCATAACCGGTATTACGGGAACCTTTATAAGACTGTTTACGGTGTTGTTGAAGTCCTTTTGCAGGTCGTCGATATAGCCATCTTCGACCGATTTTCCCATATCGTTTGCAACAAGGGCAAAATCCTGTCTCGTCTCACCGCAGGTCCAGGTACATCCAATGGGATTTTCTTTAAAATATTTCTTATAGTCACCCGTGTGCTTGTAGGTGAACTCTCTCATAATATAGGTCTGTCCGATCTTTTCTCTGAGTGTAAGATCGCTGAGCTTAGGTTTTTTCATAACGATTCCTCCTTTTGACCATATTATATCATTTATTCCCGCAGTATCAATGTGTATTTGTATGGTTTTGGTACATTTTTAGCAACTGTTTTGGGTCGCTTGTAACGTTAAAACGACTGAATTAGTACAGTAAGTATTGTTAAATTTGTCTAATATAACGGTATTTTTTTACTTGTCTTTTGCGCTTTAAAGTGCTATAATCAAACTCGCAGTTTTTCTGCACTTCAACATATTTGGTATGTTGCACCTTGGCGGTTTTGTGGTGGAACCGTCATGTGTGAAGAGTAACGGGCTTTTTGCTCGATTATAGATATCTTTCCTGTAGCAAACGCATACAACGACAAAATAAAAGACATCCCCGATCATTTGGTCGGGGATGTCTTTTTACAGTTTCAACGCTTCTTCGGCAAGCTTTACTCCAACCGCAATACAGTCGTCGCAGCTTTTGAGTACTTTTCCGTCTTTAAGCCCCTTAATGATGGGGCAGAGATAGGAACCGCATTCTGCGGTAAATTTTTTGCATATTTCGTCGGCTACCGAGTAGGTGACCTTCTTTGAAGCGGGTGCTTCAAGGTCTCCGTCTGCAATTTTAAGGCCAGCTACCATAACCGCACCCGAAAGGGCACCGCAAGTAAGCTCAAAGCCGCCCATACCGCCGCCAAAGCCTTCTGCCGCGCGGGAAATGACAGAAGGGTCGACCCCTAATTCCTCGCAGAATGGAAGGGCTACCGACTGCGCACAGTTAAATCCTTTTTTATGAAGCTCCAAAGCTTTTTCTGTTTTACCATTCATAATATCACCCGTTTTTTCTTTTATTCTAACACTCCAACTGTTCAAGTACAAGTAAAATTTATCGATATTAATTAATATCCTTGCAGTTTTCAAATAAATATGTTAATATATTATGAAATGTAGCAGCTTGGATTTGGAGGGATAAACTGTGTCAGATAACAGACCGATAGGTGTTTTCGATTCGGGACTCGGCGGACTGACCGTCCTTAAAGAGCTTGAAAAGGTATTGCCTGACGAAAATATCGTTTATTTCGGTGATACGGGACGAGTTCCTTACGGAAACAAGAGTAACGACACCATAATCAACTACGCCCGTCAGGACGAGAATTTTCTGCTCTCAAAGGGCGTTAAGTATATCGTTGCCGCCTGCGGTACTGTTTCAGCCGTAGCCTTTTCTACTGCCGATGACCTTCCCGTGCCCTTTATGGGGGTGGTGGAAAATTCGGTCAGGGACGCTGTAGAGTGTACAAAGAATAAAAAGATCGGCGTTATCGCAACCTCCGCTACCATAAATAACGGAGCCCACAAGCGGCTTATAAACTGTTATATGCCCGAGGCCGAGGTCACGACCGTTCAGTGTCCTCTCTTTGTTCCTTTGGTTGAAGAGGGTTGGGTCTCTGCCGACGACGAGGTTGTTATGGGCACCGCAAAGCGATATCTTGCCCCCCTTATCGAGGCAGGCGTCGATACCCTTATTCTCGGTTGCACCCACTATCCTGTTTTAAAACCCGCAATACGAAAAATTATGGGCGACGACGTAATGCTAATAAATATGGGCTATTCAACCGCCCGCGCCGTCGCAGAAGACCTTAAAAAGCTTGATATGCTAAACGACGGAACCGCGCCTGCGACACGTGAATTCTTCGTCAGTGACGTAACCTCGGGCTTTTCAAAGATCGCAAACATTCTTCTCGGTGAAGATATCAAAAACGACAATGTAAATCTGGTGGACATTAGCAAATATGAAGGAAGTACTGATTGAAATTAAAGGAACACAGCAGTATCCAGAAGGGGAGTCCGACGTCTCTACCTTTACGACCACGGGGCAGTTTTCTGCTGACGAAAAAGAAATAAAGCTTATCTACAAGGAAAGCGAAATGATAGGTGCAAAGGACGTCACCTCCGAAATAACCATAGAAGGCGACACCGTTACTCTGGCACGAAGCGGAGGAATGGAAAGTAGGCTTACCTTCGAGAAGGGACGACGACATACCTGCCTGTATAATACCCCTGAAGGCGATTTCGTTATCGGAATTTTCGGCGAAAGCCTGCTTACCGAGTTTACAGAGACCGTCGCAAAGATCTATATGAGCTACACTATTGACGTCTATTCGGGTCTGCTCAGTAAAAATATAATGGAGATAAAAATTAAGGAGATATAAAATGTCAAAAATAGTTACACTTGCAAAAGAGCAAATTGAAAATATAATCTATTCTGCCGCAAAAGCCGCTATGGCAGAGGGCGTACTGCCCGAGGCAGAGCTGGGTTCCTTTAAAATCGAAACGCCCCAGAACCGCGACCACGGCGATTATGCCGTTAATGCCGCTATGGTGTGGTCAAAAGCCTTTAGAAACGCCCCCCGCAAGATTGCCGAAACCCTGACCGAGCGTTTTGAGCTTGAAGGAAGCTATGTTAAAGCCTTCGAGATAGCAGGTCCCGGTTTTATCAACTTCTTCCTTTCCGACAGCTATTATGCCGATATCGTTGCCGACGTGCTCGATAAAAAGGAAAACTACGGAAAAAGCGATTTCGGACAGGGTAAAAAGGTGCTCGTAGAGTTCGTTTCGGCCAACCCCACAGGACCTATGCATATAGGAAATGCCCGCGGAGGCGCCCTCGGAGACTGTCTTGCGGCGGTTATGGAGACCGCAGGTTACTACGTTGAGCGTGAGTTTTATATAAATGACGCAGGAAATCAGATAAATAAGTTCGGCCTTTCCCTCGATATGCGCTATCTTCAGCTTTATAAAGAGGGAATAGAGATGCCTGAAGATTCCTATCACGGTGCCGATATCGTTGCCCACGCCAAGGCCTTCGCCGATATTCACGGTGATAAATTTGTCGATGCTCCTGAAGCCGACCGCAGAAAAGCCCTCGTTGAGTTTGCTCTGCCTAAAAACATTCAGGGCCTCCACGACGATCTCTTAAAGTATAGGATCAAATATGACACCTGGTTTAAGGAAAGTACCCTCCATAATAGTGGAGAAGCAATGAAAATTGTGGAGCTTTTAAAGGAATCGGGTCACACCTATATGCAGGAGGATGCCCTCTGGTTCAAGGGCTCCGACTTCGGCTCTGAAGACTTCGTTCTCGTCCGTTCAAACGGTGTTCCCACCTACGTTGTGCCCGATATCGCATACCACTATAACAAGCTTGTGACCCGTAGCTTCGATAAGGCTATCGACGTTCTCGGTGCCGACCATCACGGCTACGTTCCCCGTCTTAAGGCCGCCCTCACCGCCCTCGGTGTAGACGCCTCCAAGCTGGACGTAATTTTAATGCAGATGGTTCGTCTTGTTAAGGAAGGGGAGGTAATAAAGGCCTCCAAGCGTTCGGGTAAGGCAATAACTCTCATTACCCTTCTCGACGAGGTTCCCATAGATGCCGCACGCTTCTTCTTCAACCTGCGTGAGCCTAACAGTCATTTTGATTTTGACCTTGACCTTGCCGTTGAAGAAACCAATCAGAATCCCGTTTACTACGTTCAGTATGCCTGCGCCCGTATCAGCAGTATTATGAGAAACCTTGCCGCAGAGGGTATAACCCTCCGCGATTGCACCCCCGAGGAGCTCAGCCTCTTAACCGCTCCCGAGGAAAGGGAACTCATTCTCCATATTGCCGCCTTTACCGACGAGGTAATTGCCTCCGCCAAGGCATACGACCCTGCTAAAATGACCCACTACGTGGTCGAGCTTGCAACCAAGTTCCATAAGTTCTATAACGCCTGCCGCGTTAAGGGTGAGGAGGAAAGTCTCCTTCAGGCACGTCTTTCCCTCTGCCTTGCCACTGTTACGGTCATTAAGAACGTCCTTGCAATGCTCAAGATCACCGCACCCGAATCTATGTAATATCAAAAAGCCCGCAAAACGTGAGTTTTGCGGGCTTTTCTCTATGCTTTGGGGAGTTGACAATCCTACTGCTTGGTTATATAATTAAAAATACGAAAGGGGTCTTTAAGATGGCTGATCATAAGGTAAAATTCAGTAACAATAAGCCCGAGCTTTATATAGACGGAAAGGCTGTCGCTCCCGTTATCTACGGCCTCAGCGATTTTCCTGCCGCCCGCTCCAACACCGCTTACGCACAGAAAAATATTGCGCAGTTCGGTGAAGCCGGAGTTAATATCGTTTCCTGCGATTCTTCGCTTTGCCTCGGTTGGAGAAAGGCCGAGGAATTTGACCCCGAGCCTATTTTAGCCGAGATCGGAGGAGTTTTAGACGCTAATCCGAACGCTAAGATCAATATCCGTCTTCATATGAATCCGCCCTATTGGTGGCTTCGCGATAACCCCGATGAGTGTATCATTTACCGCACCAAGGAGGGCGATTTTGAGGGTATTGACAACGGCGAGCAGTCCCGTCTTATTGCCAACGACGGTAATAAACACCTTCGTGTCAGCAACGCCTCTAAAAAATGGCTTAAGGAGTCTACCGAAAAATTGGTGCTCTTCTTAAAGGCTTTAGAGGGAACCCCCGAGGGCGAAGCCCTTATGTCGGTTCAGTTTGCCTACGGTAAAAACGGAGAGTGGCACAATTTCGGTACCGACGTTTCTGCTCCGATGAAGGAGTTTTTTAAAGAGTATTTAAAAGAGAAGTATAAGACTGAAGATGCCTTAAAGGCCGCCTGGAACGACTCCGAGGTCACCTTCGATACCGCCGAGTTCCACCCCGAGACCTTCCAAAAGGGTGACGACGGACTCTACCGCGATCCGAGACTTTCTATGAGAATTATAGACTCTCAGCACGCCCTTCAGGCCTCTGTAACAAATGCAATTTTATATTTTTGCCGTGCGACAAAAGAGGTTTGCCCCACCCGTCTTTGCGGTGCTTTCTACGGCTATTTCCTCGGCACGGGCGGAAGCAATATGACCATCGGCGGTCATCTGGACGTAAAAAAGGTTCATTCAGCCCCCGAGCTGGACTTCCTTGCAGGCCCCTTCTGCTATCTTGACCAGCGTCTGCCCGAGGGCATTACAATTCAGCGCGCCCTCTTGGAATCCTGCAGACTGAACGGCAAGCTCTGGCTCACCGAAATGGATCAGGCCCCCTACGGCACTAATAACTTTGTTGGCGGCGACCCCGAAATGTTCCCCGAAAGCTTTGCCACAATGCGCAGAAACGTCTTCCAGCCTCTCTTCTACGGTCAGGGCTTCTGGTTCTACGACCACCGCCTTGTTCTCAGCATGGGTTGGTGGAAAGAGGTCAGAAACCCAAAAGCAGGCAACATTTACAGAAAGGTCGGTTGGTGGGATGCTCCCCATATGATGGCCGAGATCAAAGACCTTAAGGCTTTTGCCGATAAGATCTCCGAAAAGCCATATACTACCGATACCGACCTGCTTATCGTCTACGATGCCGATTCTTATTATGTGAGAGCCGGGGTCTACGACTACGACCATAAGGTCCACGATGCATTTGCCCGTGCCGGTGCCGCCTTCGACTGCATCTATCTTAAAGACCTTGAAAAGGCCGATCTGGACAGATATAAGGCCATAGCATTTGTAAACTGTCATATCGTAACCCCTGAAAAGAGAGCCTTTATAAACGGCCTTAAAAAGGATAAAATGTGTATATTCCTTGGCGGCTACGGCTACTGCGACGGAAATACTCTGGATATAAAGCATACGAACGACCTTCTCGGTATGAATATGGGAAAGACCGATGCCGCACTTCTTAAAAATAATGAAGAGGATATCGAAATTCCCGAAGGCTATCGCCCCCTCTTCTGTGTGGAGGACGATACCGCGTCTCCCATAGCCTTCTTCGATAACGGCAGGGTTGCCGCCGCCGAAAAGGATAATTCGGTCTTCTATGCAATGCCCTATCTCGACAAGGTAACAGCAAAGGAGCTTCTTATGAAGGCTGGCGTCCACCTCTGGACAGATTCCGGGGAGCCCGTAAACGTCGGTTACGGCTATGCCGCAATTAACTGCCAAAGGGCAGGGGAGCGTAAATTCTTCCTTAAAAACGGTAAAGAAATCACGATCAAGACCGAAGACTTTAAAACCATCCTTATAAACTTGGACAGCGGAGAAATAATGTAATAAAATACAGACATAGATAGCTTTCTTTTAAAAGTTACTCTATGTCTGTATTTTTATTTTCGCTTAGGATTTGCTTAAGTTCTTAAACTTAGTCGGTGATACACCGTTTTTTTTATGAAACACTCTTGAGAAATATAACGGATCCTCAAATCCAACCGCAAAAGCTACCTCCTTTACCGTAAGGGATACGGCGGTGTCTGCGAGCAGTTGTTTTGCTTTGTCTATTCTGTAGTTTAAAAGATATTCCTTTGGGGAAACACCATATTCTTTTTTAAAGAATGAATATAAATAGCTTCTCGTAAAATTATATTTTTCGGCCAGCTCGCTTATTTTTATAGGCTGATGATAATTGTCCTTAATATAGTTTTTAACACTCTGAGCCTTAAGACAGGAGGGGGAAACGGCATCCGTTGCACTTTCTGCGTGAAGAGCAAGCAGCTCATAAAAGGCAGACTGCATAAGGGCAACCTCTTCGAAATCGTTGTGTGGCTCAATATCAAAAATGACTCTTTTAAGTATTTTTGCGGCGGCATCGTTTTTGTCAAAATTAAAAACTCCGCCATATTCGGGTAAGCCGCACCTTCGCAGCAGTTCAGGCACTCCTGCCCCCCGTAGCATTATCCAGCAGCTTTCATAAGGGTCGTTTTTGTCTGCCTTGTGTACTTCGAGGTCGTCCGGTCTGACAAGATATCCACAGCTCTTATCAAAGCCTTCACCCGAAAATTCCCCTTTGCCGCTTATTATATAATGAATTATAAACAAATTTCTTTTAAGCACACGGTAATGTGTTTGGGACACGCGGTTGCAGCCTACTTCTATTACGGAAATATCGCCCTGTAACGGCTTGGTTATTCTTCTGTAGTATAGATATTCTCCGTTTTCGGTGAGTGGTGAAAACAACATAACTTTACCTCAAATATAACATTTATCCATATTATACCGTTAAAAATCTATTTTGTAAAGACGCATAATATGTTAATATTACCGTATCGAACTATTTTAGGAGATTTTTATGAGCAAAGAACTGCAGATCATTAAAACTACTATAAATATCGGTATCGAAAAGCCCTTTAAACTGCTTCATATCACCGATACTCATATTACAGGAGACCATCCGAGGCGGAGCTGCTTCGACAAAGACTATCCCGGTTGCACCGAGGACTATTTCTTGAAAGCACTCGATTATGCACGGAAAAACAATATGCCCGTCCTCCATACGGGCGACCTTATCGACTTTTTATCCGACGAGATTTTCGCGTTTACCGATAAGCATTTCTCCGACGTCGACTATATCTATGCCGCGGGCAATCACGACTTCTGCCACTGTGTGGGACAGGCTAAAGAAGATTATGAATATAAGTGGGAAAAGATAAAGCAGATCGCACCCCACATAAAAAGCAATCTCTATTTCGATTCCCGCATTATAAACGGGGTCAACATCGTCACTCTGGACGATTCGTATTATCTTATATCCGGCGGTCAGACCGAACTGCTTAAGGCCGAGGCGGCAAAGGGCTATCCCATAATTCTCGCTATGCACGTCCCCCTTTTCACCGAAGCAATGGCCCGTAAACGTAATACAAGCATAACTGAAGAAGGTCTTTCCGTTACCGGTGCACCTGAACATATACTAAATCGGTATCAGGAACACAGAAGACGTCAGCAGACTCCCGACGAGCCGACCCTTCGCGCTGTTGAATACATCAAGAGCGAGCCGCTCATAAAGGCGGTTGTGGTGGGCCATACGCATCTTAATCTTGACGATATGCTGACCGACACCCTTCCTCAGTATGCTACCCACGGAAGCTTTGCAGGCTTTGTTCGAGAATTGGAAATAGTATAATGAAGAAAACCGATATAAATTTAGTTCCCGATATAGAAAACCCCACCCCCGACTACTACTGTACCTGGCAGACCCAGCTTTATGCCACAAGCGACGGCAAGCCGCAGGCACAGCGTAAGGCTATTTGCGAAAACTCTTTGTTCAGTCCCGAAAAGCCTTACGGCTGGGCATACTTTTACGAAGAGGCCCGACGTGATCTGTTTCTCGTTATGGATGATAGCTGGGACGTTCCGCTCGATAATAACACGGAATACTACGGTAGCCTTATTTTAAGCGAAGAAAAGTTCCCCGAGGCTGTAAAGAATTCGAATAATAACGCCGAAGCCCTTAAAAATCTGACCGATAGGGTAAAGGCTCTCGGCTGGAGGGGTCTCGGCGGTTGGGTGTGTGCACAGGAATCTCCGCTGTTTATGGGCGAAAAGACCGACGAAGAATACTGGACTGAAAGACTCAAAGCGGCTCACGCGTCAGGCTTTGGTTATTGGAAGGTAGATTGGGGAAAGAGATCTCCTTGGTCAGATCGGAAGACGGCCTTTGAGTTCAGGAAGATGCTTACCGATCTCGGACGGATACACGCTCCCGGTCTTACGATTGAACAGGCAATGGTAAAGGATATTATTCCTTATGCCGACACCTTCAGAACCTACGACGTGCCTGCCATAATGTCCATACCTATGACTATGGAAAAACTTTGCAGCTACGGAGATGCAGGCAAGGCTGTGGGCAACAATAAAGGCCTGATAAACTGCGAAGACGAGGCATATATCGGAGCGGCCGGCGGCTTTGCTTTCGGAATAATGCGTCATCCGTATGTAGGAGAACTGCCCGACGGCAGGGCCGATATGTCCTTCCCGAAGCTGCACCGAAACCTTAAAACAAAGACTACCGAGGTTTTAAGGGCGGCACGGTGGCACCGAATTGCTCCTGCATTTTCTTGCGACAGCTTTAATGTGTCGAAAACAATGCTTTCGGATAATTGGAGATTTGAAAAAATTGAGGAGGAAATAGAGGCGTTTTGGCTTAAACAGGTTCAGGTCAAGGATTTTCTGACAGATGGCCTGCTAACGAAATCTGCACCATCTGCAATTGCGAGGAATACAGAGCTTCCGCACGTTTCGCCCGATTCAAGCGGAGATATTCCTTACTGCGTTGCTTCGCTTAACCCCAACAGTGTCTATTCTATAGCTACCCTGGGCAGAACAAGGGAAAGAGATTATTTTGTTCCCAAATGCGACGTAACCGCAAATATAGGCAAGGCCGACACGGTAGGTGTATTCGGCGAATATAAGAACCTTATCCTTAAAACCGAAAGAGAAATTAAATCGGTCTATATGCAGGACTTAGCAGGTGATACTGCTTTGGATATTACCGATGAGTCGGAAATTTCAAACGGACAAATAATTATTCACGGTGATATCGTCCACAGTATCGGCACCTCTGCTCAGCCCTCCGCCGACACCTCCGAACCGGGTGTTGTAATAAAGCTTATTTAAAAGGTGATCTTATGAATATCAAAAACAAAACTATTCTCTTTTTAGGCTCTTCGGTAACCTACGGTAACGGCGGAGTATCCTTTGCCGAAATGATGGGGGAGGAGTATGGCTGTAAGGTCGTAAAGGAGGCCGTTTCGGGCACCACCCTTGCCGATATCGGCGAAGCGTCCTACGTCAGCCGCCTTAAAAAGGTTGATCTGAACCAAAGCTTCGACCTCCTAATCTGTCAGATATCCACAAACGACAGCTGGCAGAAGGTGGATTTTGAAAAGACCAAGGAAGCGGTTTGCTTCATCGTTGACTACGTAAAGAAAAACTGGAACTGCCCCGTTGCCTTCTATTCGGGAACCTATTTCGGAAGTGAGGGCTATAAAGAGACCGTACAGTGGTTTGTCGACAACAAAGAAAAACTGGGTATATACCTTCTTGATATGTTCTTTGACGAGGAATTCAACGCCATTTCGGATGAACAGAGAAAGGAATATATGAAGGACGGGGTACACCCCACACTTAAAGGCTATAAGGAATGGTGGCTGCCCCGTTTCAAGGAGCTTTGCGACGGAATTGAATCTGCCGAATAATACAATTAACGGGTCGTATTTTACCTTGATACGGCCCGTTTTATGTATTATAATTACTATAAATAGCATTTTAGGCGGTGTATTATGGAAGCAAAACTTTATACGACTAATGAATACGGCGAACTTTCCGAAAGAACGGTTACCCCGGGAGCTTCTCTCTCGGGCGTGAAAACCCTGACCAAAGCTGAAAAAACACCCCTGAAGGGATTTTTGGGCTTTGGTGTGGCGATCACGGGCTCTTCCTGCTATAATTTAAGCCTTATGGAGAAGAGCGATCGTAAAAAACTCCTTACCCACCTTTATTCAAAGGCGGGCTTAGGCTTCGGTATAGGCCGTCTTTCCATTGGCGCATCCGATTATTCTGCCGAGATTTATTCCTACGACGACACTGAAAATGATACGGAGCTTAAAGATTTTTCTATCGACCGTGATAAGAAATACATAATCCCCATAATAAAAGAAATTCTGGAAATAAATCCCGAACTTATTCTCTTTGCCTCCCCCTGGTCTCCACCGGGTTGGATGAAAACGGGCGGAAGTATTGGCGGCGGCTATATGAGACGTGAATATATAGACTGCTATGCCGATTATTTCGTAAAGTTTATAGGGGCCTATGCCGAGGAGGGCATAAATATTTATGCCGTTACCCCTCAGAACGAGCCCGAGACTCAGCAAAACGGTGGTAAAATGCCTGCCTGTATATGGCATCCTGATATCGAAGCCGAGTTTATCGCCGTATTGCGCAAGAAATTTGACCAAAACGGAATTAAAACAAAAATATGGGGCTACGATCATAATTTTGCAGGTACCGACCGCGTGCTGTGGACCTTGAATGAGCACCCCGAAACCGCCGCCGCTCTTGACGGCGTGGCCTTCCACTATTACGAAGGCGCCGTAGAACAAACTACGGTTATAAAGGAAAAATATCCCGACCTTTCCCTTCATTTTTCGGAGGGCGGCCCTCGCCTTTACGATAATTATGCTACCGACTGGTGCAAATGGACCCTTATGATGATAAAGGCCCTCTCCTGCGGCTACTCCTCCTTTACGGGCTGGAATCTGATGCTGGATGAGATGGGAGGCCCCAACGTCGGTCCCTTTTTCTGCGGCGGTCTTATTACACGTAACAGCCTTAGCGGAGAACTTTCCTTTAGCGGACAGTATAAGGCCTTCAGGCATTTCGCACCCTTTGTAAAGCCCTATTCAAAGGTCTATCCGCTTGAACTTTCGGAAAACTTTGACAGCATCTTCAGCTATAACGGTAAAAAAGATTATGCCCCCGCAGGCTGTGTTATTGAGGACCCCGACGGCACCGAGACCTTAGTCCTTGTAAACCCTGCAGAAGCAAAGGCACAACTGCAGTATTTTAAGGATAATAAATGGTGGTATATCGAGCTTCTCCCCAAAACCTCCGCTACGGTAGTGTTTAAAGACTAAAGGAGAAAAATATGATAAAGACGATTAATGGAGTAAACTGCAAAACGGTCGATAATGAATATGACGTCTATTTCGATATGGCGCTTACGATGCTTGAAGAAATAATACACCACAATAATAGGGGAGAGCAGACCGTTATGATCGTCCCCGTCGGCCCTACGGCGCAGTATCCCATGCTTGCCGAAATGGTAAACCGTCTCGGTGTGTCGCTTAAAAACGTGCATTTTTTCAATATGGACGAGTATCTTATCTCACCCGATAAGGCCATTGACGAAAACGATACTATCAGCTTCAAATACCGTATGAATAAAGAATTCTACGAAAGGGTACGCCCCGATCTCGTTATGGACGAGGATCACAGACATTTCCCCGAGGTTGGAAAAGAAGCCGAGTACGATAAACTCATTGAAGAGCTCGGCGGAGTTGATTACTGCTTCGGAGGTCTCGGTATAAACGGTCATATCGCCTTTAACGAGCCGCCTGAAAAGGCTGAACCTAAGAATCCCGACGAATTTGCAGATCTCGGTACCCGAGTCCTTCCCATATCACGCGAGACCAAAACGATAAGCGCCTACGGATATCAGCGGGGTGACCTTAAAGGTATGCCTGAGTGGTGCATAACCGTCGGTATGAAACAGATCCTTGCGTCAAGGAAAATATATATCGCCCTTAACCGTCCTTGGCAGAACGGCCCATTTAAGCACGCGGTATGGGATGAACCTACTGCTGAGATCCCTGCATCTCTTCTTAGAAGATGCGAAGATCTTACCTACTGCGGAACCGAAGATATTATGACTTAAAGAAAAACTGATACGCGATCTGCGTATCAGTTTTTTGTAAGCTTTTTTCTGTAGCTTCCTGCACTCTCGCCCATAATTTTCTTGAAAACACGGCAAAAACTCTTGCTATCGGCAAAGCCTACCGAAAGGGCGACCTGCTCGATAGTGTTAGAGCCTTCCTTAAGGTGCAGACAGGCGATCTCTATCCTATGTCGGTTTAATAGCTCGTGGAAGGTCTCTCCCGTAACAGCCTTGAAGGTCTTACAGAAGTTGCTTTTTCCGTAGCCGCAGGCGGCGCTTACCGAATCAATATCAAGAGGCTCGTTATAGCGGTTATATATCAGCTCCAAGGCCTTTTCTATCTTTCCGACGTCCTTTAAGGATTTTTCATAGAAGCCGTCGCTGTCCTTTCTAAAGGCGAGCCGCAGGAGCAGGGCACATATTTTATATAGATTTCCTTTGATTATCAGCTCGCTGAAGGGCGGCCGTTCAATTTCTGCCTTGGCCGCCTCAAGCAGCAAGGAGTTAAGCTCGGGATAGTCGGGGGAGGGGCCGCCACTCAGGGAATGGATCTCAAAAGCTTTCAGGCGGCTTACAAGGGGTTCAAAATGATCTCTGAGCATAGCGGGTCCTATCTCAACCGTCAGACGTTGGGTGTCTGGGTCGATATCCGCGGTATATTCGTGGGCGGTCATTGGACCGAAGATGGCAAGATCACCTTTTTTCAGGCGGTATTCCTTACCCTCTGCCATCACCGAATAGCTCCCTTCAATGCAAAAGCTCAGTTCTATTTCGGGGTGGCGGTGGTTTTCAAAGGGTATTCCTTTTCCTGCCGCTACAAAATAAGGGTCGGTGCCAAGTAATAATTTTTGGTAAAGCATTTTGTTTCAACTCCCGTTAAACAGTATAACTTAGAAGACGAAGAGTTTCAAGTCTTTTGTAAATTTTTGCGAATTTTACGGGAAACTATGCCCTTTTCTTATAGAGGCTTCGATTATATAATTAGAATGAAAAAGGAGGCGTCTGTATGAAATACATAGGTGCACAGCTTTATACCGTTCGCGATCTGCTCGGTTCTGACGAGCAAACGGTTGAAACACTTAAAAAAATTAAAGACCTCGGTTATACCTCTGTCCAGTTTTTCGGAGGTGCCGACCGAATCATCAGTATGGGCAAGGCCGCAAAGGCGGCAGGGCTTCAGGTTATCGGAAACCTTTCCGACCTTAAGACCTATCTCTCTATGGGAGACGAGATATTCGAGCTTGCCGAAAAGTACGGCGTGTCCGACCTGGGAATCAGTTCGTTCATCACCGACGAGGATGAGGTCAAGCAGTTTATAAAGGATGCAAACACTTTTGCAAAGAAAGCAAAGGAAAAGGGATTTACCTTCTCCTATCACAACCACGCCAACGAGTTTATTAAGCTCCCCTCGGGCAAGACCGTAATGGACCTTCTCCTTGAAGGCTTCGATCCCGACTGTGTCGACTTTATGCCCGACACCTATTGGCTGGCCGTGGGCGGAATGGACGTAAGAAAGTTCTTAGAGCTCACAAAGGGAAGGGTAAAGATACTTCACCTTAAAGACTTTGAATATACCCTTAAGGGTCCCAAGTTTGCCGAGGTTGGAAAAGGAAATCTCTGCTTTAAGGAGATAATCGAAACCGCAAAGGAACTTGGCATAGAGCATTTTGCCGTTGAGCAGGATTTCTGCGACGGAGACCAGCTGGAAAGCCTTAAGCTCAGCGTAGAGTATCTTAAAGAGGTGTAAAATGGATAAGCTTTATTTAGGCGTAGGCCGAGAGATAATAACTCCCGAAATAGGTTGTCAGCTTTACGGCTATAATCCGAATATACATTCAACCTGCGTAAACGACGACCTTACCGCCACTGCCTTCTACTTTAAACAAGGGAACACAGAGACTCTTATGATAACCGCAACGGTCTGTCTTATAAACACCGAATATGCAAAAGAGCTTGTAAACCTCATATCGGAAGAATGTAATATCCCTGTTGACAAAATTTTAATTTCCGCAACCCACACCCATTCGGGCCCCAACACTGCGGGGCAAGTAGGCTGGGGCGACAGGGATTATGATTACTGTGATAACATTTTCACTCCAAAGCTTCTTACCGCCGCAAAAAAGGCTATGAAGGAACCCGTTCCCGTTAAAATGGGCGTAGCCGCCGGGGAAAGCCGCGTGGGCGTAAACCGACGCGAGCTTGCGGAGAATAACGGAATTGCCCTCGGGCAGAATCCTTGGGGACCCTATGATCCTGAAATGACGGTGTTTTCCTTTAAAGACGAAAACGGTACCCCGCTTGCCAACCTGATCCACTACGGCTGTCACGGAACCTGCGCGGGAGGAAATACCGAGATAACCCGTGACTGGTCGGGACTTATGACCGACGCCCTTGAAAACGAAAGCGGAGCAATAACCGCCTTCTTTAACGGTCCCGAAGGAGACGTCGGACCCAGACTCTCAAACGGAAATACGACCGGCGATCTGAGCTATGTTTACGAGCTTGGCGAAAAAGCCGCAAAGGATGCGGTCAAGCTTTATAAGAAGATCGACAGCTTTGAGGAAGTAAATCTTAAAACCCGCTCCGATGAGGTGAAGATTCCTCTTGCTCCGCGAATTCCCAAGGCCGAAGCGGAAGCTCTTTATAAGAAATACGAAGCCCACGTGGTAAATCACGGCGCGATGATCAGGAACTATGCCGCAGACGTGCTGAGATCCTACGAAAACGGCGAGACCGAGCAGGAATGCGTAAGCTTTACGCAAAATCTCGTTGCCCTCGGAAGCTTTGTTTTTGCCCCCACCCCCTTCGAGCTTTTCAGTGAGATCGGAATGAGAACCGACCGCCACTTTAAAGACAAAAAGGTGCTGGGACTTTCCAACACAAACGGAAGTGAGGGCTATTTCATCACGGAGGACGTAATTATCCGTGGCGGATATGAGGTTAGTATGTTTCTTTACGGTCATCCTCAGCCCTACTGCAAGGATGCAGACTTTGAGCTTTATAAATCAATAATTAAAAATATAGAACAAATGGAGGACTAATTTATGTACAGAATAGGAAAAGAAGAAATTGCAGAACTTACCAAGGTGATCGAAACCGGAAGTATGTTTAAGGTGAATTCGGGCCTTAAGGAGTCCGAGCAGGTTGAAGCCAAGCTCAGAGAGAAATTCGGCACCGATTACGCCATCTTTTTGACCAGCGGTCAGGCTGCCCTTACTTCTGCTCTTATCTCTCTCGGTATCGGACCCGGAGACGAGGTCATCGTTCCCGCCTACACCTACATCGCAACCGCTATGGCTGTCGTTGCCGCAGGTGCAATGCCCGTGATCGCCGAATCCGACGACACCTTGACCCTCGATCCCGTTGATACCGAAAAGAAGATCTCCAAGCATACCAAGGCCATCCTTCCCGTACATATTCAGGGCTTCCCCTGCAATATGGATGCTATTATGGCTCTTGCAAAGAAATACAACCTCTACGTTATTGAGGATGCCTGCCAGGCTGACGGCGGCGCCTATAAGGGCAAGAGACTTGGTACCATCGGTGATGCGGGCGGACTTTCCTTTAATTTCTTTAAAATAATTTCCTCGGGCGAGGGCGGAGCTCTTCTCACTAACAACCGTCAGGCATTTGAGGCGTCCCTTATCTATCA
>CAZRHF010000024.1:0-2693 GCA_964599835.1 uncultured Eubacteriales bacterium | reverse complement strand
TTTCGTTCCAACGAGCTTTGCGCCGCCGTTCTGAACGTTCAGCTCGACCGTATGGACGGAATCCTCTCTGACCTCCGCGCAAATAAGAAGTATATTATGGATGCTCTTTCCGATGTTGCCGAGTTTATTCCCTCCAACGATATCGAGGGTGACTGCGGAACAACCGTTGCATTTCAGTTCGATTCTGCCGAAAAGGCTGAGGCTTTCTGCAAGGCTCAGGGCGTAGCAGGTACCGTTCCGATAAATACCGGTAAGCACATCTATAAGCACTGGACCCCCATTATGGAGAAGCGCGGAGCCTTCAATCCTCTTATGGACCCCTTTAAGATGGAGGCAAATAAGGACATCATTCCCGACTATCGCGAGGATATGTGCCCGGCTACCCTCGACCGTCTTTCCAAGGTTACCTACGTAAGCGTTAACCCCGACGACGACAAAGCAAAGCTTGATGAAAGAATAGCCCTTTACAGAAAGGCTTTGGCAGAACTTTAATAGGAGACGAGTAATTATGAATATTACCCACGACATTCACATTCACACCCATCTGTCGCCCTGCGGTGAAAGAAATGCCACGGCAGAGGCCTATGCGCAGATATTTAAAGAGGTCGGAATAAAAAAGGCAGGCTTTGCCGACCATTTCTGGGACGATTCCTACGAAAATTCTCACGAGTGGCTGAATAACAGCAACAGCCTGCACGGCCCTCGGAACTTTTACGTTCATCAGAACTTCGAACATATCTGTAAGCTTAAGGAGGAGCTTAAAGGGGTAGATTTCGGCGATACTGAGATACTTTTCGGTTGCGAGACCGATTACGACCCCCTACATCGCCGTCCTGCCATCTCCTGCGAAACGGCAGAAAAGCTGGATTTCGTCCTTATGCCTAATTCCCATACCCAGATGGTTATGCCCAAGGCTTGTTACGAGCCCTATGAAAAGCACGTCGAATATATGGCGCAGATATATGAAGACTCACTAAACAGCGATGTCGCAAAATATATCACCGCTATGGCACACCCCTTTGAGGCGGTATGCTGTCCTTACGATAAGGGGATTCTCCTTCGTCTGGTGTCAAGCGATCTGTGCAAACGTCTTTTCTCAAAGACGGCCGAAAAGGGAATTGCCGTAGAGATAAATATCGCCTGTATGAGGGAGAGAGACCCTCAGCAGATCGCCGATTCCGAGGAGCTCCGCTTCTACCGAATCGCCAAGGAGGAGGGCTGTGTCTTCACCTTCGGAAGCGACTCCCACAGTAATGTAGACCATAAGACCTTCGGCAACGCCACCATAATATCCAACCTTTTAGGGCTATCCGAAAAGGACCTTCACCCCTTGGTTAGATAAAATTAAAAGGAACTTCGATAATTAAAATTTAAGTTTGAAAGTCAGGTCGGGAATAAAGGTAGCGTGGTCGTGATGAGTATCCTTGTAAGTAGGCTCAATTCCTAAAAGATAGTCGGTTCGGCTACCTTCAATTTTAATAGTGCCGTCATCATCAATGTTAAAGGTTGCGCCGTCGGGGTAGGCGGAGGAGCAATCTGTATTCATATCATTGTTATTTAAACACATCTAAAGAACAATGTCGATCCTAACCTTAGCAAAATGTTTTCAAAAACACAAAAAAACGCTATGCACGAAGCATAGCGTTTTTTAGATTGAGTTATAACGGATTACAGCTCAGCGAAGTACTTAATGGTGCGAACCATCTGGCTGGTGTAGGAGTTCTCGTTATCATACCAAGAAACGACCTGAACCTCATAAAGATCGTCAGCGATCTTAGCAACCATAGTCTGGGTAGCATCGAAGAGAGAGCCGTAACGCATACCAACAACGTCGGAAGAAACGATCTGATCCTCATTGTAGCCGAAGGACTCGGAAGCAGCAGCCTTCATAGCAGCGTTGATGCCGTCCTTGGTTACGTCAGCACCCTTAACAACAGCGGTAAGGATGGTGGTAGAACCGGTGGAAACGGGAACACGCTGTGCAGAACCGATAAGCTTGCCGTTGAGTTCGGGAATAACAAGACCGATAGCCTTAGCAGCGCCGGTGGAGTTGGGAACGATGTTAGCAGCGCCTGCACGTGCACGACGGAGGTCACCCTTTCTGTGGGGGCCGTCGAGGATCATCTGATCGCCGGTGTAAGCGTGAACGGTGCACATAATACCGCTCTGGATGGGAGCATAATCGTTAAGAGCCTTAGCCATGGGAGCGAGGCAGTTGGTGGTGCAGGAAGCAGCAGAGATGATGGTATCTTCAGCGGTGAGGGACTTCTCGTTAACGCTGTAAACGATGGTCTTAAGATCGTTGCCTGCGGGAGCAGAGATAACAACCTTCTTAGCGCCTGCGTCAATGTGAGCCTGGCTCTTGTCCTTAGAGCAGTAGAAACCGGTGCACTCGAGAACTACGTCAACACCGAGTTCGCCCCAGGGAAGATCCTTAGCGTCCTTCTCAGCATAGATCTTGAGGGTCTTGCCATCAACAGTGATAGTACCTGCTTCATCGTCAGCAGTTACGGTGTGCTTGTCCTCACCGATATAACCGCAGTAGCCGCCCTGTGCAGTATCATACTTAAGAAGATTTGCGAGCATAGAGGGCTTGGTGAGGTCGTTGATAGCTACTACGTCGTAGCCCTCAGCACCAAACATCTGACGGAAAGCGAGACGACCGATACGGCCGAATCCGTTAATTGCAACTT
>CAZRHF010000023.1:0-23854 GCA_964599835.1 uncultured Eubacteriales bacterium | reverse complement strand
GACACTGCCGGAAGCTAACTTCTCGTAGGTCTGTGTGCCGGACTGACCAACGTTAGAGGAAGGTGTGCAGATCTGCCAGAGGTCTACATCGCTTTCGTAGATGGTGAGTTCGATGTGCTGATGGCCGAACTGCCAGGAGAGAATATCACCGGTCTTAGAAGAGAAGTCGGCATTAACGCTGACTGCGGTTCCCCAGTTGTCGGTGAGGTCTGCGGTATATGTTCCGCCGGCGTTAAAGGTCTTTATGATCTCGCGGATGTTTTCACCGAACCATATCTTTGTACCATAGGCGTTGGTATTCATATCTATACCCATGTGGGAAACGAAGATAACGTCGAAATCTTCAGGAAGGCCGCCTAAAGCGTCTTCGGCAAGCCAGCGCATCTGATCTGCCGAGTAGCCCCAATAGTTACAGCCATGATAGTATTTTGCACTGTCAGTAGCTTTGGTGGCATCCTTAATCGGCATACCGTCAAGGAGTCCGTCGCCGTCAAGATCGCCTATAACGTAGCCGTTTTCGTCGTAACGAGCCTCATAGTCGAGGGCGTCGAGGGCGATAACACGGGTCTTCTTGCCCTCTAAGTCGTAGTAGAAATACTTAGAGTTTGCACGCTTTTCAGCATCGTCCTGAACAACGGTGATGTTACCCTTGTTGGTGTAGCGGTCGATGATGTAGTTCTGCCAGTCGAGATCGGTGATGATACGTTCCTCATAAAGCTCCTTATTGGTGTTGGAGCTGGACTGGAGATGGTAAGAGTTGTCGTCGTGGTTACCCATAAGAACGAATACCGGCTTTGTGCACTCGAGGAAGGGGTCAAGTGCGGCCTGAGTCCACTTTACACAATCCTCTTTAGAGCCGTACATACCGGTGGTGGTATCTCCGCCGATAACAACGAAGTCGATATTATCGTTTTCGTTTGCCATTCCGGTCATAAGGGTCGCCTGGTTCAGCAGAGAAACATTCTGAGCAGAGGTAAGGTTTGAACCAAAATGAATATCGGTTATAAAGAGATAATTAACGGTATCTGCACCGACGGAATTTATCTTTTCGGTGACTATCTGAGACTCGATTCCATAGTAGAGGTCGGCCTTGGCACCTGCATGAACAAGGTATTTGACCTCGGAGGGAACGTTTATCTTGCTAAACTCGGGCATTGCGGAGAAGAGCACGTAAGAATCTTCGGTTATAGTGTTGTTCTCTACGGCAGAGGTCTGGTTAAAGGTACTGTCATAGGTAGAAACGGTATAATCTGCATCGGCAGGAAGGGTGGTTCCTGCAGGGAGATATACGTAATAATCGGTAAGGTCTGCGGTTTCGGGGATGATGTCAGCGGCGGCAGGAATGTCGGTTACCGATGCGGTCAAGGTATCGGTATAGAAGACAGAACCGTCGGAGAGCTTTACATATCCGCGGACGGAGACCTTATAGTCGTCATCGGTCTCGAAGCCTTCGAGATAGGCCGAGTAGACTGTGGTTCCCGTGATGGGATTAACGCTCCAGTTTTTGGAAACATCGGTCTGAGCGAAGTGGTAAATACCTGCAGTATCGGTATTTTCGAGGTTAAGAGCGGCATCGATATCCTGTCCCTTAACGAGAACGCCGTGCTCGGTAACGGTATAGTCCACGCCTGCCATTTTTACCGTCTCGGTATCGGAGCCGGTGTAATTAAGCATAAAGCGGAGTGCTTCGCCGTTTTCGGTAGTGGTTGCCTCAACACCGACAGACTCGGTAACAGAGGAAACTATCATAGAATCGATATAAACGGTGGCGCCGGTTACGGAGCTGAGGGCAGCGGCGAGAACGGAGTTCTCTACTGCGCCGTCGGCGGTGAAGGTGACCGATGCGGCAGTCCAATCGTCTGCGGCTTTAAGTACGGTAGTATTTAAGGAATTTACGCCGTTTGCCACAAGACCGGTTGCAAGGCCTATGCCTAAACTTGCCTCGGCGTCTGCCTTATACATAAAGTCTACCTTATAGGTCTTGCCGTCTGCAACGTCGAGGACATGGTCGTTTTTAAGCTCGAAGGCGGAGTTGCCGTTTGCCGCGATAACTGATTTTAGGGAAACAGAGCCGGAGTAGAAGGTCTCGTCGGTTATAACGGCACCGCTTAGTCCCTCGGTACGCTGGGTGTAGGTATCGAAGCCCACATACATTTCCTGGTTTTCGGTGCTGACAGAGGGAAGGCTGGTTACCTCGTTGCAATAAAGAGCTGTATCGTAATTACCGTATTTCATAACGGGAGTCTCGGTACAGTCCTCATCGGCATACCAGTTACCGTAGATCATCTTGGAGTCGCTTCCGGTGGGATCGTAGAGAGAGTAGGTCTCTTCGCTGTAGTATTCGGGGAGGGAAAGCTCAGTTCCGGGAACGCCCTCAAGGGTGTCGTGGAGAACATATCCGCTTCCCGTATTGATATAAAGATCGGTGCTTGTGACCTTTTCGAGCTTTATATAGTCGAGGTCGTAGTCGAGATGATATTTGGCCTCTAACACACCGACAAACAAGCGGTTTGCGGTCTTGCCGTTTTCAAATGTTGTGTACTCTGCAGGAGTGTCGAAGTACACGGTGATATCCTGCCATTCCTCAGAGGCTTCCAGGCCGGTCTTGAGGTAAGTAATATCAGTACAGGTCTGGTTGAGGGTAATACTGTTTCGTCCGTCAGTTGTGCCGTAGTACATACAGATAGAAGCCGTGCCGCCGTCGGTATCGTTTATACGCAGGCGGAAGGTCATTCTATATGTGGAGCCGGTGCTTAACACCTGGCCGCCATCAAGCGCGGCGGCATCGCTCGATACACCGTCCACAGTGGGGGTTATGCTCCAGTTTGCCTTCCAGTTAGAGGCGGCAGAATGGTTATAGTAATGGAGGATGCTGTCGCCTTCCTCATCGGGGTCGTCAACAACGGTGAAATAAGGAACGCCGGAATATTCACCGTAGTCTTCTCCTATGGGGGTAAAGGAATTAGAACCGGTGACTTTATACTTGTCAAATTCTATAGTGCGGGTGAAGGTATCGTAATTTCCGTCTTCGGGATGGCAATAGCCCCAAAGCGCATAGAGGGTCTTACCGTCAAGCTCGGAGGTAACTTCGGTAACGCAGTCGGTACTGTCGGCAGATGTGGCCCAACCGAGGAATTTATTGTTATTATAAGTGGGGGTCTCTGCGCTTACGGCACTGCCTACGAGCTGTTCGGTTGCAAGCTCTGTGGAGCCGTCGCCGAAAATACCGCCGTTGGCATTAAAAGTAACAGAGATCGGGTTGGGTGCCCAGAGGGCGTAAAGGGTGGTGCCTGCAAGGGCTTCGGTAGCGCCGACTATGGGCGTGGTGCCGTCGGTCGAGGTCGACCAGCCCCTGAAGATGTAGCCCGTTTTTAAGGGATTTGGCTCGGTGAGCTTAATTCCCGCAAACTGAGTCACGGTCCTGGTCTCACTACCGTCTGCGAGGGTTCCACCGTTGGCGTTAAAGGTCACGTTTTCAACGGGAGTCTTCCAGATAGCGTAAAGGGTCTTGCCCTCGAGCTCGGGGGTGAGTGCAGTGATAACGTCGCCGTCCTTGGCAAGAGACCAACCTGCAAGAGCAAGGGTGGTATCTGCATAGGTGGGTGCGGCGGTGATGGCGGTGTCTGCGGCCTGAGTAAGGCCCATAGTAGTCTCACCGTCAGAGAAGGTGCCGCCGTTAGCGTCGAGGGTGACCGAAACGTTCTGGCTGACCTTGGTGATGGTGATTGAATCGATATAGAAGGTGGTGGGAGCGGAGGCGGTGGCAACGCGGGTGCCCGTTCCGTCGTCATAATATCCAGTGATCATATTGCCTTCGCCGTAGATTCCGAAATAAGCACCAATGGTCTTATTTTCGATAACTACACCTGCTGCTTCTGCCTCGGCAGAATAAGGATCGGTAATAGCAGGATCCTGCTTAGAGTAGTAATACCATTTCCAAAGATCGGTGTTATAGGTGTTGGTGCCGACGCCGGTCTCCTCGTTGATCACTTCGCCGAAATCGGAGGTTAAGAAGGAGGATTTTGTCTCTTCATACTGGGCGCCGTTGGTTTTGTCGAAGTCGGAATAGTAGCGGAGCTTAGTGGTTTTTGAGGTGTCCGCGGTGTTGTACATATTTCCGTTCGCATTATCGTAATTCATAGAGCCGGTGCGGAACATAGGATAGGCCGCGTACATAGCGGAAGAAGCCTTTCCTGCGCTGGTTCCGTCGACGTAGTACCAAGAATTAGCGTTATTATATGCCGAATAAAGGGGGCTGTAGGCGGCCTGATTCGCCTCGTAGACTCCGCCACCGGTGAAGAACTGACCCTCTTTACCCGAAACAAGGGTATAGGCCTTTACCAGCA
Source organism: uncultured Eubacteriales bacterium (assembly GCA_964599835.1). GTDB lineage: Bacteria > Bacillota > Clostridia > Oscillospirales > Acutalibacteraceae > SFWF01. Next base: position 19,508 of record CAZRHF010000023.1, on the reverse strand, counting down.
CCTCGTATTTAGAGTTGGGCTCTATTACAAGGGGTGTTCCATTTTTGTCAGTGGGGACGTAGGAGGTCTTGCCGTTGTTTACGAATTTAAGGGTTCCGACGGTTTCGGTTCCGCCATAGCTGTCGGTCTTAACGGTGATGTTTTCCTGGGTTGCAGCAGAATATCCCTTGGTGTCGGCGGTGTGGAGAGGATAGAAGGTATTGCCGTCGCCGTCTACCGAAGCGGTCTCGTTGGCAACGGTATCAATTACCTCACCCTCGCTGAAGTTGAAGGTGTAGGACTCGCCTACCTCCAGGGTGCGGCTGCGGTTAGCGGTGATCTCGATCTTATCTATGTAATAAACGGTGTTTCCGCTATAGGTGGTGCCGTTACCGTCGTCGTAGGAAACGGTGCTTGCCGAGAAATAGATTCCGAAATATTTTCCGAAATCGTAAGAGTCGTCGTTGAATACGGCATTTGCGGAATCGTAAGAAGAGTTAGAGAACATACCGTTTTCGGTAGTGAAATCAAGGGTCTGGAAGGAGTTGGAGACAGTTTTAAAGGAAACTGTGGGGTTATATCGGGTGGCGGAATCCCAGTTAGTACCGGTACAGCGGTAGAAGGGGTTGTAGCCGGTGGTGGCGGTGAACTTGTTCTTACCGTATTCCCAGAGGTAGAAGTTTTTATCCATAGCGGTGGTGTTCATTGCCTTTTCATTGGAGGCAAGGGTTCCGCCGCCCATAAAGAACTGACCGTGGGAATGGGCCGCCATATTATAATAGGTGATCTTAACGCTGTAGGTAGTGTCGGGATCGATTATGTATGGCTGACCGTTTTCGTCGATGGGGATCCAAACGGTGGACGCGTTGGTAGAAAGTTCGGCAGTGGTAACGGTCTCGCCGTCTACCGTAAAGTTTTTCTGCTTAACGGTGGCGTTATTGTTCTTCGAGTGGAGGGGGTAAAGAAGGTTACCCTCTTCGTCGATAACGTAGTCGGAGTTAGCGACATAGTTTCTTACCTTATCGAAGTCGAAAACGACGGTGTCGGAAAGGTAGCCCGACTCGATATCGGTATAGTCGTTATTAGCGGTTTCGGCAGCTTCATCGGCAGCCATTACTCCTCCGACAAGCAGAGAAGACAGCAGGATAGCTGCGCTTAAAGCGACCGCAAGAAAACGTTTGAACTCTTTATTCATAATTCACTATCACCTTTCGTTAGTTTGCGCCAATAAGCATAAGGCGGAGGGCTGCGGCGTCGGCGGCGTCATAGGCACCGCTCAGATTGAAGTCGACCGAACCGCCGGTTAAAGCAACAAGGTCGCAGATATTCATATCCTTGTCGCCGTTTATGTCGTAGAAGATCTCTGACGAACCGTTTGCGGCCTCATATTTCATAAGACCGTCGGCAATTTCGGTTCCGAAGAATTTTTCGCCTTCCCTGTCGGCTACCGAAACGGTTCCGTCGTCGGTACCTGCGGCAAAAGCGGAAATACCGCAGGAGCAGATAAGCAGGGCGGCAAGGAAAAGTGCTGTAAGCTTTTTCATAAAATTTTCGTCCTTTCAAAATTAAATTTCAAAATTGTTAAAGTCCGTTTTAAAAAAAGCGGGTTGAAAATCATACTCAGACCGAGTATAATATCTGTATGTTTAACATTATCGCACAGTTTTTATCAACTTTCAATTAAATTTTGTTGATTTTTTCCTTAACAATTTTGATTTTTTCGGAGGGGTCTATGAAAAAGCGACTTGTAGGCTACGACTACAACGGCCCGAGAGGCTATAAAATAATCGATCTGGTTGCGGCAAGCGAAGCCGATCTGCCCTTTCATTTTATTACCTTCGGCCGAAGCTACGAAGAGATAAACATAAACTGGAACGGCACCGACAAATGCTTTGTTATATATTCGGAAAAGGGTTCGGGCAGAGCCTTTATAAAGGGAAAATGGGCGGATATGCCCGCGGGAAGCGTTGCCTACTGGCCCTTCGGACATTCTGTCAAATACGAGCCGGTAGGAGATGAGCCCTGGCAGATATCTTTTTTCACCTATGCGGGCCGAAACGCAGAAAGTATGCTTGGCACCTCGGAGTTTGCACTTCACAGTGAGGAGCTTTCTTTTATGCCTGAATTTACCGATTTCGTCACCGAAAAGCACGACAAGGATGACTGGAGGGAGTTGTCGGTAAGCGGCCTTGCTTATATGCTTATGAAGATAAGACGGGCGGCAGAGGGGTTTTTGGAGCACGACCGCGGGGTTGCGGTATCGAAAAAGATACAGCAATCGGTAAAATATATAAACGAGAACTTTACAGAAGAGTTATCGGTGGCGACATTGGCAGAGAATTGTAGTATCAGCGAAGAATATTACTGCCGTATGTTCAAGAAATTTACAGGTACCACACCTACGGGATATATAAATTCCCTTCGCATATCGAGAGCCTGCGATCTCTTGCATAAGGAAAAGCCTAAAAAGATCGAAGAAATAGGCTTTGAATGCGGTTTTAACAGCGTTACCTATTTTAATAAGATATTCAAAAGAGAAATGGGAATAAGCCCCACACAGTTCAGGGAAAAGCAGAGACAGTGAACAGTGGAAAGTGGACAGATAAAAAGATGCAGCATCAGGGAAAAGGGATAAGGGACGAGGGGAAACTAATTTATATCTCGAAGCAGGTATCGCCCCTACTCCTCCCCAAAAAGTATCACTACACAAAAAAACAAACGGTTACGAATTTTTCTTCGTAACCGTTTGTTTTTTGTTTGGCCGTTTAGTTTAAAGTTAAAACTAAAAATTATTATGCCGAAAGGTCTGTGAATTTGCCCGATCAGTCTTGTGCTTACAGGTTCCCTCATCACCACTACGCGGTCCCCCTTCTCCCTGAGGAGAAGGCTGATTTCGTAGCCGTTTATCTTTATATATAATCATATACTTTTTTCGGGAGGAGCAAGCCCCTCCCCTACGGTTGACATTTATATAATCCGTGCCGAAGGCACACCGAACCTCTTACCTCTTCACTCTTACCTTTTACCTCGGCGTAGCCGTTTACTGTGTCAGTCCGAAGCTGACGGTGAGGGCTTTGTTTACCCTGTCCATTGAGATAAGGTCGAGGGTTCCCATTTTTTCTTTAAGACGCTGTTTATCTATAGTCCTCACCTGCTCTAAAAGCACGATGGAGTCCTTTGCAAGGCCGCATCCCGAAGCATTTACCTGAATATGCGTTGGAAGCTTGGTCTTATCCTTCTGACTGGTTATAGCCGCCGCTATTACGGTGGGGCTGTATTTGTTTCCGACGTCGTTCTGAATTATAAGTACCGGACGTATTCCGCCCTGCTCGCTTCCCACAACGGGACTGAGGTCTGCATAGTATATATCTCCGCGTTTTACTGTCATTTCTTTTCACACCTTAAGATTTTCTGTTAGTATTTTTACCCTTCCGGTGTGTTTTTAATCATTCTTTTAATATATTCTATGCGGACGAGGTGTTCTTTGTGAGAATATCAAAGGGCGGTCTCCAGGGCTATCCCTATCATATCGGCAAAGGAGCTTTCTCTTTCCCCGGCGCTTAAAGACTCGCCTGTGTAGATATGGTCGGAAACGGTACATACGGCAAGGGCCTTTTTGCCTGCCCTTGCGGCGTTGGCGTAAAGGGCGGCGGCCTCCATTTCCACGGCCAGCACGCCCATTTTGCGCCATGGATCGTGATGAGCTTTCATATCTGAATAAAAGAGGTCGGAGGAAAGAAGATTTCCCACGTGGAAGCTTACTCCGAGCTCCCCACATTTTTCGGTCGCGGTCTTAAGGAGAGAATAGTCCGCGATAGGCGCAAGGGTTCCCGAAAGACCGAACTGAGACATAAAATTACTGTCGGTGCAGGCGGCCTGACCGATTATGATATCGCGCACCTTGACAAAGTCCTGCAGACCTCCCGCAGAGCCTATTCTTATAATGTTTTCGACCTCGAAAAAGTTATAAAGCTCGTAGCTGTAGATGCCTATAGAGGGCATACCCATACCTGAGGCCATTACGCTGACGGGAACGCCTTTATAAAGTCCCGTATAGCCCTGAACACCGCGGACGTCGTTTATGAGCCTCGCACCGCTTAAAAAGTTTTTTGCAACAAACTCCGACCTTTTGGGGTCGCCCGGCATAAGGACGGTCTTTGCGAAATCTTCGGGTCTTGCGTTTATGTGAGGGGTGGGATAATTTGCCATAGAGCTCGCCTCCTTTTATTTGTTTCTATTTTATTATAATTTCCGAAAAAATTCAACCCATCGGCTTTTATTATTGAAAAATTTTGTCTTTTATAGTATAATATATAAAGTTAACAATGTGAACGGTGGTGTGAGACCTGAAGATACTTGCCGTAGGTGACGTCTGCGGAGAAGGCGGAACAGCGATGCTCCTTTCTGTCCTTCCCCGTCTTAAAAAGGAATATAATATTGATCTTACGGTAGTAAACGGTGAGAATTCTTCCTCCGACGGCGCCATTTCCGCCGCCTCTGCCGACCTTATCTACGCGGCAGGTGCCGACGTTATAACCGGCGGAAACCACACCCTTCGCCGCAAGGATCTCCGTCCCCTTTTAGACCGCGACGACACCCTTCTCCGTCCCGATAATATGCCCAAAGCCGAGTACGGCAAGGGGTATTGTCTGTACGATATGGGACACACAAGGGCGGCCGTTTTAAACCTGCTGGGGCAGACCTATCTTGATATGCACGAGGCCGAAAACCCCTTTATCTGCGCCGACAGGCTTATCGACAAGGCAAAGGAAGACGGAGCGGATATCATCCTGCTTGACTTTCACGCCGAAGCCACCAGCGAAAAGGTCGCTATGGGGCTTTATCTCGACGGAAGGGTAACCGCCGTTTTCGGCACCCACACCCACGTCCAGACGAGCGACTGCCGAATCCTCCCCTCGGGCACCGCCTATATTACCGATCTCGGTATGACGGGGCCGGAGGACGGCGTGCTGGGAGTAAAGGCCGATATTATAATCGACCGTTTTAAAAACGGCGGTACGGGAAGATTTTCCCACGCTGAGGGAGAATGTCTTCTCGAGGGAATGATAATAGAGGCCGATAAGGTAAGCGGCAAGGCCCTTTCGGCAAGATCCATACGTATCAAACAAAACGGAGTATTAAATGTTTAAAAAATTCATTTCGATACTGCTGGCGCTTATTCTGCTCCTCCTTGCGGGCTGCGGAGGCAAGACCCCCGAAAAAGATCCTGCCGACAACTCTGATAAAACCGGGCAGGAGACCGAAAGCTATACCCTTCGCCTTCTTTACTGCGCCAACGACACACTTAATCCCTATAAGACCATAAGCAAGCTTAATTTCGAGCTTTCCACCCTTATGTTCGACCCCCTTTATAAGACCGACGCCTCATTCGATGAGGTGGCCGTGCTTGCCAAAGAGGTAAAATATGAAGAAGACCTTTGCACCGTCACCCTGAGAGACGCCCTCTTCTCCGACGGCTCTCCCCTTACCGCCGAGGACGTTGTTTTTTCCTTCGGGCTGGCTAAGGAAAGTGACCGATACAGTCATCTGCTTTACGAGGTGAAAAAGGCCGAGATAACCGAAGAAGGCGAGGTTGCCTTCACCCTCAACCGAAGGGATCCTTATTTCCACAGACTGCTGAGCTTCCCCATACTTAAAAACGGCTCGGATCAGCTTAAAAACGAGGACAACGTAGAGCTCGTCCCCATCGGTACGGGAAGATTCGTTTTCAGCGACAGCTCTAAGAATATGACCCCAAATCCGAAATATTTCGGAGAGGCCCCCACGGTCAGCCTTATAACCCTCATAAACGCACCCGATAACGAATCGATGGAGCATTACGTTGAGGTCGGCGCCACCGATATCTATTACGCCGACAGCGGCGACCGGAACATCATCCGTATGAGCGGTATGAAGACCTCGGTAAGCCTTAACAATCTCGTTTATCTCGGAATCAACCACGATTACGGTCCCCTTAAAAGTGACGAGGTGCGCCATATCCTCTCCTCGGCCATATCGAGAAAGACCCTCGTTACCGACGCCTTTTACTCTAACGGGGTTGCCGCAAACGGATTTTTCCACCCTGATTGGCAGGAGGTACAGGGCTATCAGACCATGTCGGATTCGGCAAATTTAAAAATATGTGTTGAGAATTTGGCAAATATAGGTTATAATAGATTAAATGAAGAGGGATTTTACGAAAATTCCGCAGGTGAGATTTTGGAGTTTGACCTGCTTGTAAACAGCGACAGCTTCACCAAGACCACCGCTGCCGGGCTTATAAAGAAACAGCTCGGAGAAGCAGGAATTAAGATCAATATCAAGTCTCTGTCGTCCGAGCAGTTTACCGCCGCCCTCCAAAACGGACACTTTCAGCTCTATGTCGGCGAAATAAAGCTTCAGCAGAATATGGATCTTTCCTCCCTTGTAATCAGGGGCGGGTCTGCGGCGTACGGAATGCCCGAAGCCCCGAAGAAGACCGAAAAAAAGCCTGAAAAGAACGAGAAAGAGGAGGATACGGAAGCTTCGGAGGAAGAGACCGAAGAGTTTGACGGAGAGACCGCTTATATCTCGGTTACAGAGGGATTCTACAGCGGCAAAAACTCGGTTACCGACCTTGCCTCTGCCCTGCTTTCCTCAATGCCCGTAATTCCCCTTCTTTACAGAAACGCCGTTGTTTTTTATTCCGACGGGATCGCCGATATCGGCGAGGTATCCTGCTATGATATCTTCTTCTCGGCGGATAAATATAAAGTAAAAAAATAATTTCCGGAGGATTTTACAATGATTTCTTACGAAACCAGAATAGGCAAAATTTCCCTTTCCGAAGACTATCTCCAGAAGCTTATCGGTGAGGCCGTAACCTCCTGCTTCGGAGTCGTCGGTATGGTTCCCAGCGGAGGAAAACAGCATTTCTTCAATATGATCTCCAAAAAGGAACGCCTCAGCAAGGGTATCATCATCCGCGGAGACGCCGATAACGTTACCATTGAGCTTCATATCATCGTATCCTACGGAATGAATATCAACGCAATCGCCCAAAGCATTGTACACAAGGTGCATTACGTCGTTACCGAGGCTACCGGTATAAAGGTAAACAAGGTTACCGTTAAGGTAGACGGCATAAAAGAATAAACCCGGCCACCATAGGCTTATTCCGCGCGCTTTTGTGCGCCCATATTTAAGGAGTGTTCTGATGTTTAACGGAAACATACTGCGTGACGCAATTATTTCTGCGGCAAACAATATTGCCAATAATAAAAAGGCTGTAGACGACCTTAACGTTTTCCCCGTTCCCGACGGTGATACCGGTACCAATATGTCTATGAGTATCGGCAATGCGGCTAAGGAGCTTGCCCGTGTTAAGGACGAACCCGTAGGCAAGGTGGCACAGACCGCCGCCTCCGCCCTTCTCCGCGGAGCCAGAGGAAACTCGGGCGTTATTACCTCCCTTCTTTTCAGAGGCTTTGCCAAAGGCTTTAAGGATGCCGACGAGATAACCTCCGAAAATCTCGTTGCCGCCTTCAAGTCAGGTGTTGACGCCGCCTACAAGGCCGTTATGAAGCCCACCGAGGGAACCATTCTTACGGTTGCAAGAATCGCCAGCGAATACGTAAGCCGTGCCGCTGAGCAGGGCAAAAACCCCTTAGAGGTCTTCGAGGCCGCTATCGAGGGAGCCAAAAAGGCTCTTGCCGAAACACCTGAAATGCTTCCCGTTCTTAAAAAGGCCGGGGTCGTTGATGCAGGCGGACAGGGCTTCGTAGTCATACTCGAGGGTATGTACTCGGTATTCAAGGACGGTGTTATGATAATGCCCTCTGCCGCTCCCTCAAAGGAAGAGACCGAGGAAGAATCCGCCCCCACTGCAAGAAACGCCGCAGGCGAGCTTGAAGATTTCGATATCAACTTCCCCTACTGTACTGAATTTATCGTAAACCGTGCAAAGGACTGCGATAAAGACCCCGCAGAGCTCAGAAGCTATCTCGAATCCATGGGCGACTCGGTGGTTGTCGTAGATGACGAGGAGATCATCAAGGTCCACGTTCATACCGACCATCCCGGAAACGCAATTGAGAAGGCCCTTACCTTCGGTGCACTTATAAAGCTTAAGATAGAGAATATGGCCGAACAGCACGAGCAGGCCAAGCAGGAGGCTGCTGAACGCAATGCCAAAGCTGACGAGCCCTTCACCCCCGCCACACCCGAAAAGCCTTATGGCTTCGTTGCGGTTGCCGCAGGTGACGGTCTTTCTGCCCTCTTTACCGACCTTGGTGCAGACGTTGTCGTCAGCGGAGGACAGACTATGAACCCATCCACCGACGATATTCTCAGAGCGATCGAATCCACCCCCGCCGAGACGGTATTCGTTCTTCCCAACAACAAAAATATCATTATGGCGGCTGAGCAGGCTATACCTCTTGCCACCAGAAAAGTTATCGTTATCCACAGTCGTACCATTCCTCAGGGAATCACCGCTATGCTTAACTTTGATCCCGAAGCCGACGCCGATAAGAACGCTATCGAGCTCGGCAACGCCATCAACAACGTTGGTACCGGACAGATCACCTTTGCCGCCCGCGACTCCGAGTTTGACGGCAAAAAAATAAAGCAGGGTGAGCTTTTGGCCCTCGACGGCGGTAAGATAGTATTCACCGAAACCAGCATTGAAAACTGTCTCGTACGCCTCACCAAGCAGCTCCTCAAGAAGGATTCTTCCTTCGTAACCGTTTTCTACGGTGAGGACGTTACCGACAAGCAGGCAGAGTCCCTCTTCAAGGTTCTGGAGAGCAAGTTCGGAAGCAAGGTTGAATTCACCCTCGTTAACGGCGGTCAGCCTGTATACTATTTTATTATTTCCGTAGAATAATCGGAGGTGCCTTATATGGCAACCGAATCGGACAGCATAAGATATCTTAAAGGGGTTGGCGAAAAACGCTCCCTTTTATACAGCAAACTGGGCATCGACACGGTCGGCGCCCTTTTGCGTTTTTATCCCCGTTCCTACGAGGATTGGAGCCGTATTACCCCTATCGCCGAGGCCAGAGGTAAGGGCACGGTCTGCATAAAGGCGACCGTCGTTACCCCTCCAAAGGAAAACTTTATAAGGAAGAATATGATCCTCTATAAATTTTCGGTAAGAGATGACAGCGGCGTTATGTCGGTCACCATTTTCAACAACAAATACGACGCACAGAAGATGAAGGTCGGAGGCGAGTTCCTTTTTTACGGAAAGCTTTCTACCGAATCCTTCTACGCCGAAATGTCCTCTCCCAAGATACGTCCTGCCGGGTATGATTATCTGCGCCCCGTTTATCCCGCCACGGCGGGCCTTACCAGCGCCGCGCTGGAAAAAACGGTGAAAACCGCCCTTACCGCCGTAGAGCCCAAGGAGTTTTTACCCGAGGATATAGTTAAAAAGAATAACCTTTGCGGCAGAAGCGAAGCCATAAAAAGTATACATTTTCCTGAAAACAGCGATGCCTTAAGGCGGGCAAGATACCGCCTTGTTTTCGAGGAGCTCTTTATGCTTCAGGCAGGTCTTCTCCTTATAAAAAATCATAACCGCGGACTTACTCCCTGCGTTATGAAGGAGGATCATTCCGAAGAATTCTACCGCCTTTTACCCTTCGAGCTTACTGCGGCGCAAAAAAGGTGCGTTTCCGAGGCCGCCGCAGATATGTCGGCAAACAGACCTATGAACCGTCTTATTCAGGGTGACGTGGGAAGCGGAAAGACGGTGGTTGCCGCCGCCTGCTGCTATGGTGCCGTAAAAAACGGTTATCAGGCCGCAATGATGGCTCCCACCGAGATACTTGCCGAACAGCACTTTAAGACCTTTTCGAAGTTTTTAGAGTCTACCGACGTAAAGGTCGCCCTGCTTACGGGAAGCCTTTCAAAAAAGAAAAAAGACCTTATCAGATCCGAACTGGAGGCAGGAACAATCGACCTTATCATAGGTACCCACGCCCTGCTTTCGGATAACGTATATTTTAAAAAATTAGGACTCGTTATAACCGATGAACAGCACCGTTTCGGTGTTGAACAGAGGGCAACCCTTTCCTCCAAGGGAAAGGCGCCTCACCTGCTTGTTATGTCGGCCACACCGATACCCCGTACCCTTGCCCTTATCATCCACGGCGACCTTGATATTTCGGTAATCGATGAATATCCGAAGGGGCGCCAGGCGGTAGACACCTATTGTGTGGGAAGCTCCTACCGCGAGCGGATATATAACTATATAAAGAAGCATATTGCCGAGGGTCATCAGGGTTATATCGTCTGTCCCTTAGTGGAAGAGGGCGAAGAGGAAGGCGGTCTTATTTCGGCCGAGGAATATTTCAGCAATCTTTCAGAAAACGAATTCAAAGGCTACAACCTCGGTCTTCTTCACGGAAAGATGAAGCCCTCCGCCAAGGACGAGGTAATGAGAAAATTTGCAAACGGTGAGATCGACCTGCTTATCTCCACCACCGTTATCGAGGTTGGGATAGACGTTCCCAACGCCACAATAATGGTTATAGAAAACGCCGAACGGTTCGGGCTTTCTCAGCTTCATCAGCTGAGAGGCAGAATAGGCCGCGGCGGCTTTAGATCCGACTGTATCCTGGTTTCCGATTCAAGATCGGCAAAGGAAACGCGGCTTAAAATAATGTGTGAAACGGTGGACGGCTTTAAAATAGCCGATAAGGATCTTGCGCTCAGAGGTCCCGGAGATTTTCTCGGAAACCGTCAGCACGGTCTGCCCGAGCTCAGAATTGCCGACCTGGAGAGTGATCTTTCGGTTCTTCGTCTTGCGGGAAAACAGGCCTCCGAGCTTATTGCCGCCGACCCCCGGCTTTCGGCCCCCGAAAACGCCGCCTTTAAATCGGAGATCGACCGAATGCTTAGTGAAATGAAAAATAATTAGTGCATTTTTCGGAAAAGTGTGTTACAATAGCACGGATAAATTTATTTGGAGAAACTTAATGCCACACGAATTACTACACGCCTTGGAGCACAGCCTTATCGAAACGGCTAAAATGGCTCCCATAATATTTTTAGCCTATCTTTTTATGGAATGGCTGGAACATACGAGCAGCGCAAGACTTTCGGGCGCGGTACACAAGGTAAAGGGTGCGGGGCCCCTTATAGGCTCTGCCTTAGGACTTATCCCCCAATGCGGATTTTCGGGCGCTATCGCCGGAATGTACGCGGCGGGCACGGTCACCATGGGAACCCTTCTTGCGGTACTGCTTTCCACAAGCGACGAGATGCTTGTTATAATGCTTCCAGAGCTGGGAAAAGGCCGAATAACCCCCCTGCTTCTCATATTCGTTCTTGTCTATAAGCTGTTTATAGGCGCGGCGGTCGGCTTTACCGCCGACTTCATTCTTAAAAAGCGCCACGCACAAAAGGAAGAGGATATCCACGGCTTTTGCGAAAGAGAAAACTGCTCCTGCAGTGACGGAGTCTGGATATCGGCAATTAAGCACGCCCTTAAGATACTTCTTATCATATTTATTGTTTCGGTAGCTTTACATCTTTTGGTCGAGCTGGTACCCGAAAGCATTATAAAGAGTGCCCTTAACTTCCCCGTGCTGAGCGAGGTCGGAGCCGCCCTTGTGGGACTTATTCCAAGCTGTGCCGTATCGGTAACCCTTACTCAGCTTTACGTTGAAGGGGCTTTGGGGATAGGACCTCTGCTGTGCGGACTTCTTACCAACGGCGGCGTAGGACTTTTAGTTTTATACCGCGTCAATAAAAGCAAGAAAGACAGCCTTATCATCACCCTTACCGTATTTGCCGCAGGACTTGTTTTCGGAAGCATTTCAGGACTTATAATAAAATAAATAACGTGACCTTTTAGGTCACGTTATTTTTTAGGTTTAAAATCTATCTCACTTATAAGCGCTCCCGCAAGGATAAGCACGGCGCCTATTTTTGCGAGACCGTCCATCGGCTGAGACAGAATAATTGCCGAAAGAATTATGGCAAGGGCGGGGTCGATATAACTGAAGATCGCCGCCGTTTGTGCCGTAACGCCCGAAAGGGAGCCGAAATAAAGCAGATAGGCGACCCCCGTATGTACCACGCCGACGCATATCAGAAGAATTACCCCCGTCGTGCTGAAGCTTGCCTTGCCTATGTTCTCGGTAAGCAGGCTGTAGGGTAAGACCACCACCGCCGCTGAAAAAAGCTGAATAAGGGTCTTATTATGTGCCGAAATATCGGTTATCTTCTTATTCATTATTATTACCGAGGCGTAAAGCAGGGCGGCCGCAAGACCGAAGATTATACCTATCGCAATTCCGCCCTCGGGGAGACTGCCTCCGATTATTCCCGAAATGAAGAACATTCCGCAAAGAGCAAGCAGGACGCAGAAAAGCTTTTTAAGGGTAAAGCTTTCCTTTAATACAAACGGAGAGGCGATGATTATGAATACGGGGGCCATATAGTAACAAAGGGTTCCGATAGGTACCCCTGCAAACCGATAGGCCTCGAAAAGGAATATCCAGTTAAAGCCAATTGCGGCACCCGAAACTATTAACAGCAGAAGGTTTTTGCGTATCTTTTCGCCCGATATCTCGGTCTTTGTAACGAGGGCATAAAGAAGCAGACAAGCGGCACCTATGAGTCCTCTGACAAAGGCGATAAAGGCCGAAGGAAGGTTTATATATTCAACGAAAATGCCGATGGTGCCGAATATCAGCATAGAGGTTATAAGCTTCAGCTTAGATATCATCTGAGGCGTCCTCCGCATCGTCATACTCGGTCTCTTCGGTTTCTTCTATAAGAAGGGCGGCCTTTTCCTCGTTTATCTCCTGCTCCCAGCGTCCCAGCATTTCTTCGCCTTCGGGGTAGCAGGGCACCACAGCTCCGTGCTTTTTGCGCCATACGAAGCAGACGGCAAGGTATACTATAAGAATTCCTGCGGCAGAAAGGGTAACCGCCGTGCCCGTAATGAGACCGGGAGTCTTATAGGTAAAGACTATCTCGCTGACGCCCGCCTCTACCGGCACCGCCATAAAGCCGATATTTACCCTTTCGACGGGTACGACCTTTCCGTTAACGGTGGCGCTCCAGCCCTCGTCAAAGGGAATGGAGAAGAAAACGAGATTTGCCCTGTCACGCTCGACGGTGGCGGTAAAGGAGTTTTTGCCGGTTTTAAAGGAGGTCGCCGCGGTGGCGTTTCTCTTTTTCGACTCCTCAGCTACGTCGGTATAGGACATACTGTAGTTCAGACCCTCCTCGCCTATATACTGCTCACGAGGGGTGAACATATAACGGTATTTGTCTATCTGTGCCTCGTCGAGAAGGATGGATCTGACAAGCTCCTCGGAACGGTCGGTACTGCTCATACTCTCACATTCCGCATAAGAAATATAGGTATCATAGGAGAAGCCGTAGCCGATAAAGTTTTTATTCTCATAGACCTCAAAGCCCGAGGCGTTATGAATATATTCATAGCCCGGCATTGCGTTAGAGCCGGTTTCGTCGGTGAAGGGCTCCTCCGATTCCTGCTGAATTAAATATTTTACCGAAAGCAGAGGTCTTATGGCGTAGCGGTCGGTTCCCGGACGGCTTGCAACGTCGCGGTTTACGCCGATAAACTCGTAAAACTCCATTATAGAGGAAGGAACTATGGAGTGGAAAGCGTTAATGCTTGAGTAGCCTAAGAACATAGGAGTGTTATCCATACAGGAATAGGTATCTATTCTGAAGGTGTCGGGGTCACCCTCCAATGCAAGGTCCCCCTCTATAAGCTGATCCACCACGACCTCGCGGGTGTATGAATGAGATTTGCCTCCTGCAATAAAGAAGTTAGCGTAGAAGATGGTGGCAACCATAGCCCATACTACCGAACGTTTAACGAATTTTTTCGTGTCGAAGCGGTATTTGCGGATAAGCACGAAGAGTATGCAAAGGCAGATAAGGGCAACGGCGCAGGTTATCCAGAAACGGCTCAGATACATTAAATTGCCCGGCTCGGTATAAAGGCCGAATTTAAGTCCCTCGTCGGTGGTCTGGGGGAAGAAGCCGATTATCACGGTTATACCGAGGGTTATTCCGAACACCCATTTAAAGGGCTTATCGAAGGAGATATCGGTCTGCTCCACGGCAAGGGCGGTTGCCAGGGACATTATAAGTATGGGCATAAAGAACCAACGGACGTAGTAGGCGTCGTTGAAGGCGTAGAAGGCGGAATTCAGCACCGGAACAAAGGCCATCACGGCGCAGGTTATAAGGATGCGCTTTATCCAGCTTCCCTTTCTTGCGGCAACGTAGGCAAAGACGCCCACCATACTGAAAAGGGGCAGCCAGGCACCCAGAGAGGACCATTTTACGTCGGCCTCGGGGAAAAATACGGGACGGGCAGGTAGGTCGGGCGGGAAGAAGAATACCTCGAAAACGTTGGCGTAGATGCTCTCCTTTCCGAAAAGCAGAGAGTTCCAGCCAAGGTCTATCTCGCTTATACGGGAGTTGCCTGCAATGGCAAGATAAGATGGTATAAGCACGATGCAGGCCAGAAGCATTCCGAGGATAGCCTCGAAAAACACGGCAAATATTCTGCTTACTCCCGGTTTAATGGAGCGGCTTATAAGACGCACCGCAAAATAGATGACTCCGAAGACCAGCATTCCCACAAAGAAGAAGTAGTTTACCACGGCACAAACGGCGACGGTTACGGCAAATACTCCCCTTCTGTTTTCGGTGACCAAAAGCTCAAAGGCAAGCAGCAGGAGCGGGAAGAAAACTATGGCCTCGTGGAAGTGGTTAAAGAAGATGTTATAGATCGAGAAGCCCGAAAAGGCGTAAAGCAGGGCACCCAGCTTAGCGGTATAGTCGTAGCGAGTAAAGCGGCTTATAAAAAGGTAAGCTGTCAAGGCTGAGCAGGCAAATTTAAGTATTAAAAGGGGTCCCATAAAATATGGTACCCAGGAGGTCGGGAAGGGCAGGGTCAGCCAGAAGAATGGGCTCGTTATATTATAAAATGAATAGGAGCCGATAAGGTTTGCACCCAGGTCGGTGGTAAAGCTCCAACCCAGCTCTCCGTTTCTTATGGCCTCGTGGCAAAGCTTGTAAAAGGGTATCTGCTGAACGTTGAAGTCGCCGAAGAATAAGAAATATCCCCCGTCGTATATCATAAAGGGCACAAAAAAGCAGGCGGCACAGATAAGGGCGGTAAAAAACACCGACCGGGCCTGTCCCCCGCTTTTGCCGAGCAGTTGTTTTTTTGCGGCACTGTAGGTCAAGACCGTTTCCTCCATAAAAAAGATATTGATATTATATCACTTTATGGTATAATTATCAAGTAGAGTAAATAAGGAGTTTTTGTATGTCCAGTCATTTTTACGCAATTCTTTCACGAATGAAAAACATCAACCGTTGGGGGCTTATGCGAAACACCCGAAACGAGAATTTAAGCGAACATTCCCTGGAGGTCGCCTTCATCGCCCACAGCCTTGCAATTATAGGCAACAAGAGGTTGGGCAAAGGCTATGACCCCGACAGGGTTGCCGTTTGTGCCATGTTTCACGACACCTCCGAAATAATTACGGGAGATATGCCGACACCCATAAAATATTATAACCCCGAGATCAAGGAGGCCTATAAAAAGATCGAGGCCATCGCCGAGGACGAGCTTATCTCCATGCTTCCTGCCGATATGCAGGCAGATTTCAGAGAGGTCTATTCCCCCGACGAAGACTCTGCCCCTCTTATAAAGGCGGCCGACAAGCTTTCGGCGCTTATAAAGTGTATCGAAGAGGTCAAAATGGGCAATTTAGAGTTTAAGGATGCCGAAAAATCCACCCGTGCCTCCATTGAAAGGCTTAACTGCCCCGAGGCCGATATCTTTCTGGAGGAATTTATCGAAAGCTTTTATCTTACCCTTGACGAACAAAGAAAAACTGACGGTTAAAGTGGGTGGTCTTAGGAATTTACGGTGAGCGTAGGGGAGGGGCTTGCTCCTCCCGCAGCAGAATTGAACATAAGACAAAAAATAACGGTTACGATAAGCCTCATCCACCAACTTCGTTGGTCCCCCTTTTCCTCGGCCGGAGACGGCCCCCTTTTGTCGCTTCGCGACATTTCCCCCTCCAGGGGGAATCTCCCAAAGGAGAAGGCTGATTTCGTAGCCGTTGATCTTTACATAACCGTAAGTTTTTCGGGAGGAGCAAGCCCCTCCCCTACAACCGTATCCATAAAGTTTTACAAAAATAAAGCGATAATGTGACAGTTTTAATCACATTATCGCTATCTTTATCCCTAACTGCAATTCTCTTAACCGTCAGTTTTTTGTTTTTTCGAGGAGAATTATACCTGCAACAACGCCGATGATTCCGATTACTCCGACAAATCCGGGGTTTTCACCGAATACCAGAAAGCCTACCACGGCGGCTATCACCGGTTCGATAATGGAAAGCACCGCCGCCTTTCCCGCTTCGGTTTTGGAAAGTCCGTAGGTGTAGAGCAGATATGGCAGTACCGTACATACCACAGATATGGCTACCGATAAAAGAATATTATCGGGGGCAGAGAAAAGTCCTGCTATTCCCGCTACGTCGCAGATGGGCAGTACCCCTGCCGACGCGAAGGCGAAGGTGTAGAAAATTACGGTGGTGGTGCTGTATTTTGCGGTGGCATATTTCCCGAAAATACTGTAAAGGGCGTAGCCGAGACCCGAAAGCAGGCCGTAAACAAGGCCGACGGTGCTGAGCCTTAAAGAAGAGGAAAGGCAAAGCAGGGCGCAGGAGGCTATGCAGATCACAAGGGCAGAAAGCTTGAATATGGTAAGCCTTTCTTTAAAAAGTACCGCCGAAAAGAGGGTGACCCATATAGGTGAGGTATACATCAGCATACAGGCTACCGCCGCCGAGTTTTCGCCTATAGAGGACATATAGCAGACGTTGAAGAACAGAAAGCTGGCAATACCCGTTCCCAAAAACATCCATAGGTCGCGAAATCTGATCTTCAGCAGGGTCGGGTCCTTTATAAGTATGACCGCCAGCATTACAAGGGTGGTGGTGACCGCTCTGACGGCCACTATCTGCACCGAGGAAAAGCCTGCCGTCTGCATGGGTCTTGTGAATATGCTGATACAGCCCCAAAGGATAGCGGCAAGAATTATGGCTATATCGCACATTTGAATCTTAAATTTCATAACGTTTACATTCCGACAAAGCCCTGAAAGGCCATAGAGAGCAGGGCGGCAACAAGAAGGGTCATAGGAAGTCCGCGAACCGCTTTCGGCAGGTCTTCGCTGTTTAAAAAGCCGCGAAGGCTCCAAAAGATAACCGACACGAGCAGAAATCCCGCCATTGCCGCAACCGAATAAACAAGGGCTTCGGGATAGCCGAGGGCGGCTTCTCCGCCGTAGGGTCTCAAGCAAATGCCGAGGACCAAAGCCGAGCAGGTAATTACCTCCTTATACCTCGCCAAAAGGCCGTAGACCGAGGGTAAAAACATCTTGGTAAGGGTGAGGGCGGCGAAGCTTATGCCGCAAATGACGAGTATGCAGAGCAGTGGTACCAGCACCTCTGCACCGATGGGGATAAGCACCCAGCCTGCAAGAGGATAGGAAACGACGGTGGAGAGGAATACCAAAGCCGCGACAATACCGCATTTTTTAAGTATTTCAAGAAGAGACGAGTCTTTTTTCGTTACCTCTTCGAGACCTAAAAGACCTGAAAGCAGAATATTATCGGTCAGAACTCCGGAAATTAAAACGGGCAGTAAGAATTTCATCGTTCCGTCTCCCCTTTCCCGGCACTTTCAGATATCCAAAGCCCGTAAAGTATGGCAAATACGGCCGCAGTAAGCAGACCGCCCGCAGGGGTGGTTAAAAAGGCGACGGGGGTTAAGTATTTCGCATAAATATCAAAGCCCAGAATACTGCCGAAGCCTACAAACTCGCGTATAAGGGAGGCGACGATAAGTATCGCTCCGCCAGCAAGGGAGGCCACCGTACAGCCCGAAAGAAGTCCCTTAATATCGGTATTGATAACAAAATCGCTTCTCACCATTATTACCGCAGAGACCGCCGCAAGGCTCAGATATATACCGAGACCGTTTATCTCCGCCTTAAAGGGAATTCTGAGAAGACAGTAGGCTATTCCCACCGCGCCGACAGAGATCACAAGCTGTGCGAAGGGGGCGGTCTTTTCGTTTAAAAGTGACCTTAAAAGATAGACGGCAAGAGCCGAAACGAAAATGGCAAGCAGGACGGCAAGCGCAAGCAGAAGTCCTGCCTTAAGGGTAGAGGCGGCCGCAAGCAGGGGCAGAACCGCCAGCATCCAGTTTTCAAAAAGCTGTTTTTCTTTAAGGATATCAAGCATTGCGATCCTCCTTTCTGAGGCAGGTGCCGAAGGGGATGGTTGCTATATAGCGGTCGATCAACGGAACCGCAAAGTTCATAAGCACGATACTGTAGGAAACGCCCTCGGGCATTCCTGCAAAAAGACGGAAAAGCATAGTGAGAAGTCCGCAGCCGATACCGAAAACTATTTTTCCAGCCGGGGTAACGGGGCTTGTTACGTAGTCGGTAGCCATAAAGATGGCACCTAAAAGCACTCCGCCCGAGCAGACCGCGGTAACGGGATCCTGTCCCGCAATAAGTGCGATAACCCCTGCGGTAAGAATAAAGGACAGCGGTATGTGCGGGGTTATCACTCTTCTGAGGACAAGGTAAAGTCCGCCGAAAAGAAGCACTACCGCCGAGGTCTCGCCTATGGTTCCGCTACAGACACCGAAAAACAACTCCCTAAGAGTATAGGCTCCGCCTGCAAGAGGGGTTGCGGTTGCTACCGTATCTGTGAAGGGTTCATAGTAGGTCGACATAGCGGTGCCGAAGGCGATAAGCATAAAAACTCTTGCCGCGGCGGCAGGATTCAGAAGGTTCTTTCCGATTCCGCCGAAAAGCATTTTAACTATGACCACCGCGAAGCACGAGCCTATGGCGGCTATGTAAAGCGGTATTCGCGGCGGAAGATTAAGGGCAAGGATAAGTCCCGTAACGGCGGCCGACAGATCCCACGCAGTAAGAGGCTTTTTAAGGACGTAGCAGAAAAGCGCCTCACTAAGGACGGCCGAGGCGACCGACACCGCGATCACCAAAAGGGCACGAAAACCGAACACCGTGACCCCAAAAAGGGCCGCAGGAGAAAGAGCGACCAGCATATCGAACATTATTCGCCGCGTACTTTCGGCGGCTTTTATATGGGGAGCGCTGACAGTAGAAAGCTCCATGATCCACCTCCACTTTAAGAATTTATATAATTTTAACATATATTACCGAATTTTACAAGTATGTGCGGCATAAGACAGAAGCCTGTCGAAAAGTTTTTTAAAAAAATTCAAAAAAAGACTTGCAATTCACACGGGTTTGTGGTATTATAATTTGGCAACCTCGTGAGAGGAATATATCGCGGGATAGAGCAGTCCGGTAGCTCGTCGGGCTCATAACCTTGAGAGTTCCCGCTACCTGCGATACGTTTTCGTGGGTTCCAAAATTAAATATCGCGGGGTAGAGCAGTTGGTAGCTCGTCGGG
>CAZRHF010000022.1:0-24143 GCA_964599835.1 uncultured Eubacteriales bacterium | reverse complement strand
GACAGGGTCATACGGTCTACGGACTTTACTTTAACGATTCCGAAGACACCACCAAATCCGATTCCTCCTGGGTAAGAGGAGTTGGACTTATCCCTTATGCGGGTAAGGCCACTATTAAGAACGTCGGTGTTGATTACGCCTACATCTATAATTATGAGAATTTTTCAACTGCCGCCATTGTAGGAGGCGGAATGAACTTTATGGACGGCACTATCGATCAGTGCTACGCAGGCGCAAATGTAACCGTAAAGGGCTACGACGTGGGAGGAATCTTCGGCGGCGGTGTTCCCGCAACCGACGGAACTATAACCATCAGCAACTGCTATTCTCTTGCCACCCTTTACGGTGAGAATAAGGTAGGCGGTATAGTTGCCGACTCCTGGAGCGCTGCAAATATCGTTTCGGCAAAGAATTGCTATACCCTGAATAAGGCAACGGGTGCTACCTGGCAACCGGTCACCTGCACAAACGTTTACGAGACGGTAGACGGAAGCGCCGCAACTCTTGTTGCTGAGGATGATATTAAAGGAAATACCGCAAAGGTCACTATGCCAACCTTTGACTATAATGCTGTCTGGAAGCTTACCGACAGTTATCCCGCCCTTCGCGTTTTCGATAAGAGCGAGACGGCCAAGGGCGTCTGGAACGGCACCACCGCAACCCCTACCGCAACCGACGAGGAAGGTAACGTCCTTATCGGAACTGCCGAAGAGCTGGCATACGTCATCTCTACGGGCGGCGGTTACAGCTATAAGCTGACAAATGATATCTATCTCAACGATATCTCCTGTATAAACTTTGCCGACGGCACCTCCACAGGCGGTTACGAACCCTTAGAGTGGTATTCGGCATATAATAACGAGACCGACAGGATACCCGCCTTCACGGGAACTCTTGACGGTGACGGACATACCGTTTACGGACTCTACTACAGCTTCGACCGAAAGACTCCTTCGAACATATACTTCTCGGGTGTTGCACTTATTCCAAATATCGGAGCGGCAACGATAAAGAATATAGGAGTCGACTACTGTTATATTAACTCTGAAAACTACTGCACAGCAGGTATCGTAGGCTACGGTATTTCCGCCGATGCCTCGGTTATCGATTCCTGCTATGTTGGTGAGAACAGCTATATAAACGCTAAGGATATCTCTGCCGGAATCTTCGGTTCGGGATATGCTAACGTAAGCGTCAAAAACTGCTATTCTCTTGCAACCCTTTCGGCAACTACTATCGGCGCCGTTTACGGAAACGTATGGATAAACGGCACCTCACAGACCTACGAAAACTGCTACTCAACGACCTATCTTTGCGGTGTTGGTGGCTCTGCTAAAGGCACAAATCTCAATTTGGTTACTACTGCCGTTAAGGGACAAGGCGCAATAATGAACTTCACCCTGGGTGAGCCCTACTGTGCTGTCAGAGACGGCTATCCCACCCTCCGCGTCTTCGCAGGTCTTGAGGAAGGTAACTGGAACGGCCTTGGACAGAGCACCTTTAAGGGAAGCGGTACCGAGGATGATCCATATCTTGTCGAAAATGCAAATCAGCTGGCATATATTTCTTATTCGTCGGCAACCGGTCACTATAAGCTGGCAAACGACATTTATATAAACGACGTTTCTAAGGCAAACTGGCAGGATAACGATGCTCTTTGCTCATGGATCTATTTCGATACCTACAACAGCTGGTCGGGCTACCGTGCCGCCTCCCGCGCCTTCAAGGGCACCTTCGACGGAAACGGCTATGCCGTTCACGGAATCTGGTATCCTTCCGATATCAAAACGACCACCGCAGGCCTTTTCCTTTCGGCTGACGGAGCGGTAATCAAAAACCTCGGCGTAAAGAATTCCTATATCTACGGCGGCTATACCAAGGCCTGGACGGTAGAAAACGGACATTCAAGCGAAACTGACGCGGCCTATCTCGCAACCGGAAGCGTGGCGGCTATAGTAGCTACAGTAAACAACGGCGCATCCACCACGATCTCGTCCTGCTATTCCGATCAAAGCGTACATCTTACTAACTATTCCGACGCAAACCTGAAAGCCGTCGGCGGTATAGTCGGCTATGTTTCGGCCAACAGCGAGGCTCCGCTTACCGTCGAGAACTGCTGGTCCTCCGCCGATCTTACCGGCACCAACGCAAATACAGCCTGCGGTATCCTTGGAGGCTGCTGGGATGGCTATTATTACGCTTACGGTAACTATTCGATAGGTTCAAGACCCTGGGCGACAAATACTACTCAGGCTATATCCCTTTGTGAAAACGCCTACCTTAACAACTATACCGATTTCAGCTCTACCCACAGCAGCTATACTAACCTTACCGTCGATAAGATGAGCGGCGAAAGTGCACTTGCCAATATGGTTCTGCCCGACGACGTATGGTATGCCGTAAAGGCTGACGGAAAAACACCCCTTCACAGAATATACGGAACGGTTATCGGCGACGTTGACGAGAACGGTGTAGGCCTCGGCTCGGGAGATATCAGTGCCCTTCGAGAGGACATCATCGGCGCCGCAACCTATAAAAACGGTGACTTTGACCGTAGCGGAATCATAGATATATGCGATCTCGTTAAGATGAATAACGAGTATAAGCCTATCGTGACCCTCGATGCCTGCGGCGGAATATTCGAAAACGGAAGCACCGCTTTAACCGTAGAACTTATTGCAGGAAAACCGATTTCGTCTGCCGTACCAAAGAAAAGCGGCTATGCCTTTTTAGGTTGGAGCCGCGAGGCTGACGGTGAAGTGATCGAAGAGCTTATCGCTTCTTCCGATATGGAAGGAACCCGCCTTTATGCAATATGGATAGAGGCCTTAGGGCTTTCTCCTCAGTTTTCAGACAATATGGTGCTTCAGCGTGATAAGTCGATCTGTGTCTACGGCACAGGAAAAGGCGAGGGAACCGTAACCGTCGGAAATCAGACTAAAAACGTTTCCTCCGACGGCGGCGATTGGGAGATATCCTTTGATCCCATTCCTGCCTCCACCGAGCCTATTACCTTTAAAACCGTATTTTCGGGCGTCACCACCGAATATGAAAACGTACTTGTAGGCGACGTGTTTATTGCATCGGGTCAGTCAAATATGCAGATGCTTATCTGCGAGACCGAGCAAAGCGGAATGGACCTCAGTAACGATATGATACGTTTCCGCGGTCCAAACACCGCAAACTGGAAGAGCTTTGCCTCGGACGAGCTTAATACCGAATACGTTTCGGCAATTGCCGCAATGTTTGCCAAAAATATTACCGAAGCTACCGATAACGGTATTCCCGTAGGTATTATCTCGGTTCCTGTGGGTGCCTCCCGTATTGACGACTGGACCCACTCCGATTACTGCTACTGTGAGGAATACGGCTTCGATACCCTCGCTCACAGCGACCGCAATCAGTATGTCGACGGTCACCACGCCCTCTACGATACCTATATTCTGCCCATTGAAAAAATGACTACCGCAGGCGTTCTGTGGTACCAGGGCGAATCCAACCGCGGAATAGGGGAGGCCTACCGTTATCTCGATATGTTTAGTACCCTGGTAAACTGCTGGCGCACCCGTATGGATGACAGCACCTTGCCCTTCTATACGGTACAGATAATGCTGTATTCTGCCGACACGTCCGTGGATGCCTACGGTAATGCGGTAGACGAGTATAACATCCGAATCGCTCAGGGCGAAGCCGCAAGAACAATGGATAACGTAACCCTTTGCACAATGCTTTCCTATGAAGATACCCTTGCCTCCAACGGCAGGCTTGATATCCATCCCACAGATAAAGCTCCTATCGCTCAGGCTCTTACGAACGCCGCCCTTTCCGCCTATTATAATCCCAAGGGTGAGTACAGCGGAACTCCCGAATACTGCGGTCCTCTTTACGACGAGATCACCGTAAGCGGCGGTATCGCCTCGGTCTCCTTTACCCACGTAGCTGAAGGCCTTATGCTGACCTCGGGAGATTCGGTGTCCGAGCTTGAAGTAAGAAATGCTTCGGGCGAATGGGTATCGGCAACGGGAACCCTTTCGGATAATACCCTGACCGTTACCGCCGACGGCGTTACCGAGATCACAGGTGTGCGAATGGGCTACAGAAACCGTCCCGAGCTCAATCTTTACAGCACAATAAACGGTAGCTGCGGCTACTGCGCATCTCCCTTCCTGTGGACTGCCGATTAATTTGATTTCTCCTCATTTTCTCATATCCTTTCAAACGAAAAAACTCCCTTCACGGGAGTTTTTTCGTATTAGAAGGGTTATCGCTTGCGCCTTTACCTTCTGTGTGCTATAATGAATCCACAAAGCGTTAGGACGTGATCTTTATGAATTTTAAAGCCGCAATTTTCGATATGGACGGCACCCTTGTCGATTCTTTGGGGGTCTGGAACGTCGTCTGGTCGGCCTTCGGCGAAAGATATAAGGACAATAAAAACTTTATGCCTTCTCCCGAGGACGATAAGGCTGTACGCACCCTTCTTTTAAAGGATGCAATGGAGCTTATCCACGAAAACTACGGTATGGGAGAAAGCGGGAAGGAACTGCTGGATTTTGCAAACGAAATAATTGAAGAATTTTATGAAAACAGGGTGGAGCTCAAACCCGGCGCCTGTGAGTTTTTGGAGCATCTTAAAAACAGCGGCACAAAAATGTGCATAGCTTCGGCGACCGAACGCAGGCTTATAATGCTTGCTATGAAGCATTGTGATATTGAAAAATACTTTTTAAAGGTCTTTTCCTGCGGCGATATCGGCAAGGGCAAGGATCAGCCCGATATTTTCCTTGAAGCCTGCACCTTTTTAGGGGAGACGCCCGAAAACACCTGGGTCTTCGAAGATTCCTTGACCGCCATTGAGACCGCAGTCAGCATCAAAATGCCCACCGTCGGAATATTCGACCCGAATAATTTCGGTCAGGAAAGAATAAAAGAGCTCGCAACCGAATACGTGGCAGACGGCGAAACTCTTTTAAAAATATTTTAGAAAAATGTGGTTTCCATATTTTAAATGAGGTGATACGAAATGAGAAAAATAAAATTCAGCAAATCTGATTATATAGTTTTTTTGAATCTTATCGCGGTAGTAGTTTCTTTTATCGCTTATCTGACCTGTGACTATTACTACAAGGATGAAAATAATTCATATTATTTTTCTTCAATGATAGTTAATTATACAAGTATTGCCGGTGCAGGTATGGCACTGTTTGTCCCCGTTAGCGGTGAGGCTTTCGGTAAACGTTGGCTGACTAGGCAGGAAAAGGTTATACATTATCTTGTTTATGTCTTTGTTTTCGTGATAACACTGTTTTACAAGGTTGCCACCACCGTCAGACATGTTGACGATATTTGGCTTTCGCTTTTGTCCCTTGGAATAACAACCGTTATTTGGTTAATAACCGTGTTTAAGGGACCGCGCTCCGAAAGTCGTGAGCTTATTAAAGCGGGATGTCCCGATCCTTATATATATAAGGACGACAGCACAGCCTTAATCACCTTTGGCGTCGGAGCTTATTGGTACAGCAAACGAGAATATGAAAGGCTTTGCAGAATCTACATAAAGACCGCTAAAGAATTTTCAGGCAAGGCCACCAAAAGAGAAATTGAATATATAGTCCGCGACAGAATTATGCTGGCTAAATCAAGAACGTCATCGATTTTGCTTATAATCGCATTTGTCTTGCTTGGAGTATATTTG
This sequence comes from uncultured Eubacteriales bacterium, assembly GCA_964599835.1. Lineage (GTDB taxonomy): Bacteria > Bacillota > Clostridia > Oscillospirales > Acutalibacteraceae > SFWF01. The sequence goes on along the minus strand of CAZRHF010000022.1, from coordinate 18,448 downwards.
TTCACGCTTCCTTTTACAGACGAAGAAATACGCTCTTTCCTAATGCTTCCTATAGCGGTTTGTCAGATTTCAGGATTCATAATGGTTGCGAAAAACCTGCACGACCCCTATACACCAAACGAATCACGCGAACTTAACAATAAAGAAACCGACGAATAAAAGCACGTAAAAACACATAAAGATCTGAGATATGATCTTTATGTGTTTTTTAGGTTAAAATAATTCATTTTTCCTTTGCTATTATAAATGTTTTGTGGTAAAATAATATGGAATATAATTTTCAGGCAAATATTCGGAGGGAAATATGGCACTAACCGAAATAGTAATCAAAGGAGCAAAGGAACATAACCTTAAAAACGTCGACCTTAAAATACCAAGGGACAAGCTTATCGTTTTCACAGGCCTTTCGGGCTCGGGAAAATCATCCCTTGCCTTCGACACCATCTATGCCGAGGGTCAGCGACGCTATATGGAATCTCTTTCGTCCTACGCTCGTCAGTTCTTAGGTCTTATGGAAAAGCCCGACGTTGAATCCATCGACGGACTTTCTCCCGCCATATCTATCGACCAGAAGACCACCTCCAAAAACCCCCGTTCAACCGTGGGTACCGTAACCGAAATATACGACTATCTCCGTCTGCTTTACGCCCGCGTCGGAACTCCCCACTGTCCCATCTGCGGTAAAGAAATAAATCAGCAGTCCACCGACCAGATCGTAGACAAGGTCTTAAAGCTTGAAGAGGGAACAAAGATACAGATACTTGCCCCTATAGTTAAGGGCCGAAAGGGCGAACACACAAAGGAGCTTTCCGCCGCACGTAAATCGGGATTTTCGAGAGTTAGGATCGACGGAAATGTCTACGATCTTTCTGAAGAGATCAAGATTGAGAAAAACAAAAAGCATTTTATAGAAATAATAATCGACCGTCTTGTTGTAAAGCCCGAAATCCGAAGCCGCCTTTCCGACAGCGTCGAGACCGCCGCGGGTCTTTCCGAGGGTATTATCCACGTCGACGTAATAGGAGGGGAGGAGCTTCACTTTTCCCAGTCCTACGCCTGCGAGGAGCACGGCATCAGTATGCCCGAGCTCACCCCTGCAATGTTTTCCTTTAACTCTCCCTTCGGTGCCTGCCCGACCTGCTCGGGTCTCGGCATATTTATGAAGCTTGACACAAGACTTATTATTGCCGACGAAGAAAAATCCCTTATTGACGGCGCCATACACGCCTCGGGCTGGGGCGTAAATTCCTGGTTTGCCCCCAATTCGGGTACCATTGCAACTATGTATTATGAAGGCCTTGCCAAGCATTACGGCTTCGATATAAACACTCCCTTCAACAAGCTTTCGGAAGAAGCACGAAACGCCGTTTTATACGGTACGGGCGATACTAAAATAGAGCTTCATCGTTCAAGCGAATGGGGCGGCGGAAAATATTTTGCCGCCTTTGAGGGCGTTGTCAATAACCTCGAGCGTCGCTATAAAGAAACAAAGAGCGACTGGGCCCGTGCCGAGATCGAGGCCTATATGAACGAGTGCAACTGCCCCGACTGCAGGGGAGCACGACTTCGTCCCGAATCTCTTGCCGTAACGGTAGGCGGTAAAAATATCAGAGATCTCTGCGATATGTCCATAAACGACGAGCTTTCGTTCATCGAAAACATCGGCCTGGGCGTTAAGGACACACAGATCGCAAAGCCTATCTTCAAGGAGGTAAAGGCCCGACTCAGCTTCCTGAAAAACGTCGGACTGGACTATCTTTCTCTTTCCCGCTCTTCGGGTACACTCTCAGGCGGCGAAAGTCAGCGGATTCGCCTTGCTACCCAGATGGGTTCTGCCCTTACAGGCGTGCTTTACATCCTTGACGAGCCCAGTATCGGACTTCATCAGAGGGATAATGAAAAGCTTATCGGAACCCTTAAGCACCTTCGCGATTTAGGAAATACCCTTATCGTAGTCGAGCACGACGAGGATACCATGCGTGCCGCCGACCATATCGTTGATATCGGTCCCGGTGCGGGGATCCACGGCGGGGAGATAATCTTTTCGGGAACCCTTTCCGAGCTGGAAAAGTGTGAGAACTCCATTACTTCCGACTATCTTACCGGCCGCAAAAAGATCGGTATTCCCGAAAAACGCCGAAAGGGAAGCGGCAACTTCCTCACCGTTAAGGGTGCCGCCGAAAATAATCTTAAAAATATAACCGTTAAGATCCCTCTTGGCCGTTTCGTCTGCGTAACTGGTGTTTCGGGTTCGGGAAAATCTTCTCTTGTTAACGATATTCTTTATAAGTACCTTGCCGCAAAGCTCAACCGTGCAAAAACCTTCCCCGGAAAGTTTAAGAGCATTGAGGGAACCGAGCATCTTGACAAGGTGATCGATATAAGTCAGTCTCCAATAGGAAGGACCCCCCGTTCAAACCCCGCAACCTATATCGGAGTGTTTAACGATATCCGCGACCTTTTCGCCTCCACAAAGGATGCCAAAGCCAAGGGATATTCCTCGGGACGTTTCTCCTTTAACGTAAAGGGCGGCCGCTGCGAGGCCTGCGAGGGCGACGGAATCATCAAGATAGCAATGCACTTCCTGCCCGATATCTACGTGCCCTGCGAGGTCTGCGGAGGAAGCCGCTATAACCGCGAGACCCTCAGCGTTAAGTATAAAGGAAAAAGCATTTACGACGTTCTGGAAATGACCATTGAGGAGGGTATGAACTTCTTTGAGCCCATTCCGAAGATCCACAGAAAGCTTAAGACCCTTTTCGACGTCGGTCTCGGCTACGTTAAGATCGGTCAGCCCGCAACCACTCTTTCGGGAGGCGAAGCACAGCGCGTAAAGCTGGCGGCCGAGCTTTCAAAGCGCGGAACGGGAAAGACTATCTATATTCTCGACGAACCCACAACGGGACTTCATACCGCCGACGTTCACCGTCTGCTTGACGTCCTTAACCGTCTCGTGGACCAGGGAAATACTGTCCTTGTTATTGAACACAATCTCGACGTTATCAAAACCTCCGATTATATCATCGACTTAGGTCCCGAGGGAGGCGACAGAGGAGGTACCGTGGTCTGCCAGGGTACCCCCGAGGAGGTTGCGGCCTGCAAGGAATCGTATACCGGCGAATTTATAAAGAAACTGCTTTAAATTCATATAATTTTAACCATTGTGAAAATGTTTTGTGTTATATTGAGAGGTAAGATATGTTCGGCTATGTAAGGGCATGTAAGCCCGAAATGCGAATGAAGGAATACGAGCTTTATAAGGCCGTATACTGTTCACTTTGTAAAAAATTGGGTAAAAACTACGGTTTTTTATCCCGATTTACTCTAAGCTATGATTTCACCTTTCTTGCCCTGCTGAATATGTCTTTAAACGAAAAGTGCTTTGCGGTCAATCGGAAGGCGTGTTGCTGTAATCCCTTAAAAAAGTGCAATTACGTAGACGATACCTCCGACCTTGACCTGCCTGCCGCCGCCGCGATGATACTGCTTTACTATAAAATGCTCGATAACATCGCCGACGAAAAGGGCTTTAAGCGTTTTAAATACAGGCTGGCAAAGCCCTTCTTTTCAGGCGCTTACAAAAAAGCGTCAAAGGCATACCCCGATATCGACGTTATCGTGTCCGACTACATAAAGGCGCAAAACGCCCTTGAGTGTGAAGCCTGCGATAATATCGATGCCGCCGCAGAGCCCACCGCCCTTATGATGTCCAAACTGCTTGAAAGTCTTTCGGAGGACGCGCTTTCAAAACGCTGTCTCAGCCGCGTAGGCTACTGCATAGGACGCTATATCTATATTCTCGATGCGGCGGTAGACCTTCCTGAGGATATAAAGCTGAAGAGGTATAATCCTCTTAAAAATGCCGCGGAAGATTCCGGATATATAAAGAATTATATCGCGCCCCAGCTTAACATCTGCATAGCCGAGGCTGCCAAGGCCTACGAGCTTATCGATATTAAAAAATTCAAAAACATCCTTGATAATCTGATATACCTCGGACTACAGGATACGTTTACAAAGGAGTTAAAAATATGAGAGACCCCTATGAGGTGCTCGGTGTGTCGAGAGATGCGACCGACGACGAAATAAAAAACGCCTACCGTCAGCTTGCCAGAAAGTATCATCCCGACAACTACGCCGACAACCCTCTTTCCGATCTCGCAAGTGAAAAAATGAAGGAGATAAATGAGGCCTACGACGAGATAGTAAATACCCGTAAGGCAGGCCCGACGGGCTCCTCTTCGGGCAAAGCCTCCTCGAACCCTGCCTACGCCAAGATCCGCACCCTTATCTCCAATAACCGTCTTGACGAAGCACAAAAAGAGCTCGACTCTTTTTCAACCGCCGACCGCGATGCCGAATGGTATTTCCTGAGCGGCTCGGTGCTTTATAAACGCGGATGGTATTCCAATGCCTACTCGGCCTTTGCCACCGCCGTTAATAAAGATCCTACCAATCCCGAGTACCGTCAGGCACTCAATATGATGCAACGTCAGGGCTCTGGTAGCTACAGCGGTCCTTATCGTTCGGGCGGAAATATGGGCGGCTCCTGTTCTGCCTGCGACCTTTGTCAGGGTCTTATCTGCGCCGACTGTTGCTGTGAATGTATGGGCGGAGATCTTATTTCCTGCTGCTGATAGAGGTGTAGAAAGTTGAATAATACGGGTAAAACCGCCTTTTGCGCAATGATGGCGGCCTTAGCTTCGGCCGTTATGCTGGTTTCCTTTTTTCCTTATCTGACCTATGCCGTTCCCGCTGTTGCAGGACTGTTCATAATGGTTGCGGTAATAGAAACCAATATCAAATGGGCGTTTATAACCTATATCGTTTCGGCGGTCATAACCTTTCTTATGGCCGAACCCGAGGCAAAAATGCTCTACGTTCTTTTCTTCGGATATTATCCTATACTTAAAGCGATATTCGAAAAACCGAAAAGCCGTGTGCTTGAATACCTTCTTAAATTTGCCGTGTTTAATGCGGCCGTTCTTCTGAACTACCTGCTGATCGCTCCCGTTATGGGCTTCTCGGTAGAAGACTTCGGCGAGTTCGGAAAGTATTCGGCAATAGTACTTCTCGTAGGTGCGAATATCGTTTTCCCCATATACGACCTTGCGGTATCCCAGATGTCACAGTTCTATATGGTCAGGGTGCATCCTTCTGTAAAAAGAATTTTTAAAGGTAAATAGTTTGAGGTAGAAATGAAAAAAACTGTTGCTGTAGTCGGCGGAGGTGCCGCAGGACTTATGGCGGCCTACAGTGCGGCAGAAAACGGAAACGGGGTAATCCTTTTCGAAAGAAACGCCCGTCCTGCCCGTAAGGTTATGATAACCGGTAAGGGTCGCTGTAACGTCACGAATAACTGTGACGTCGAGACCTATATGCGTAATACCCCCCACGGCTCAAGATTTATGTATTCGGCTATGAGCGCCTTTTCCTGCGAGGATACGATAAGCTTCTTCGAAGGCAGAGGAGTGCCCCTTAAAACCGAGCGCGGAAACCGTGTTTTTCCCGTGGCGGACAAGGCGGTAGATATTGTCGATGCCCTCGTAAATGCTGTAAGCGGAGCAGGCGTAAAAACCGTTAACGTCCGCGTTAAAGATATCCTTACCGAAAACGGAAAAGCGGTAGGTGTTCGGTGTGAAAACGGGAAAGATTTTTTTGCCGATAGGGTGATCGTCGCTACGGGTGGTGCGTCCTATCCCGTTACCGGCTCTACGGGCGACGGCTACGAAATGGCACGGTCTTTGGGTCATACCGTAACCGAGCTTCGTCCTTCCCTCGTCCCTATAATGACAAAAGAGAGTTATTGCTCAAAGCTTTGCGGACTTTCCCTTAAAAATATCACCCTCTCGCTTTTTGAAGAGGGTAAAAAGAAACCAATATTTTCCGAACTCGGCGAGATGATGTTTACCGATTTCGGCATTACCGGTCCCTTAGTGCTTTCGGCTTCGGCCTATATAAATAAAGAACCCGGGCTTTACGGTATTAAGCTTGACCTTAAGCCGGGACTTGACGCCGACGCTTTAGATAAGAGGATCCTGCGTGATTTTTCCGCAGAACCCAATAAGGATTTTATAAATTCTCTTGACGCTCTTCTTCCCAAACGACTTATTTCGGTCGTTGTACATTTAAGCGGAATCGATGGGCGTAAAAAGGTAAACGGTATTACCAGGGAGGAAAGAGCAAACCTCGTTTCTTTGCTTAAGAGCCTGCCGCTTAGCGTTTTGAGGCTTCGCCCGATAGAAGAAGCGGTGGTTACAAGCGGCGGAATATCCCTTAAGGAGATCAACCCCGCTACGATGGAATCCAAACTGATAAGCGGTCTTTATTTTGCAGGCGAGGTCATCGACGTCGACTGCTTCACAGGCGGATTTAATCTTCAAACCGCCTTTTCCACCGGCTACCTTGCCGGAATTTCGGTGTAATGAGGAGAAAAATATGATAAATATTGCTATTGACGGCCCTGCAGGTGCGGGAAAAAGCTCCCTTTCAAGGCTTCTTGCTCAAAGACTCGAATACATATACGTCGATACAGGCGCCCTTTACCGCGCGGTTGGTCTTAAGTTCTCGAACAGCGGATTTACCACGGAGCTTAACGGCGATATAGCCGCCGTCCTTGCCGACACGACCCTTGATATCCGCTTTATTGACGGTGCTCAGAGGGTATTTCTCGACGGTAACGACGTATCTGACTATATAAGAACTCCTGCCGCATCCATGATGGCTTCTGCCGTTTCGGCAAAGCCGGAGGTTCGTGCGTTTCTTCTTGATATGCAACGGGAGCTTGCCAAAAGAAATAACGTAGTTATGGACGGAAGAGATATCGGTACTGTGGTGCTTCCCGATGCCGACGTTAAGATTTTCCTTACAGCCGACGTTAAGGTAAGAGCCGAGCGTCGTCTTAAGGAGCTTCTCGAAAAGGGTCAAACGGTAACCTTTGAAGAGGTGCTTGAGGATATGAAGGTTCGCGATCATAACGATTCTCACCGTGATATCGCCCCCTTAAAGCAGGCCGACGACGCCGTTTTGGCCGACACCTCGGATCTCGACTTTGAAGGCTCCTTAGAGCTTCTTTTGGAGATTGCTAAGAAAGGTATTGGTGTGTAATGACCGTTTTCTACAGGGTGGTCAAGACCCTCATAACCCCTATCTTTAAATGGCTTTTGCCGGTGAGGATAATAGGAAAGGAAAACCTTCCAAAGGAGGGCGGCTTTATTCTGGCCTCCAATCACACCTCTATTTCCGATCCTATTTTTATGATAGCGAACTTTAAACGACAGGTGCATTTTATGGCCAAGGCCGAGCTTTTCAAGAATTGGCTCTTCCGTGCCGTGCTCAGCCGTCTGGGCGCCTTTGCCGTTGACCGCGGCAAGGGTGATATGTCGGCAATTCACCACGCTGAGGACCTTATTCGCGACGGAAAGATTCTCGGAATATTCCCTGAGGGTACCCGTTATGTTGAAGGAGCACCCAGAAAAGCAAAATCGGGTGTCGCATATATCGCGATGGATACAAGATCCGATATCCTTCCCGTAAGCGTCTACCGCGAGGGCAAATATAAGATATTCAAAAAGACCACCATCCGTATAGGTGAGCTTATTAAATATGAGGAGCTCATCGATACCGAACTCACCGACAGAGCAAACCTTAAAAGGATCGTCGATAGGGTAACCTCGTCTATTACCGAACTTTGGGAGATGAAGCATTGAAGATAACCCTTGCTAAGACCGCAGGCTTTTGCTTCGGCGTGAAGCGGGCGGTAGATACCGTTTACGATCTGCTGGATAAGGGCGAAAAGGTATGTACGCTGGGTCCCATTATCCATAATCCGCAGCTTGTCCGTGAGCTGGAGGGCAGGGGAGTAAGGGTTGTGGAAAGGGTCTGCGAAGCAAGACCTGACGAGACCCTCGTTATCCGTTCCCACGGCGTTCCCGAAGCGGTGACCCTCGAAGCGGAAAATTCCGGTATAAAAACAGTAGACGCAACCTGCCCCTTCGTTTCAAAGATCCATACCATCGTTAAGGATGCCGCCAAAAGCGGTCAGACCGTTCTTATTGCAGGTGACCCCAACCACCACGAGGTGAAGGGAATAGTCGGTCATTGTAACGGTCGTCCCGTTTATGTTTTTGAAAGCGACGGGGAGCTTGAAAAACTGTTTAAGTCCCACCCCGAACTGGCCTCAAAGCCCCTTTGTGTGGTGGCTCAAACCACCTTTAACGAAAAAATTTGGCAAAAATCCGAAAAAATTTTAAAAAAATACTGTACAAATCCAAGGATTTTTGGTACAATATGTAACGCCACGTCTATGCGACAGACCGAAGCTATCGAATTGGCCAGGGAAAACGACCTTATGATAGTCATCGGCGGAAGGCATAGTTCAAATACCGTAAAGGTCTTCGATGTTTGCAAGCTCTACTGTGATAAGACCTATCACGTTGAAACTGCCGACGAGCTGGATCCGAAGTGTTTAAGCTCTGCCGAGAGGATAGGTGTGGTTGCGGGAGCGTCAACTCCTGCGGCAATTATTAAGGAGGTTATTAAAACCATGACAGAAATTTTAAATCCGGTTGAAGAACAGGCCGAGGTAACAGAAGTTGTTCAGAAGTCCTTTGAGGAAATGACAGACGAAGAGGCATTCGAGGCATCTCTCGACAGTCTCAATTACGACAAAAAGGTTAAGGGCGTAGTTGTTCAGGTTACCCCTTCCGAGATTTTAGTTGATTATAATAGAGGCCTTACAGGTTACGTAAGTGCCGATGAATATTCATACGATCGTAACGTCGACCTTACCAAGGAGGTAAAGGTAGGAGACGAGCTCAACCTCATCATTATGCGCACCGACGATATGGAAGGAACCGCAATGCTTTCCAAGCGCCGCTACGACGCTATCGCAGGCTGGGATAAGATCGTTGCCGCTCAGGAATCGGGAGAGGTCCTCACCGGAACCGTTTCCGAGGTCGTCAAGGGCGGAGTCGTAGTTACCACCGCAGGCGTTCGCGTATTCATTCCTGCTTCTCAGGCAACCCTTTCCAGAAACGATTCTCTTGAGGATCTTAACGGAACCGAGGTTTCCTTCCGTATTATTGAGATCGGCCGCAGAAGAAGAGTTATCGGTTCTATCCGCTCTGTTCTCCGTGAGCAGAGAAAGGAAGAAATGGCTAAGTTCTGGGAAGAGATAAACGTTGGCGACAGGTTCACCGGTACCGTTAAGTCTCTTACCAGCTACGGCGCATTCGTAGATCTCGGCGGAGTTGACGGAATGGTTCACGTTTCTGAGCTCTCCTGGCAGAGGATCAAGAATCCTTCTGAGGTCGTTTTAGTAGGCGATACCATTGAGGTATACGTTAAGGCTATCGACAAGGAAAAGAAGAAGATATCCCTTGGCTACAAGAAGGAAGAAGAAAATCCCTGGACCATCTTCAACAACACCTATAAGGTTGACGACGTTGCCAAGGTTACCATCGTTAGCATGACCACCTACGGCGCATTTGCAAGAATCCTTCCCGGTGTTGACGGTCTTATCCACATTTCTCAGATCGCTGACAAGCACGTTGCCAAGCCTCAGGACGAACTCACCGTTGGTCAGGAGGTAGAGGCTAAGATCACCGCTATCGACGACGAGAAGAAGAGAGTAAGCCTTTCCATCCGTGCTCTTATCGAGCCCGAGGTTAAGGAAGAAGCTGCTGTAGAGTCCGCTGAGGACGAGATCGTTGCTACCGCCTCTGAAGAGGAAGTTGTAGTTGCCGACTCTGTTGCAGAAGAAACTGCCGAATAATTTAATATCCCGAACCAAACGGTTCGGGATATTTTATTTTTTTATTCTTTTGTAAACTATCGGAGACGCCGTAATAAATATGGCACATACCACGATAAGGATAACGATGGGCAGGTTGCTTTTTTCGGGCTCTTTTAAAGGCGGATATTCGGTAAGAACGGTCTGCGGTTTAACGGTAATGGTCTGAGGAGAAGAATAGACCGTTTCATTCGGAGGATATGCGGTTTCGTTTTTATATGAATTGGAAACGCCTGCGGATTTTAAAGGATGACTTCCCTTACTGTCGTATCTGAAAATTTCAACACGATCATCGGTGATCTTAAAAACGGTAACGGTCAAGCTGTCGTCAGCACCGTTGTGGTTTGAATAATATCCCAAAAATCCCGCGTTCATATAGGTGAAGGACAAAGTCTCCTCTTTAAACTCGGAACGGCTGTTTTGTCCGATCAGTATTTTATCACCTTTAGGCAGAAATACGGAAGCACCTCCCAAATAGTCGTCCCAGCCGTTTGAATGGTTGTGACCGTATAAATAAATAATGTTCAGCCCTTTGCTTCCCGCTTGGTTGATAACGTCAAAAATATGTTTTGCATACATTCCGTCGCCGTCGTTTGCCGTTCGCATCGAGTAGTGAAGCGCAAGGTGAGAAACGATAAATATTGGTTCAGAGGAATTCCGTTCGGCTTTTACGGCTAAGTATTCTTCAAGTTTATTTGCAGTTTGGATGATTCTCTCTTCATCTGAATTGTGCCACATATAATCGTCGTTGTTTATTACAAAAACACCGTATTTTCCGTCTTTCGGATCGTTATTTCCGCCGGGGCTGAGTAAAGGGTCGGAATAATCGTGATTTCCCTGAGCTAAAACGACGTTATTTCTGTCAACGAAACCGTCGAAGGCGGATATAAGTGATGTTATGCCTTCATTTGTAGCGGCAGGGTCTCCGTAGGTGTCGTAATCGTAATCACCGCAAAACAGCAGACCGTCCGCTTTTGCAATACCGTCACGTTCAAGGGCGGAAAGTATTTCGCCGGCTAAGCGCAAACCGCCCTCATTCCCGTCGGGGTGTTGCCAGTCTGACGCCGCAATTAAAACCGTTTCATCGTCTTTTGTCTCAGCCGCGGCTTTAAGGGGAGAAGGTGCTGAGAAGGTAAGGGATAATATTAAGATACAGGAAATGAAAGAATTAATTAATGCTTTTAAATTTAATTTACTGCTAACCGTGTTTTTATCCAAGAAATTTCACCTGCTTTCGCGAAGCCGTATCTACGTATGTAATTATATTATTTGTGCGATAATAAGTCAATAATTTCGGTGATTTTTCTGCTGTAAGTAATTTTTAAAAAATGCTTGACAAACCGATAGCTTAGTGGTAAAATAGTCAAGCCGCATATTGGAGGCTTATTAAAGTTGCTTATTTTGCACGCCTTCCGTAGCGAGACTTATATTAAGGCAGGTGCCAAAGAAATGTACGCTATTATCGAAGCAGGCGGAAAGCAGTATCGCGTAGAAGAAGGCGACTTCATCTATGTTGAAAAGCTCGACGCTGAAGAAAACTCCGAGGTCATTTTTGACAAGGTCGTTGCTGTTAAAAAGACCGCTGCCCTCAAGGTTGGAAAGCCCTACGTTAAGGATTCCTCCGTTAAGGGAACCGTAGTTAAGAACGGTAAGGGCAAGAAGATCACCGTCTTCACCTACAAGCCCAAGAAGGGTTGTGCCCGCAAGATGGGTCACAGACAGCCCTACACCAAGGTACAGATCACCGAGATCGTATAATTTTTAAAGCTATGACAGTTGTCAAGTTGTCCCCCAAGGGTTTTAACCTTAAAGGACATTCTACCGCTGACGCAAACGACGAGATCGGAAAGCTTGTTTGTGCATTCATTTCCTCTGCCGCATATCTCACCGTTAATACGATAACCGATGTTATCGGAGATAATCCTGAGATATTGGAGGAAAGTGACGGAAAAATGATTTTAAAGCTAAAGTCCGTCTCCAAGGAAAGCGAAAATCTGCTGAAAGGTTTTGAGCTTCATATGCTTCAGCTAAGTGAGCAGTATCCAGACTGCGTAAAAGTAATTTCGGAGGTGTAATCATGTTAAAGATTAACATTCAGTTATTCGCCCATAAAAAAGGTATGGGTTCCACCAAGAACGGCCGTGACAGTGAGTCCAAGCGTCTTGGCGTTAAGCGTGCCGACGGTCAGTTCGTTCTCGCCGGCAACATCCTCGTTCGCCAGAGAGGAACCAAAATTCATCCGGGCAACAACGTTGGAATCGGTTCTGACGATACCTTATTCGCCCTCATCGACGGAAAGGTTAAGTTCGAGCGTGTAGGCCGCGACCGCAAGCAGGTCAGCATCTACGCCGTAGAGCAGTAATTAACTTTTAAAGCTCGGCTTCCTGCCGGGCTTTATTTCTTGTAATCGGAAATGATAAAACGGAGGTGACCCTATGTTTGTTGATATTGCTAAAATTCATTTAAGAGCAGGCGACGGCGGAAACGGAGCGGTTTCCTTCCGACGCGAAAAATACGTTGCCGCAGGCGGACCCGACGGCGGAGACGGCGGCAAGGGCGGAGATATAGTCTTTGTTGCCGACGATAATCTTTCAACCTTAGCCGATTTCAGATACAAACGCAAATACGTGGCAGAAAGCGGAGAGAACGGCGGAACCTCCCGTTGTACCGGAAAAAGCGCAAAAAATCTTATAATAGCGGTTCCGAGAGGAACCCTTATTAAGGATGCCGAAACAGGCAGGATAATTGCCGATATCTCTTCCGACGAGCCCACCGTCATCGCTAAGGGCGGAAACGGCGGTTGGGGAAATATGCACTTTTCTACCGCAACCCGTCAGGTTCCCAGATTTGCAAAATCGGGTAATCCCGGCGAGGAATTGGACGTTACGTTAGAGCTTAAGCTTCTTGCCGACGTAGGTCTTATTGGATTTCCTAACGTAGGAAAGTCCACCCTCGTATCGGTGGTAAGCGAAGCCAAGCCTAAGATCGCCAACTATCATTTTACCACCCTTACTCCCGTGCTGGGCGTCGTTCGCATGGGCGGAGGCTCTTCCTTTGTTATGGCCGATATTCCGGGTCTTATTGAGGGCGCAGGTGAGGGAGTAGGCCTTGGACACGAGTTTTTACGTCACGTCGAGCGCTGTCGGCTTCTTCTTCACGTGATCGACGTTTCCGGTAGCGAAGGAAGAGACCCCATTGAGGATTTCAATACCATAAATAACGAGCTCAAGGTCTTCAGCGAAGAGCTTTGCGACCGTCCTCAGATAATCGTCGGAAACAAGTGCGATCTTACCGATGAGGATAAGATCGAAGAACTTAAAGCCTATTTCACCGAAAAGGGTTACGCCTTTTTCCCCATAATGGCCCCCATAAACGAAGGTACCGACGAACTCATTAACTATGTTGCGGCTGAGCTTGCGAAGCTTCCCGAAATCAAGATCTATGAGCCCGAGCCCGCCCCTGCAGAAGAGATCTCTGCCGAAACCAATCGCAGGACCTTTACTCTTAACGTTATCGACGGTGTCTACGTTATAGACGAAGCTCCCTGGCTTCTTAAAATTCTCGAAACCGTTAACCCTGAAGATTACGAATCTCTTCAGTATTTCCAGCGCACCCTGCAGGACAGCGGGATCATCAAAGCCCTTGTGGAAGCAGGTGTTCAGGACGGAGATATCGTCAGCGTTTACGGTATCGAATTCGAGTTTGTTTCATAGGAGGCCTTTATGGAGGTAAATATGCTGAGCCCCGGCGCCCTTGCCTTTGTGGGCGACGCCTACTACGGGCTTCTTGTCCGTGAAAGGCTTGCTGAAATTAACCGTCCTTCGGGTGAGCTTCATGCTCTTTCTGTAAAACTTGTAAAGGCAGGAGCCCAGGCAAACGCCTTTAAGCTTATTGAAAGCGAACTTTCCGAAAAGGAACTTTCGGTCTATAAAAGAGGAAGAAACGCCCACGTGAACTCTATCCCGAAAAACGCAAGCGTCGGTGAATACCATAGTGCGACCGGCCTTGAAACTCTGTTTGGTTATCTTCATTTGTCCGATCAGGACGAAAGGGCAGAGGAGCTTTTCAAAATTATATGGGAAACTTACGAGAAAGGCGAATAGATATGGATCTGAAAATCAAAAAACTTTGCGATAACGCCGTGATTCCTACCTACGGTTCGCAGTATGCCGCAGGTGCCGACCTTTATTCCAGTGAAGGCGAGCTGACCTTTGTTCCGGGAGAAACTAAACTCGTGCATACCGGCATTGCTATGCAGATACCCGACGGATATGTAGGCCTTGTTTATGCCCGTAGCGGAATTGCCTCAAAAAGAGGACTTGCCCCCGCAAATAAGGTGGGAGTAATCGATTCCGATTATAGGGGAGAGCTTATGGTTGCCCTTCATAACCATTCGAATGAGGTTCAGTCCATAGCCGCAGGGGAGAGAATAGCCCAAATCGTTATCGCCCCCTATCTCACCGCAAACTTTATTGAAGCCGACGAGCTTGACAACACCGAAAGAGGTGTGGGCGGCTTCGGCTCTACAGGAACAAAATAATTAAAAACCTCTGTTTTACAGAGGTTTTTCTATTTTTATTGGGTTTATTTTATAACAACTGAGAGACTTCACGCCTTCTGTTTTTACGATAGGGGTGCCGCCGATAAATTCAAAACACCTTGTCGCAGTAACCGAGCCGTCTCCGAAAAACATTTCGGCAACCGAGCGGTCGATAAGAATTCTCACCGTCTTTTCCTTAGGCATCTCGCAGTAGTATCTTTCTCCGTTTACCGAAAATCCGTCGCTTAAAGCCTTTAATATGAACTTATCTTCAACCGCAAGACAAAAGCCGTCTTCAAATTCGGCCTCAATATCCATCAGATCGCTACCCGTAAACTCGGTTTTGTCAGCTATGTTATCGAGCGGTTTTTCTCTCAGTGTATCGAATCCCTTTATAGGCTTTTGTGTTATGCGAAGGTTTTCATTTAACCCAACCTCCCGCGGTATTCCCATGCATCCGTTCCAGTATTCACTACCCGAAAAACCGCTGATCCAGCCGCTTACGACCTTTCGCTTTTCTTCCTCGAAAACATAGCTTGCATAAAATCCTCGGTCGACGGGTTCGTTCTGACTATGATATCCGTAGCAAAGAATATCGTGATATTCGGGAATAAAACGATAGCTGTTAATATCAAAATCGCCTACGAAATATTCTATGGTATTATACGGACTGTATATCAGGATCCACTTATCTTTGACCTTGAAAAAGTTAACGACCTCACCGTTATTTTCAAAAAATATGCCTCGGTAATTCCAGTTTAATAAACTGTCGTCGACAGCCTCATATATCGGCATAAGATTTTTGCCTTCGGGAGTGACGCATTTGCTCATAAGCATAAAGCTTTTATCATCGGCTTTAAATACGTATGGATCACTCCATTCGGGCTGAAATTCGGGTCCCCCGTGATTTTCAAGGCTCATAAAATGGTTGTTCGCGGTTCTGGTAAACTCCAAAAGATCATCGGTACCGTATGCCGCACAATGGCTTCGGGGAACGTTATTATCTTTCGGTACTTTAGTGTACATCATTATAGGACGGTTTTCACCGTCAAAGCAGATGCAGCCGTCGTTCATCCTAAGCTCATCCTCGGCGGGTATAATAGGAACGGGAAGCATTTCCCAGTTGATAAGATCCTTGGATCCGGAATGAAAAAACACCGTCTCTTCTTGAATATCACCCTTTTCGGGACATACGTGATAAAAAAATATGGTAATATCCGTCTTTTATAGCGGGTCCCCAGAAATCTATTGTAAAATGGGAGGGTGCGGTAAGATGAAATGCGGGGTGGGCAGGGTCGGAGAATGCCGCCTCCATATCCCCAAAAACCTTTTCTTCAATAGTTTTCTTATCTGTCATAATATCATCCCTGTTTCAAAACCTTATATTCGGCTATTAAAAACTCTGCTTCAACCGTAAGGGAACTAATGTCGCTTAGTTTAGCCTGATCTTCTCTGGAAGTCTTATAATAATAGGGTGTCATCATAAAGAGAGAACGAATATCTTCATTGTTATCAAGATCAAAGCGATATTTTACCTCTTTAGTACCTATAAGCTCAAAGCCCTCTAAATCGGTTGCGGGAGTCGGATTTAAATAAGGATTTGCGTAAATCGCTTTCTTAAGGGAGAAAAGATGATTCTCCAAAGGCATCGCCGTTATATAACGTCCGCCATTTTTCAGAATTCTTGAAAACTCCGAAGGATAAACGGGTGCGAATATGTTGGTAATTAGGTCGACCGAATCGGCAGGCAGGGGAATGGCGTTTATGCTTGCTACCGCAAATTCACAGCACGGACATTTTTTTGCGGAAAACTTAAGTGCTTCTTTTGAAATATCTATTCCAACGACTTCGTTGCTTTTCGCAAAGGCAGAGGTATAGTAGCCTTCGCCGCAACCCGAATCAAGCATAGTGTTCTTACTGCCGACGACCTCACAAATCACCTCGCGAAGAGGTGAGTAGTATCCCTTTTCAAGAAAGCTTCGTCTTGCCGCAACCATAGCCTTGTCATCACCGTGGCGGCCCGAGCCCCCCGACATAAGCAGGTTTACATATCCTTGTTTTGAAATATCGAAACTGTGGGATCTGAGACATTTTAACCTGTTTTCGGTTTTGAATAAAACACCGCCGCAAACGGGGCAAATAAATTTCGAACTTTTAAGAAACATAACAAATTCCTTTAAAAATACCCCTCAAAGTCAGAGGGGTAGGGGTTATTTTAAACTGTTTTCAATAGCCTTAAGAGAAGCGTCGGATATAACGTGCTCTATCTTGCAGGCATCGTTTGAGGCGGTCTCGCTGTCGACACCGAGTTTAATGAGAAATTCGGTTATCGTCTTATGCCGACCGAGTATTTTTTCAGCCGTTTCAAGGCCGATATCCGTAAGACTGATAAACCCGTCCTTGTCTGTAGTGACGTAGCCGCCGCTTTTAAGAAGTCCTAAAGCTCTGCTTACGCTGGGCTTGGAATAGTTCATATACTCGCTTATGTCAATAGCTCTGACGGTGGTCTGCTGCCTCGAAAGAATAAGAATTGTTTCAAGATACATTTCGCCCGATTCCTGTAAATGCATAAAAAACTCCTTAATTTTTATAAAATGATTATAACATATAAACAAACTTGTTTCAACATAAAAATTTTTTAAAAAAGTTGTTGACAAAATTAACCTCAGGTATTATAATATAGCAAGGTTAGCGAAGGCTAACTACAATTAGCGTATGATTACTCGGAGGCTATTATGACCCTTAAGGAAGCACAGATCGGAGAAGAATACATCGTCAAAGAGATATTAACCGACGATGAAGAGCTCGACTCTTTTCTGTTCACCCTCGGTTGCTATGCAGGTCAGCCTATCACCGTCATATCTCATCTAAAGGGTGGATGTGTCGTCTCCATAAAAGAGGGAAGATATAACATCGATTATCAGCTTGCTGAAGCTATTCAAATTTAAAATAAGTGGGAGTTCCTCCCACCATTTATTTTGCCGCACAGTTAGCCACCGCTAACTGACGATATATAAAAATAAACAACAAGGAGAAAACATATGAGAGTTGCCTTAGCGGGAAACCCTAACAGCGGAAAAACCACTATGTACAACGCGCTTACGGGTAAAAACGAGCGTGTCGGAAACTGGGCCGGTGTTACGGTTGAAAAGAAACAGAGTCCAATCAAGAAAAGCTATACGGGAAGTGATACCGAACTGATCGCGGTCGATCTTCCGGGCGCTTATTCGATGTCTCCCTTCACCTCTGAAGAAAGCATTACCAGCGCATACGTTAAGAAGGAAAACCCCGACGTTATTATAAACATTGTCGACGCTACCAATCTCAGCCGTAGCCTTTTCTTCACTACTCAGCTTTTAGAGCTCGGTATCCCTATGGTGGTCGCCCTTAATAAAAGCGATATCAATAAGAAAAAGGATACAGTTATTGATACTGCCGCCCTTTCTGCAAAACTTGGCTGTCCCGTTGTAGACACCGTTTCTACCTCCGCTAAGGGACTTAAAGAGCTTATTGCTGCCGCCGTCTCTGTAGCAAGCTCTGACGAAAGTCATTCTGCCCCCTTTATTCAGACGGGTGTTGACCTGACCGATAAAAACGCTGTTACAGAAGCCGATAAAAAGCGTTTTGATTACGTTAACAGTGTTGTTGCTGCGGTTGAAACACGCAAGGTTCTTGCTAAAGAGCACAACTTCCAGGACAAGATCGACGCTGTTCTCACCAACAAATGGGCAGGTATTCCCATTTTTGCTGTCGTTATGTTCCTTGTTTTCCAGATATCTCAGGCCTGGCTCGGCCCCATCCTTGCCGAAGGTATTGAGGGCACACCCTTCCCGGGTCTTGTCGGTTACATAGGAATGTTCAAGGAACTTGTTGCAGGCTGGATGGCGAATGCCAACGTCATTCTTCAGGCCATCGTCCTTGAAGGTATAATCGAAGGCGTTGCCGCAGTAGTAGGCTTCCTGCCGCTGGTTATGGTAATGTACTTCCTCATCGCTCTGCTGGAAGACTGCGGCTATATGGCCCGTGTTTCGGTCGTTCTCGATCCTATCTTTAAAAAGGTCGGCCTCTCGGGCAAATCGGTAATTCCTTTCGTTATAGGAACGGGCTGTGCTATC
>CAZRHF010000021.1:0-24153 GCA_964599835.1 uncultured Eubacteriales bacterium | reverse complement strand
GACAAACTGTGGTCAAACTCAAATTCCACGCATTTTTGAGTTCTCGTAAAGAGCGGAAAGTCCGCATAAACAAAGGCGTTTCTTCAGTGTTTGCAAGGGTTTTGGGGGATTTGCTTTTGGCGCGAAGCGCCGTTTTGCCCGCGGGGGGTTCCCCGCCCGGGCACGCTCCCAAAGCAGGCGCACATCCCTCTTGCGGTGCCCGAAATCATTTGCTCGCCTTCGCTTCGCATAATTTCGACCGCGGCGCCAACAAAGCCTTCGCTGTATCATCCACCGGACGCGCTCGGCTGTGTAGCCAGCTGCGCCACACCCGGAAATTATCTTTGTGACTTCGTTATTATAAGGCAAAAAGCGGCTTTTGTCAAATACTTAATTTACGTCTTAATTTTTTCGGGTTTATGGTGTATAATAACCCTGAAGGGGGGAGGGGATGAAATGACGGTTTTTGAGAAAATATATGAGGTGGTAAAAACGATACCCGAAGGAAGGGTCGCTTCCTACGGTCGGGTGGCGCTGCTGGCGGGAAATCCGCGCTGGGCGAGGGTGGTGGGCTACGCCCTGCACAATAATCCCGCACCGGGGATAATTCCCTGCCACAGAGTGGTGAACCGAAACGGCGAGGTAGCAAACACCTTTGCTTTCGGGGGAAAAGACGTACAGCGGACTCTACTTGAACAGGAAGGAATCGTTTTTGAGCCCGACGGCCGTATCGATCTTAGAAAATACAGCATCTGACCGCCTGTGTCGGAAAATATATAAGAGGCTTTCTTTCGCCCGCATCCCGCAGGTGTCTGAAAGCCTCTTGTTTTATGGAAAATTTATAAATACTTCTTTAAAACCTCTTCGGGGAGGGTGGGGGAGTCGGCGAGGGTCTCCTCTGCAAACACGCCTGAGATAACTCCTGCGAGCAGGTCGCGCTGACCGCCGTTAGGGGAAGAGAGCACGTGCTGGGCGTAGTAAGCGGTTATGCCGTGGGTGCGGTCGATCATCAGAAATGCTCCTGCGGCGCCGCCCCAGCCGAAATCGAAGCTTTTGCCCTTCTTAGGGGTGCGTACACCCAGACCGTAGCCGTAGTTTTCGGTCTTCCAATAGGTTTTTGCCTGACGGTCGTTCAGCATATTGGTCTGCATCAGGTCGACCGTCTCTTTTTTTAGAATGACGTCGCCGACCCTTATTGCCTCAAGGAATTTTATGTAGTCCTCAACGGTGGAGATACATCCTGCGCCGCCGCTTTCATAAAGGGGGCCGTATTTATAGGCATCTATCTCCCTGCCGATGTTTTTGAACTGACCGCTTTCGGCATCGAATCTATACTGGGCGCAGACCGTGTCAAGCTCTTCATCGGGAAGCAGGAAGGTGGAGTTTTTCATACCCAGAGGCTCAAAGATGTTCTTTCTGACGTATTCTCCGAAGCGTTCTCCCGAAACGACCTCCACAAGACCTGCCAGAATATCGTGGGATAGGCCGTATTCCCAGCGCTCACCCGGCTCAAAAAGCAGCTCACACTTTGAGAGCTTTTTCATAACCTCACGGGTGGCACAGGCGGAACCCTCACGGCACATACGCTCCCTTACAGGCCAGCCTACGCCGTAATCAAAGCCGCTTGTCATCATAAAAAGATCCTTTATAAGGATAGGCTTTTCGGCGGGGACGGGGCCTTCTGCGGAGGAAACGGTCATATTCTCAAATTCGGGCATATAGTCGGAAAGCTTATCGGTTAGGCGGTATTTTCCCTGCTCCAGAAGCTGAAGGGCGGCAACGCAGGTTATGGGCTTGGAGGCCGAATAGATGTTATATCTCTCCTTGCCGTTTACGGGGCAGGTCTTTTCATAGTCAGAAAAGCCTTCCATCCTGCGATAGACCGCCTCGCCGTCCTTCATAACGATACAGTCATACCCGGGAATCCCCATTTCGGTAAAACTGTCTAAAATATTATCAAGTTTTGAAAACATAGAACTACCTCCGTTTATTCTTCATCCTCAAATTCGCGGCGTTCTTTTTTGGAGAGGGGGCGGTATTTTACCTTGCGGTGTTTTCTGCCGGCGTTAAGAACGACTATCCAGGTGACGAGTATAACTATTATTAAAACGATTATTATGCCCAGCACCGTAAGCACGGTGGTCACGGCGTCGGAGGAGAAGAAATCTCCCACCGATTTAAGGAAGACCTTGAAACCGTCGGCCTCAACCGTCTGGGCGGCGACGAGGTTCAGGGTTCCTATCTTTTCGTTGGCGTAGTAGATATCGGCGGTGCCTACCCGCTGTCCCTTTTCTATGGGAGCCTCGAAGGAGTCACTTGACAGGTGGATATCGTAATCCAGAGTGGAGGAGTCGGCGTCCACGGGAAGCAGAGCCTTAAGCCCGTCCTCGAAGCAGACGGTGAAAAAGTCGGTGGAGCGGCCGAGGGTGACCTCTGCCTCTGCAACGGGGGTGGTCTCGTCAAAGACGGTCTTATATTCGAAGTTGTTGAAGGCCCAGCGGAACATATTTGCCGTGTCGATAAACTGGTTGCTGACCCCTACGGGATTTTCCACGCCCATAACGATGGACATATAGTTATATCCGCCGTAGGAAGCGATGCAGACCAGACAGCGGCCTGCCTCGTCGGTAAAGCCGGTCTTGCCTCCGACGGCATATTTATAATAGACGTTGGAGTTCATATTTATGATGAGGTTTGAGTTTACGATGGTGCGTTCGCCCGACATATTGGTGGCGGCCACGGTGTAGCGGGTCTTTGATATCATTTCCTTTATATCCTCGTTCTCAAAGGCCACCGAGGCAATCTTATAAATATCTCTTGCGGTAGTATAAAGCTCGTCGTCGTGGAGTCCTACGGGGTTGGTAAAGTGGGTGTTCGCAAGCTCCAATTCCTCGGCCTTTTCGTTCATCATCTCAACAAAGTTTTCGGTCGTACCGCCTACGTATTCGGCAATGGCGTAGGCTACGTCGCCGCAGGAGGGTATGAGCAGGGCGGCAAGGGCGTCCTTGGCGTTTATTTCTTCCCCCACCTTAAGGTTTAAAACCACCGAGCCGGTGCCTAAAATAAGGTTGTTGGCCGAGCTTGTGTAGGGGATCAGGGTGTTTTCAAGATCGGGAATATTTTCCACCATGACCAGGGCGGTCATAAGCTTGGTTATGGAGGCGGGATACAGCTTTTGATCGGCGTTCTTTTCGTATAAAACGTCCCCCGTATCCATACTTATAAGCATACCTGCCTTGTGGTGCATCTCATATTCATTTATGTTATAGGCCGAAGCGGCGGTGGCAAAAAGCCCTGAAAGAATTATGCTGAGGGTCAGAATTAAAGAGAAAAATATTTTTTTCATAGCCAAATCCTTTAAAATGTATTATAATGAAAACATATAATATAATTATACAATATTATTTGCGAAATTTAAAGGGATAATTTAGCCCATAAGGATAATTTTTACCCGGAGGTTTATTATGATATACGTAACCGGCGATATGCACGGCGCAGAGGACCGCCTTTACGGAAAAGAGTGGCGAAAGCTGAAGGCGGGAGACGTTCTTATAGTCTGCGGCGATTTCGGCTATATATGGAACGGCGGTAAGTTCGAAAAGGAAGCGGTGGAATATCTGGGAAGCAGAAAATTTACCGTCTGCTTCGTCGACGGTACCCACGAAAATTTCGATAAGATAAACGCCTGCCGCGAGACCTACTGGAAGGGCGGTATGGTCCACCGGATCCACGGAAACCTGCTCCACCTTATGCGGGGACAGATATTCAATATCGACGGCACCAGCATCTTCACCTTCGGAGGAGGAGAATCCACCGATAAGGATATCCGCGCCGAGCAGGGACTTTACTGGAAGGAGGAGCTTCCCACCCCCAGAGAAATGGCCGAGGGCGCCGCAAAGCTGGACGAGGTGGGCTGTGAGGTTGATTATATCATCACCCACGAGCCTCCCAAAAGGGTCAAGAGCGCAATGCTTCTCCGTGACGGCGAGGTCGACCGTCTTAATAAGCTTAACGGCTATTTCGAACAGCTTGGTGCAGGCTGTAATTTCAAAAAGTGGTATTTCGGCGCTATGCACGAGGACCGCGCCGTAACCCCCATCCACACCTGCGTTTTCAATAAAATTATTCCTCTTGGAGATTAGGCGACCAAAGGTCGCCAACTGTGATCGCCTGCGGCGAGTTATGATGCCTTTGGCAGTTATGAACGCTGACGCGCACTATGAATGGCGTGCGCCACACTTTTTCAGGCGATAGTATCATAACAAAACCGAGGTTTTTCATAACGATGCGCATACATCTCATAACGTACTCTTTTCTCCACCGCAAATTATATAAATATCCGTGATGAAACTTACGGTAAATAGAGTCTTCCCTTGGGGGTAGCGAAGCGTGCGACGCGGTAGTGAATGACGACAACAAAAGGGGGCCGTCTCCGGCTTGAGGAAAGGGGGACCACGACCCTTTGGGTCGTATTTCCGGCCGCAGGACGGAACATAGTTTTGCACCTTTGGCGCAAACATCATTTTCGTTTGCGGCCGAAAAATGATGTTGCCTTCCGGCAAATGATGACGTGCTTCGCACGAATGATGTTGCGGCTACCGCCGCAAACGAAACTTTGCTTGTGGTGGATGAGGGAACCCGTAAGCAGTATCTATACGGGAAAATCTCGGAAATTTATTAAAAATTATTGTAGGGGAGGAGCAAGCCCCTCCCCTACAACTGACGAAGCAATTTATATATTCCGTGGCGAAGCCACACCAACCATAGGCCCCGGGCGCTTGGCCCTCGGCCCTTATTTATTCTTTAAACAGAACAGATACACTCCTGCGCTCCAGCCCATCATAGGTGCGGCGAGACCGCCGTCTGTCGTGGTGGCGACGGTGCCTTCAACCACGTTATACTTTTCCCAGATGTTGTTCGTGATCTCAAAATTGTGTTCAACAAGGGCGCAGTATTTTGCGGCGATACGCTTTGCATCCTCGGTAAAGCCGTAACGGTTAAGGGCTGAGATCACTATATGATGAAGGCAGGCCCAGCCGTTGGGATAGTCCCACTGAAGATTCATAAGGTCATCCCTCTTTTCGCAGGCGGTAACCCCGTGGGGAGCCTCTAAGCTTTCCAGCAGTCTGACGGTTTTTTCGGCCTGCTCGCGTGTGGCAAGACCGGTAAAG
This sequence comes from uncultured Eubacteriales bacterium, assembly GCA_964599835.1. GTDB lineage: Bacteria > Bacillota > Clostridia > Oscillospirales > Acutalibacteraceae > SFWF01. Next base: position 19,003 of record CAZRHF010000021.1, on the reverse strand, counting down.
AGGGGGTAAAATGCGGCGCAGGAAACGAAATCGGCTGTCTTTCCGTTTACGTAGTCGTAGTCGCAGAAGCCGCCTATCTTCTCGTTCCAGCAAAGCTTATTTATGAGAGCCTTTCTTTTCTCGGCCTTTTCGTGCCAGACGGAATCGAGTCCTAATTCCTTCGCAAAGTATGCGAGATCTTCCTCCATACCGTAAAGCAGGGAGTTAAGATCAAGCCAGCAGAAGTTCTGGGGAAGAAGACCGAAGCGGCTGTTGCAGTCCCATCCGCTTTCGCAGAAGGTGAGACAGGTCTCGGCCATAAGTCTTTTTTCTTCGGCTGTTTTGGCGTGGGATATCTCGATCCGGTCGGCAAAATAGGAGGCGTGACCCTCGATCTCATCTTCCAGAACCGTTCCGAAATATCTGCCCAGTCCGCAGGGGGTGATGCGCTCGGTCTGCCAGAAGGCGTGCTCCTTACAGCCTGCCTCATACATCTCTTTAAGCCATACCTTATCTCCCGTCTGCCCGTAGACCTCCCTTGCCATAAGGGTGAAGAAGGGGGGCTGTGAGCGGGTCAGGTAGTAGGTGCGGTTGCCGTTGGCCATATAGCCGTATTTATTTATCATATAGGCAACGTTTTCGGTGTTGTTTTTAGCCTGCTCGGTAAGACCCGAAATAATAAGTCCCACGTTGGCAAAATAGGTGTCCCAGTAGTACATTTCCTGAAAATGATCCTTCATAGTAGGTATGGTGAAGGGCTTGGGCAGGGCTAAAAGGGTGCCCTCGTCGACCCTGCAGGTGCGAACGGTGTTTTCCCAGTTTTCGCGTATGAATTTTTCGATCTTGTTCATAAAGCTACCTCCGCAGTATTCATAGGTTTATGGTAACATCCGAAGGAAGACAAGTCAAGAAAAAAGAGACTTTGCCAGAAGTCTCTTTTATTTATTTTCGCGGTATTCGGTGGGGGTGACCCCGACATTTTCCTTGAATACCTTATTAAAATAGCTGTGCCGTCTGAAACCGCAGGAGGCGGATATCTCTTCGATCTTTTTGTCGGGATATTTCTGAAGCTGGTCGCAGGCGCGGTTTATTCTGAGGGCGTTAATATAGGCGGTGGGGGTGGTGCCTATCATTTCCTTGAACAGGCGGCAGTAGTATTCCTCGCTGATACCGCTTAAGGCCGCCAGCTCGGTGAGGGAAAGGTCGTCGCAGAAGAATTCCGAAATATATTTTATCGTGACCTTTATCCGTTCGGCTACGTGAAGCTTGGGCTCTCTTTTTGATACCCTTCCCGTTGCGGCTCGGAAATTCAGAAGAAGGGAGTAGAGCAGGAGATTTACCTCCTCGAACCAACCTTCGCCGTCGAAGGCGGCTATCATCTTATCCACCGTTTCGGATATGAAGGAAAGGGGAACGTCCTTTATAATGCATTCGTTAATACCAAGCATACTTTCAGCCGATTTTCCGGCATAGGTCACGTAGACGGTGGTCCAGTCCTTATCGGTCAGCGGCTTATACTTAACGTCCACACGGGTGGGGAAATAAATGGCAGAGCCCTCGGGTACTATCTGCCAGCGTCCGTTTATAAAGGCCTTTCCGGTTCCCTTTTCGGAATAAACTATAAAGCATTTATCGTGGGCGGGCCAGGAGATCGGGATCTCTCTGACGGTGCGGCCGAAGGTGGAGGGGTAAAAGGGGAGCTCCAGGTCCCGCGTGCCGGGAAGATAGGTTCGTTTTGCGCCGTGCTCGTTAGAAAAGTGAGTGTCGGGATTATGTATCTTCATATCATCATCCGTTTCAAAATATTGTTAGCGATATTACAAATTTGGAATTGAATGTGGAAAAATGTGTGTAATAATGAGGGTGGAACAATATAAGTATAATCTGCCGCAGGCGCCTTTTCAATTGCAAAATTTGTTCGAACTAACACTATTTTGATATTTTTAAGGGGTCTCGGCAAAAAACGAAAGGAAGACGGTCTATGAAAAAAGCGATTATAGCCTTGCTTTGCGGGGGGCTTATCTTAAGCACCTGCATTACAGCCTCAGCCGCAGGCAGTGACGACGGAAAGCTTCTCGTTGCCGAAAGGAACGAAAAAAAGTTTTTCGGAACCGAGATCGGTGAAAGCGGGGTAAAATATCTTGCCGCCAACGGCTCGGGAGAAATATTTTTCGATCTCACCGGCGACAGAGATATGGATATCTGTGATCTTGTTGCGCTGGCAAAAGAGGAAACCGACCTCGACCAAAGCGGGGAATACGGCAGCTCGGATGCCGCAATGCTACGCAGCCTTATCATTAAGGGATGAAGGGAGAAAGAATTATGAAAATGCAGTTTAAACGCACCGTAGCGATAGCTTTAAGTCTTGCGCTTCTGGCCTCATCGGTGCTGATATCAGGTATATTTGCGGTTTCGGCCGAAGCCGACGACGTTATTTACTGGGACGGCGTTACGTATACTAAGCCTGCCGACCTTGACGGCGACGGTGTATTCGAAATAGACGAACCCGCCGAGCTTGCCTGGTTTGTAAAATATAACGGCCGCTTGGGTGAGGATGATTCCTTCAGCGGCACCACCGCAATACTTACGAAGGATATCTGGCTTAACGATATGACCGTGTCTGTAGTCGACGGTCTGCCCGTAGTCAAAAAGCATTCCGACCCCTCGGTCACCATCGACCCTACCGCGGCGAATAACGGCCTTAACGAGTGGTTCGACGGAGTAGACGGGATGTGGTTCGTCGGAACTCTCGACGGAAACGGACACAGGGTCAACGGACTTTATATCAAAGAGGACGAAGGACGGGACGGCAACAAATACGGTTGCGGTCTTATTCCCCGTGCAGGCGGCGGCTGTACCGTAAAGAATATCGGAATCGAAAATTCCTATATGAATACCAAGTCCAACTGGGTCACCGCCTTTATAGTAGGCTCCTCTCACAATGCCGCCTCGACCGTTGACCGCTGTTACGTCGGCGCTTCGGCATATCATACGGGAATCTGTGCCGCGGCGATCGTCGGCGGAGATAACGGCGGCGCTACAGTCACAAACTGCTATACGATGGCAACCTGCGACGATACCAATAACGACGGCGGTGTTATAATCGGTCACACCTGGGGAACCAAGGGTACCGTTATGAACTGCTACACCACCGGCGGTTATAACCTTGTAAGACGGGATGCTAACAACAACTACCGCGGAACGGTTACCGAGTCCTATACCCCCGATTCCGCACCCGGTGCAAACGCCCTGACCGTAATGCCTGCTCTCGGCGCGGCTTATGCCATTACCGACGGCTATCCCGAGCTTAAAGTCTTTACGAATACCGACCCGAGAGCCTGGGGCGGCTTTATAAGCGAGCCTGCCCTTGATACCGACGGCACCACCTACCTTGTAACCAACGCCGAGGAGCTTGCCTGGGCCCTTTCGGGAGACCACAACGGCAACACCTATAAGCTCACCGACGATATATACCTTAACGATGTCAGAGCCGTAAACTGGACGGGTGACAATGCAGGTACCGCAAACGAGGGCTATACCGTCCGAAGCTGGACCACCAAGAGCTTCTACGGTACCCTAAACGGCGACGGACACATCATTTACGGTCTTTATAACAACAAGGGCGCCACCACGGGCGCCTGGAACTGGGACGATTGCCGCGGACTTGTTAATATTACCGCAAACAATCTCGAAAACGCCACAGCCATAACGGGTCTGGGAATGGACTGCCTCTACGTCAACACCAACCACTTTGCAGGAGCCTTTGTGGGCAAGGTGAACGGCGCAAACTCCAAGGTGCTTTTCGAAAAGTGCTTCCTCGGTGAGAATGCCACCATAAACGCCTACGGAATAGGCGGATTTGTGGGTGTTTCCAACGGAATAGTCGGCATTACAAGCTGTTATTCCCTCATTGCCACCGAAAATATGAAGATGCACACCCCCTACCAGCGTGGCGGCTTCTTAGGCAACTGCTGGGCCACGACCGTGGTAAGCGATTCCTATGCTCTTTCCTGCACTATCGGACATAAAAACACCATTCCTGCCCTGAATGCCGATTCGGTGCGCTATGCGGGAATGGCAACCGAGGGCGGTAACTACGGCACCAACACCCCCCTCACCACCGTTATTTCAGCCGATAAGATGAAGGGTATCGGCGTCCTTACCGAAGAGGGCAGAATGACGGGACTGAGCGATGCCTTTATTGAGACCACCTCCTATCCCATCCTTGAAATATTCAAGGAAAGTCTTATGACCGATCACGGGGTATATTATCCCCTTACCCGCGTTATAGACTATTCCGAATATACCGTCATTCCCGGCTCGGGCGGAAACTCCTGGGGTCCCAACAACTGCGCAAATAATTATACCTGGTTCAGCGTCGTTGAGGACGAGACAGCCTCGGGAGGAAAATATCTTAAATTCAAGGCTCCCCACGAGGTAACGGGCGGCTATCCCAGCACCTGGCTTGGTCACTACGGAATCACCATGACCCCCACGGGAAAATACGGCTTGGGCGGTGACGAGAACCTTGTTCTGGAAAACTCCACCACCTATCGCGTAACGATGCGTATGAGAACGGTAGAGCTTTCGGGCAAGCCCCTTTGTCTCTACGTTTCCTACGGCGATATCCATCATTCGGTTACCGGCCGCACCAATATTTTGACCGGCCTCGGTGAGATGAAGGAATGGACCGACCTTACCTTCACCTTTACCACCCCCGAGACCTATACTGCGGGCGAAGAGAACTGCTTTATCGGTTTGACCCTCGATGCCGACAGCACCGCATTTGAATACGATATCGACACCATCACGCTGGAAAAGCTTTCGGCCTTAGAGCTTTACTACAAAGCGGACGGAGAATATATCCTTTACGATACCCTTTACGGCATCCCCGGTGAGGAGGTTCTGCTTCCTGATTCTGCCACCGCAGAGGAGTATGACTACGGCACACCTGTCGGAACGGTCAAGAGCTACAGCTTTGACAAATGGTATGCCGACAAGCTGTCCGCTACCGAGGCCGTAGCCAGGATTGCCAACCGCAACACCGCCGTGTACGCGGCGAATCCCACCGTCACCGAGACGGCTTCGGATAATCAGGAGATGTTCGTCGGCTTCGATAATTACGTCGACCGCGTTTCGGGATTTGGCGAGGGCGTGACCATCTCCGACCAAGCGGCAAACAGCGGAAAGCTCTCCCTTAAGGCTGAAATAAACGGAGCCGCCACCGCCGAGCTTCGAAACGATTTCACCTTCGACATCCTTCCCGAAAAGACCTATAAGGCGGAATTTTTCTATAAGTCCACCGAGGAGGTAAAGTTTTCGGTAGGCGGAGCAAAGGGCTCGTATAATGGAGAATTTACCGAATTCGGAGCCGTGGCCCTTCCTGCCGCAGAGAACTTTACAAAGGCAGAGCTTCTCTTCACCGCCGACGGTGCAGAGGACAACTCGGTGCTTTGCGTAAATATGACCGCAGATAAGACCGCCACCGTCTATCTTGATACGATTGCGATCTATTCTGTTACCGAATCGGTAGGAGCCGAAGCCGTAACCACCGAAAACGGAGAAGGCCTCCGCTTTATGATGACCTATTCGGGCACAGACACCGATACGGTCTTTATGGGCGATAAGGAATACACCGTCATCGAGCACGGCCTGCTTGTAAAGGGAGCAGAGCTTGACGCGGCGCTAACCCTCGAAAACGCAGAGCTTTCGGGCGTGTTTGCCTTTGCTCAGAAGGATATGTCCAAGAACTGGAGCGTTAACCCCGTAAGCGGCGCTACCGTTTATTCGGCATATCTTGAAGGCTTCGACACCGACGACACCTACAAGGTCTCGGCAAGGGGATATATAAAGCTTTCGGACGGAAGCCTTTTCTATACCGATGTCTTCACCGCCTCCGTAGCCGATATCCCCGAGGCAGGTGAGCTTATCCCCGAAAACGCCGACCTTACCGACTGGTACGTCTATCTACCCGAGGGCACCGTAATGGATGAGGCTACTGCAGACACCGCCACCGTCTATAACAGTCTTTTCGTTGAGGATAGCTCTTCGATAGCCGAAAATACCCTCCAAAAGGGCGCCTACGTAGCCTTTTCCGCCCGTCCCGACGAGGATACCATCTCGGTTCCCGACGAGCTTAAATACACCCTCCACAGCGGCACAAAGGCCGAGCTTTATTGCGGCCTTGACGTGAAACTGGTGGAAGAAAAACTGGGTGAGGCCGACGAGGATGCCGTCAACTATATCTTCATCACCGATATTCACTATAAGGCGGGCGCCGATTTCGCCGACAGCCTTAAGCGTCAGGTAAGCCTTATAACCGAAATGGCAAACGAAAACGAGGATATCGATTTCGTCGTAGTGGGCGGCGATACCACCACGGGTATGTTTTCCACCAAGGAGCAGGCTATAGCGGAAACTCAGGAGATACTTGATCCCCTTATGAACTGCACCAAGCCGGTATTCGTGCTTATGGGCAACCACGACGATAATTCCTACTATTACTATACCGTAGGCTCGGTTTCGGCCGATTTCGTTATCAGCGACAAAAACTGGAACGACAGTATCATCGACCGCTACTGCCCCGAGAATATCGTTCAGGACGATGAGGCAAAGCGTGCAAACTCCAAGTATTACTATTACGATCTGAACGATACCACCCGTATAATCTGCCTTGATGCCCTGGACTATGATGCGCAGTATGACGAAAACGGGGATATAACCACCCTTCCCGGAAGCTGGTCGGGCATAAACTGGTGGGGCTATTCTGCCGACCAGATGCGCTGGCTTGCCGAGGATGCCCTTGATACCGACAAGAACGTTATCTTCCTTTCCCATATGGGCATCGACAAGGACACCAACTGCTATAACAATGCCATTCAGTTCGGCTCCGAGCTTCGCGCCATAATCGCCGCCTATCAGAGCGGAGGAAGCTATACCGCCTCCCTGTCCGATTACTGGGGCGAGCCCGTAAATATTTCGGCCGACTTCACAGACGGCGGAAAAATACTTTCCTATCAGTTCGGTCATATGCACATCGAGGGCGGCTTCTACAGCGAGGATATCGACCTCTGGCAGATAAGCACCTCCTCTGCAAACGTCGACCAGACGGGTACGCAGACCGAGGAGGCTCTGATGTCGGGAAGCGCCAACAATAAGAACCTCCCCTGGAGAGTATTCACCCGCAGGCTCGGCACCGAGCAGGAGGCCTGCTTCAGCGTAATGAGCGTTTCCGCCAACAGGATCTACCGCTACGCCGTAGGTGTCGGAAATGACGAAAAAATGATAATTCCGCAGTAATACGATAAACATAAAAACGTCCACCGAACGGGTGTGCGCCATAGTGAGAAATAGCCCGAAAAACCAATTTTTCACTGTGGCGCGCACCCGAAAGGTGGGCGTTTTTTATATTAAAATCCTTTCGGTTGTAATTTTTAAAAAAGTATGATATAATATGGGAGAATATAGATTACCGGAGGTAATTTTATGGTAAACACAGATAGACTTTGTATGGGCTGTATGAACGATAACGGCGGCGAAAAGGTCTGCCCTATATGCGGTTACGACAGCTCCGAAGACAATAAGACCGAGCATCTTGCCGTAGGCACCTGGCTTAACGCAAACCGTTATCTTTTAGGCCGTGTTATCGAGGAGAGCGGCGACGGCGTTACCTACATCGGCTGGGATAACGACGCCAATGCGGTGGTCAATATCAAGGAATATTTCCCCGAGGGAATCGCCCTTCGAAGCGCCGACCGCATTACCGTGGTACCTGCCGACGAAAGGGCTCTTGCCTTTAACCGCGGTCTTGAAGCCTTTATTGAGCTTTCAAAGAGCCTCGAAAAACTCCCCGAATCTACCGCTATTCTTCGCGTAGTTGACAGCTTCGAGTCGGGCGGCACCGCCTATTCGGTAGTATCCACCGTTTCGGGCACCACCCTTAAGGCCTTCCTTATTAAGAACGGCGGAGTTTTAAAGTGGGAGCAGGTAAAGCCCCTCTTTATGCCCCTTCTTGCCACCGTGTCCGAGCTTAACGAGGCAGGAATCGTCCATAGAGGGATCTCCCCCGATAATATCATAGTCGGCCGTGACGGCAGGCTTCGCCTGACCGGTTTCTCCATCAAGGAGGTAAGGGTCGAGCATACCGAGTTTTTATCCAACATTTCAACCGGATATGCCGCTCCCGAGCAGTATCTTGAAAACGATAATTACGGCGCCTCCTGCGACGTTTACGCCCTCGGTGCGGTAATATTCCGCTGTATAATCGGAGTTACCCCTCCCGATGCCAAGGACCGTCTTTCAAACGACCGTCTTTCCATTCCTGCCAAGGTTGCCGAGACCGTTCCCCGCGGTGTGCTTGTGGCCATCGCCAACACCCTTAAGGTGGATAAATCTCAGCGCGTGGCCTCGGTCGACCGCTTCTACCGTATGCTTGAGGCTGTTTCCTCCGGTACCGTTGCCCTTTCCGACATAAAGGCAGGGGAGACCGAGAAAAAGCCCAAGAAGGCAAGCGGTGCGAAATATGCCGTTATCGCCACCCTCATAACCGTTTTCATCTTCATTATAGGTATAATTTTAGCATTTATGCTGGTTCCCGGACTTAAGGACCTCTTTATGGGCAAGGAGGTTGAGGGCACCAACAACCCCACCGCCTCCGACGTAGCCTCGGGCTATGAGGAGGATGACAGCTCGGGAATCGCTCAGGGCGTACCCACCTTCCCCATACCCGACCTTTCGGGCAAATCCTTCACCGACGCACAGGCAATGCTTGAGAGCGAAGGAAAGTTCACCGTAACCGTCGAAGGCTCGGTATATTCCGAAGGCGTAGGCCGCGGACTTATCTGTGAGCAGTCGGTAAAGGCAGGGGTCAAGAAGCCCAGCGGTGTTGAGATCAAGGTTAAGATAAGCCTTGGCTCCGAAAAGGTCAAAATGCCCAACCTCGTAGGTCTGTCCATTGAGGAAGCACGTATAAAGCTTCTTGAAATGGGATTCTTCAGCGTAAACATTCTCGAACGCCGTGAAAATGACAACACAGTACCCGAGGGCTGTGTCTGCCGTACCTCTATAAGTGCCCGTCAGGAGATATCCATCAACGATACCGTGACCCTCTACTACGTTCCCGTAACCGAGGACGGCGAGGAGCCGACGATCGACCCCGAGCTCCCGGGCGATGAAAACACCGGCGACACCACCGTAACGGAATAAAAAAATACGCCTCAGCTTAAAGCTGAGGCGTAATGTTTTTTTGAGATCATTCTTCGGTGTTCTTGGAAATGTATTCAACAACGTCGCCGATGGTGTGGAGGTTTTCAACCTCTTCGTCGGGGATCTCAACACCGAACTCGTCTTCTATAGACATAAGAAGGTCTACGAGATCGAGGCTGTCAGCGCCAAGCTCTTCGGCGATCTTGGTATCCATAGTCATAGTTTCCTGATCAGCGGCAAGCTGCTCTGCAAGAATTTCGGTAAGTTTCTCAAAAATCATTTAACATTCTCCTTATTATTTTCGCGCCCCGAAATAACTTGTTTTCGGGTGCGTTTTGTGGTATAGTAAATGAAAACAAAAATTTTGACTACATAAATAATATGTTGCAAAAGCGGTTTTGTCAACAGTTTTATTATTTTTTTAACAAAAAAGGCGATGATAATTATGAAAAAATACGGTGTAATAGGCTTCCCTATAGGACATACTATGTCACCCTTTATTCAAAAAGAACTCTTTTCTCTGAGAGGTTTCACGGCTTCCTACGAAAAGTTTCAGATAGAGCCCCAAAAGCTTAAGGATGACTTTGTCGCCGTACTGTCTGAACTGGACGGTTTTAATATTACTATTCCTCATAAGATCGCAATTATGGACTGCTGTGACGAAATTGATGCGGTTGCCGCCGAATACGGTGCCGTAAATACTGTTTGTAAAAGGGACGGAAAATATTTCGGCTTCAACACCGACGCCTACGGTTTTTTAAAGGGACTTGAATTTTCCGATATCCCCCTTGGCGGAAAGGTGCTTATCTACGGCTTCGGAGGAGCTGCACGTACCCTTATAACCGAAAGCTTAAAGGCAGGCTGTGAGGTCACGGTGGGAACGACCGACGAGCTTAAGGCCTCGGCCGAGCCGGTGGTAGCCGAGCTTGCCGCCAAGAACGGAAAAAGCATAAATATTCTCACAAACCAAGAGATAGACCGACCCTTTGATCTTCTCGTAAACGCCACCCCCGTGGGAATGTATCCGAAGGTCGGCGTAGCCCCACTTACTGCCGATCAGGTGGACCTCTTTAAATACGTTTACGACATTGTTTACAATCCTAACGAGACCGAGCTTTTAAGACTTGCCAAGGAAAAGGGCAAGACCTGCGGAGGCGGACTTTCTATGCTGGTCTGCCAGGCACAGCAGTCACAGTACCATTGGTACGGCGCAGAGTTCACCAGAGAGGAGACTGCCGAGGTCATCACAAAGACCGCAAAGGAGCTTTCGGAGGTATTCGGAGGATGAAGAATATAATTCTTTGCGGCTTTATGGGAAGCGGTAAGACCACCCTTGCGAAGGGACTGGCAGAGGCTTTAGGCCTGCCCCTTATCGACACCGATGAGGAGATAGTAAGGCGGCAGGGCAGAAGCATTGCCGACATCTTTGCCGAAAGCGGAGAGCCATATTTCAGAAGTCTTGAGACCGAGCTTATAAAGGAGCTTTCTGAAAAGCAGGGATATATAATCTCCCTTGGCGGCGGACTTGCCGTGAACGAAAAAAATCATCCCTACCTTAAGGCGGCGGGAACCCTCATTCTTTTAGACTGCGGAACGGAAGAGACCCTTCGCCGAATTTCGGGTGATAAGTCCCGTCCCTTGACCGCAGGCGGCAAAGAGGATATAATAAACCGCTATAACTTCAGAAAGCCCATCTACGAATCGGTAGCCGATATAGTTATCGACAGCTCGTCTTCCCCCGAGCAGACTCTGGAGCAGGCACTTGCCGAAATAAGAAAGAAGAAATAATAAAAAATGTGTGGCTTCGCCACGGAAATATAGGGACAAGGGCCCGGGGCCTATGGAATGTGTGGCTTCGCCACGGATGTATAGACGTCCGTGATGAAACTTACGTAAAAGTGAGCCTTCCCTTGGGGGAAGGGGGACCACGACCCTTTGGGTCGTATTTCCGGCCGCAGGACGGAACATAGTTTTGCACCTTTGGCGCAAACATCATTTTCGTTTGCGGCCGAAAAATGATGTTGCCTTCCGGCAAATGATGACGTGCTTCGCACGAATGATGTTGCGGCTACCGCCGCAAACGAAACTTTGCTTGTGGTGGATGAGGGAATCCGTAATCACAAAACTAATCGGGAAAATTCACAGACTTTTCGACCTTTTTATAATTGCGTCGCAGACACATCACTACTGAAACCTGTAACCTGACACCTGCATAATCATTCACAAAAATAAAGAGATAACGTGAAGGACTTCACGTTATCTCTTTTTCTGTTTTATTCGGCTTTTTTATTCTTCTTTTTAAGGAAAATTATAATTCCCGCCGCAAGGACTAAAATTCCGAGACCGATTCCGACGTAAAGGTATATATTTGCACCGTTCTCACCGCCCGCTTCGACGGTTTGATCCTTTTTCGGAACCTCGGGCTTCGGAACGTCGGGCACCTCTATGGCCTCAAAGGTAATGCCAAGCTCCTTTGCCGCAACCTCGGAAGGCGAGCCCGCACCTCCGCGGATAGTCTCGATGGTGGGGGTAAAATCGTCGGTATAACTGTTGTCGGGCCGACACCACTTTTCTTCAAATTCGGTATACTTTCCTAAAACGGTGAGGGTTTTAAGGTAGGTGCAACCGGAAAGAAGAGAGGTTTCCACCTTTCGCAGGTTTTTCGGAAGGGTTATTTCGGTAAGCCCCGTACACCTTGCGAAGGCGCCACTGCCTATGTAAAGGATGCTGTCGGGAAGCTCTATCTCAGATATTTTCGAATTGCCTGCAAAGAGATTGTTGGCTATGACCCTGGTGCCCTCTTTTACCGTGACCTTCCCCGAAACATCGTTCAGAACGCCGACGAGGCAGTCTCCCTCGTAAAGAAAACCGTCCTGCCAGTCACCGTGATTATAATAGTTGGTTTCATCAAAAGCGCTATGGCCGATCTCGGTAATGCCGCTTCCTAAATTTACCTCCTTCAGGGCTCGGCAACCCGAAAAAGCAAAGCCTTCTATGACCTCGACGCTGTCGGGCAGGGTAATGGAAAGCATATTGTAATGTTTATTAAAAACTCCATAGGGAATACGGGTAACGCCGTCTCTTATGGTGACCTTTTCGGGCAGACGGTGTTTGGCGTGGATAATATAATTTCCGAGATATAAGACCTCGTCGGTGCGGTTTTTCTCGTCGTCGAAATAGGCCGTGCCGTCTATGGCAGAGTTCTGCACCTCGGTGACGTTATTTCCGATATTTATCTCCGAAAGGGAGGAGCAGTCCTGAAAAAGGCCGTAGGATATTTTGGTGATGCTGTCGGGGAGGGTAATGCTTTCGAGGGCGGTACAGCCCATAAATGCGTAGCCGTCGAGATCGGAAAGCCCCTCGGGCAGCTTGACGTTTTTAAGAGCGGTGCAGTCCTTGAAGGCTCTGCCGCCTATACGGGTAAGCCCTTCGGGGAAGGTAACGGCTTCAAGGGACGAACAATTCGCAAACGCGGCGTCCCCAACCTCTCCCAGGTAGGAAAAGGTTATCTTTTTAAGGGAGGTGCAGTTATTAAAGACACTTTGGGGGATGGTGTCCAGACTGTCGAAGCTTACGCTTTCGAGGGAGGTGCAGTCCTTAAAGGCTCCCGTGCCAACCTCCTCCACCGATTTCGGCAGTGTAATGCTTTCAAGTGAGGAGCAACCGCTGAAGGCGTAGGCTTTAATGACCTTGAGTCCCTTGCCGAAGACCACCCTTTTAAGGTCTGTACAGTCGGAAAAGGCGGCGGCGGAAATTTCGGTAAGGCTGTCGGGCAGACGTATCTCGGTGATACGCAGACGGTTTTTAAGGGCCAGAGCGCTTATATCGGTAACCGGCTTGCCGTCCAGCTTTTCGGGAACGATAAGAATCCCGTTATCGGGCTCGGTAAGGGAGGTGACCGTGACTCCCGTCGGGTTTTCGGTGTATTCATAACCCCCGTCGGCAAAAACCGACACGGCGGGTACCTGCGGCAGAATAAGGCAGAGCAGGAGCAGGGTAAGACATAAGGTAAAAACTTTCTTCACGGGGACGACCTCCTTTGTTTTTTTCTATAATTATTATACCATATAGCGGTGTATACAGTCTATATAATTATTTGTGCTTAGGTTATTGCAATTAGGGGAATTTTGTGATAAAATAATCTGTAATCTTATTTTTACGGTGGGATATTATGCGAAAAATTACTGTTTCAGGAGAAAACGGTTACGAAATTCTTATAGAGGGCGGAATTCTCGGCAGTTGCGGCGAATATATCCGCAAGGTGACCTCTGCCAAAAAGGCCCTCATAATTTCCGATACCAACGTTTTCCCACTCTACGGCGAAAAGGTAAAAGGCTCTCTTGAAGCCTCGGGCTTCGAGGTCTTTTCATACACCTTTACCGCAGGTGAGGAGCACAAGAACCTCGATACCGTAAGCGATATGATAAGGGCCCTCTGCGAGGCTCAGCTTACCCGCACCGACATCGTCGTGGCTTTGGGCGGCGGCGTTACGGGAGATATGGCGGGCTTCGCCTCTGCGATATATCTTCGCGGAATAAACTTTGTTCAGCTTCCCACCACCCTCCTTTCTCAGGTCGATTCTTCGGTGGGCGGAAAGACAGGCTGTGACCTTTCCTTCGGCAAAAACCTTGTAGGTGCCTTCCATAACCCCCTCCTGGTGCTTATCGACCCCGAAACCTTAGACACCCTGCCGAACCGCTATAAAAATGACGGTATGGGCGAAATTATAAAATGCGGCTGTATCCGCTCGGCATCCCTTTTTGAAAAGCTGGAAGGCTGTGAGTCCTTTGAGGACATAAAGGTAGACGCCATTTACGAATGTGTTGATATAAAACGCGTTGTGGTGGAAAATGACTTCACCGAAAAAGGGGAGAGAATGCTCCTTAACTTCGGCCACACCCTTGCCCACGCCATCGAAAAGCATTACGGCTTTACGGGAATTGCCCACGGCGAAGCGGTAGGGGTAGGAATGGTGGCAATAACCAAAGCCTCCGAAAGAGCAGGCTACACCGAGGCAGGCTCCTCTGACAGAATAGAAAAGCTTCTCGAAAAGTTCGGACTTCCCACCTCCTGCGACGTAGAGACGGCAAAGCTCACCGAAATAATGCTCCACGACAAAAAGCGCAGAGGAAACACCTTAAACCTCGTTCTGCTTAAAAATATAGGCGACTCCTTTACTAAAGGCTATCCCACCGCCGAGCTTACGGCATTCTTCGCGGAGGGCAAATAATGGACGTCAGAATAATTCCTTCACCCCTTACGGGCGAAGTAAGTATCCCTCCTTCAAAATCGGCCGCCCACAGAGCCCTTATCTGTGCCGCTTTGGCCGAAGGGACAAGCCGCGTAGAACCCTTTTGCACCTCTAAGGACATAAGGGCCACCGCCGCCTGCCTTCGCGCCCTCGGTATGAGGGTCGAGGAGGACGAGAGAGGTTATACCGTAGGCCGAAGCGAAACGGCCAAAAACGGAATACTTGATTTCGGTGAATCGGGCTCCACCGCCAGATTCCTGCTTCCCGTTGCCGCCGCTCTTGGTGCAGATGCTACTGCGGTGGGGCAGGGAAGACTTCCCGAAAGACCTATGGAGGTGCTTACCTCCCTTCTCCGTCAGCACGGAACGGAGGTCTCGTCGGACAGCCTTCCGATGACCTTAAAAGGTAAAATGACCTCGGGCAAATTTGCCCTTCCCGGCAACATCAGCTCTCAGTACATAAGCGGTCTTATGCTGGCTTCCCCCCTTATGGAGGGAGATACCGAAATAATCCCCACCACCGCCTTAGAGTCGGTAGGCTATATAGATATGACGGTAGACGCAATGAAGCGTCAAGGGGTATCGGTTGAAGAAACCAATCGCGGCTGGAGAATATCCGCTGACCAAAAGTATGCCACAGCCAATATCAATATAGAGGGCGACTGGTCTCAGGTGGCCTTCTTTATGGCCGCCGCCGCAATAGGCGGAGAGGTCAGGATCCACGGTCTCGACTTCGCCTCCAAGCAGGGCGATATGGCCGCATTGGACGTCTTTGCCGCCTTCGGCGCAGATATAAATATCGAAAACGGCGTGCTTCGCGTCAGAAAAGGCGCGCTTCGAGGAATTGAGGTAAACGCCGCCGACATTCCCGATATGGTCCCTGCCATTGCCGCCACCGCCGCTTATGCTGTGGGGAAAACGGTAATACATTCGGCAGGCCGCCTTCGCATAAAGGAAAGCGACCGCATAAAGACCACCCTCGCCGCCCTCACCGCTATGGGCATTAAGACCGAGGAGCGTGAGGACGGAATGGTCATATACGGAGGAGAGCCGAAGGGCGGAGTTATCGACGGTGCCAACGACCACCGCATCGTAATGGCCTTTTCGGTTGCCGCCGCCTACGCCTCGGGAGAAAGCACCGTTACGGGTGCCGAGGCAATAAATAAATCATATCCCGAATTTTTCGAGGACTTTAAAAAGCTGGGAGGAAACCTACAGTGAGATCGAGCATAGGCTCAAAGGTCAGGCTTACCGTCTTCGGCGAAAGCCACGGACCGGCCATAGGCTGTGTTTTAGAGGGTCTGCCCGCAGGCCATAAAATAGATATGGAGCTTTTGATGGCTCAAATGTCACGCCGTGCCCCGGGAAAGGACAAGA
Source organism: uncultured Eubacteriales bacterium (assembly GCA_964599835.1). Classification (GTDB taxonomy): domain Bacteria; phylum Bacillota; class Clostridia; order Oscillospirales; family Acutalibacteraceae; genus SFWF01. Next base: position 3,193 of record CAZRHF010000021.1, on the reverse strand, counting down.
CCGCTACTCCTCGGCGCGAGGCCGACCTGCCCGAGATCCTTTCGGGCGTTCTTGACGGGGTCACCACAGGCGCACCTCTTGCCCTAATAATAAGAAATAACGACACGAAATCCCATAATTACGATAATCTGAAGGTGAATCCCCGACCAAACCATTCCGATTATGCCGCCTATATAAAATACGAGGGATTTAACGACGTAAGAGGCGGCGGCCACTTTTCAGCCCGTCTTACTGCCCCCATCGTTGCCGCAGGTGCAATATGCCGCAGTATATTAAAGGAAAAGGGAATAACCGTAGGCGGACATATTCTCTCGGTCGGCGGAATTACCGACCCCGAGTTCGACCCCGTAAACGTGGACGCTAAGACCCTGTCGGAGCTTTCGGGTAAGCTTTTTGCCCTTAACTGCCCCGAGAAGGAAAGTGAGATGCGTGAAAGAATCGAAAACGCCCGAATGAATCTCGATTCGGTAGGCGGAGCGGTAGAGCTTGCCGCCGTAGGCCTTCCTGCCGGTGTGGGCAATCCTATGTTCTACGGAGTGGAAAACGTTTTGGCGCAGATCCTCTACGGGATCCCCGCCGTAAAATCGGTCTCCTTCGGAGCAGGTGACGGCTTTGCCCAAATGCTTGGCAGTCAGGCCAACGACCAGATGTGCGTGGATGAAGAGGGCAATATAAAATGCCTTACCAACAACTGCGGAGGAATTACGGGGGGAATCACCAACGGTATGCCCCTTATAGTCAAGGTGGCACTGAAGCCTACTCCGTCAATATCACGACCTCAGCAGACGGTAAATTTAAAAACCAAGGAAAACAGCACCTTAGAGATCGAAGGACGTCACGACCCATGTATCGTTCCCCGCGCCCTTCCTGCCCTCGAAGCGGCTCTGTCCATAGGTCTTCTCGATCTGGCTTTGGAGGATAACGTAATATGAATTTAGATGAAATAAGAGTAGAAATTGATAAAATTGATAAAGAGCTCGTTCCCCTCTTAAAGGCGAGAATGAACTGCTCCTTAACGGTAGCCGAGATCAAACGGGATGCAGGACTTCCCATTTACCATCCCGGCCGCGAGCAGGCCATCCTCGACAAGGTAAACGAGGCAGGAGGCGAATTCGGCAGCTATATTGCCGCCATCTACCGCGAAATTATGGGCGTTAGTAAAGAGGCTCAGCAGGTAGAGCTCACCCCCGCTGGCGACCTTGCAGGCAGGATAGTTAACGCCAAAGACGGAATCAAAGAAAACGTCACGGTGGCCTGTCAGGGAATCGAGGGTGCCTTCGGCAGTATCGCCGCAAAGAATCTCCACAAAACGGGAAATATTAAATATTATTCCACCTTTGAGGAGGTCTTCAAGGCGGTTGAAAATGATGAGGCGGTCTACGGTGTCGTTCCTGTAGAAAATTCAAACGCAGGCTCGGTTATGGAGGTCTACGACCTCATCCTTAAATACCGATTTTACATCGTCTCAGCCGCAGAGCTTGCGGTCAACGAAAATCTGCTGGCTCTGCCCGATGCAACCCTTGAGGATATAAAAACCGTATACTCTCATCCTCAGGCACTTTCCCAGTCGGACGATTTTATAAAGGCTCACGGCATAGTTCCGATCCAGTATTCCAACACCGCAATGGCGGCAAAATACGTTTCGGAGAAGGGAGACATATCGGTTGGCGCCGTCGGCTCTGCTCTGGCAGGAAGCCTTTACGGACTAAAGGTGCTTGTGCCGGATATTCAGTCGATAAAACACAACTCCACAAGGTTTATAACCATCTCAAAACAGCTCATCATCCCCGATGAAGCAAATAAGGTAAGCGTGGTCTTTTCAATTCCCCACAGCGTCGGCGCACTTAACCGCGTGCTCAACCGCTTCTGCGTAAACGGACTCAACCTTACCAAAATAGAATCCCGCGCGGCAAGAAACGGAAAATTCGACTACGTATTCTATCTTGACTTCGCAGGAACCTTAAACGACAGAAAAACAATAGCGCTCATCTCCTCTCTTGCCGACGAGCTTCCCGATTTTACCTTCCTCGGCAACTACAGAGAAGAAGCAATCAAGGAATAGGTGATTAAAATGGCAAAAGAAAAACTTGTTAAAGCAATAACCTCAATGGATGAGGATTTCGCAAAATGGTATACCGACGTGGTATCAAAGGCCGAGCTTATGGATTACTCCTCGGTCAAGGGCTGTATGATAATCCGTCCCTACGGCTGGGCTATCTGGGAGAATATTCAGAAGATAATGGACGGAATGTTCAAGGAAACGGGTCACGAAAACGTTTCAATGCCTATGTTCATTCCCGAAAGCCTTTTGCAGATTGAAAAGGATCACGTTGAGGGCTTCGCTCCCGAGGCCGCTTGGATAACCTACGGCGGAAGCGAAAAGCTGGAAGAAAGAATGTGCGTCCGCCCCACCTCCGAGACCCTTTTCTGCGACCACTATAAGAATATAATCCATTCCTGGAGAGACCTGCCCAAGCTTTATAATCAGTGGTGCAGTGTTGTCCGTTGGGAAAAGACCACCCGTCCCTTCCTCAGATCCCGTGAGTTCCACTGGCAGGAGGGTCACACCATCCACGCCACCGCCGAGGAGGCAAGAGCCGAGACCATTCAGATGCTTAACATCTATGCTGAATTTGCCGAGAAATATCTTGCCATTCCCGTGCTTAAGGGTGTTAAGACCGAGAAGGAGCGTTTTGCAGGCGCCGAAGATACCTATACCATCGAAGCTATGATGCACGACGGTAAGGCTCTTCAGTCGGGAACCTCCCACTACTTCGGCGACGGCTTTGCAAAGGCCTTCGGAATTCAGTATGCCGACAAGGAAAACAAGCTCGCCACACCCTTCCAGACCTCCTGGGGCGTTTCCACCCGTCTTATCGGTGCAATTATTATGACCCACGGTGACGATAACGGCCTCGTTCTGCCCCCTGCGATCGCCCCCATTCAGCTTATCGTCGTTCCCATCGCCGCTCATAAGGAGGGCGTTACCGAGAAGGCCGAAGAGGTGACTGCAAGACTTAAGAAGATCTGCCGCGCCAAGATCGACAATTCCGATAACTCTCCCGGATGGAAGTTTGCCGAGTATGAAATGAAGGGTGTGCCCCTCCGCTTAGAGCTTGGCCCCCGTGATATTGAAAATAATCAGTGCGTTCTCGTTCGCCGCGACAGCGGTGAAAAGGTCGTCGTATCCCTC
>CAZRHF010000020.1:0-24340 GCA_964599835.1 uncultured Eubacteriales bacterium | reverse complement strand
ATATAACTATCATAGGAGCCGTTTTTGTACTGTCCGCACAAATTGGGGCAGTTCATTTTTCGTAGCCGTTGTTTTTTTATTCAAATATGAATATCTCTTTGCGGTTCAGGGAAGATGGGAAACAAATTTATATCCCTCTTTCGGCGAAGCCGAAGCTTAAAAGCTCCTGATAGCCTTTACCTGCTCCTTTATCTGTTCCATACCCCGGACGGTGGGGTGACCTGCCATTTTGTCGATATCCGAAAGAGCTACCTTATTAAAGCCGTATCTGTCGGCGGCGTTTTTAAGGCAGGAGGATATTTCCTCCTTAAGTCCCGTGTTTACGATGCAGATCTTTCTGACCTCGGGGAGCTCTTCAGCGATTCTTTTTAAAAAATGACATATAGCGGGGCGAACATAGAAGCGTTCTTCAAAGGTTACCTCTCCGTAGTTTTCCTCGCCTAAGGGGGCGTTGCTCCAGGAATCGTTGGTGCCGCCGAAAACAAATAGGGTATCTATCTTGTTTTTCTCAAAAAAGCCCTCCTCGAGAAGCTTTTCAAAGCGGTATATAAAGGAAGTGTCTCCCGAGCAATCGCGGCCACCGTATGCGGTGTAGCCTATGGTCGAGCCCGACCAGCTGTTGTTTAAAACGAGGGTCGATTCTGTCTCCTCCATAAGCTTATACCACCAGGTCTCGCTTACTTTCGTTACGTCGACCTCGTTTTTAGGAACTGAAAAATAGTGACAGGCGTACCCCTCGGGAATATATCCCTCGAAGGTCGAATAGCTGTCGCCGAAAATTACCGTATTACCAAAGCTCATAATTTTCATCCTTATTTAACCGAATAAATTATTTCGCCCTTGCCCGAAACGAGAGCGGTGCAGTTTTCGGGGACGTAGATGCTGTCGCCCTTCTTGGCGGTGATGATTCCGTCCTCATATTTGACGGATATCTCTCCGTCCAGAATAAGCAGGGAAACAAAATGGGGGCAGTTTATTCCGAAGCCTCCGTCAAGGCTTATGGATTTTACCTTAAAATATTCACATTCGGCAAGTTGTCTAACACTTCCAAAGCTATGCTCCGAAACCTCACCGACCTGTCCGTAGGGGATAGTGGGAGGCGCGGTCTTAGTAACGTCAAGCGCCTTTTCCACGTGGAGGGCTCTGGGCTTTCCGTCGGCACCGAGACGTCCGTAGTCGGAAACACGGTAGGTGGTGTTGGAATTTTGCTGGATCTCGGCAATGAGTATTCCTCCGCCTATTGCGTGGAGGGTACCTGCCGCAATGAAGAAGACGTCCCCCTTCTTAACGGGTACGTAGTTCATAACCTCGTCAAGGGTGTTTTCCCTTATTCTCTGCTCGAATTCGGCCTTGTTCAGCTCGCGGGTAAAGCCGTAGATAAGCCTTGCACCTTCGTCACAGTCGACGATATACCACATTTCGGTCTTGCCCGGTTCACCCTCGTTTTTATAGGCGTATTCGTCCTCGGGATGAACCTGGACCGAAAGCTTGTCTCTGGCATCGATAAGCTTTATAAGAATGGGGAACTCTTCCTTTCCTCCCCAAAGGGAAAGGACCTCGCCGAAGGATCTTCCTTCCATTTCGCCGTTTAAAACCGTATTTGTGCCGTCTGCGTGGCAGGCAAGCATCCAGCCCTCGGCGCAGATCTCGGTAGGGCAGTTGATACCGTATTCGGTTTTAAGACGGGTTCCTCCCCAAAGGTAATCCTTGGTGACGGGGGAGAGCAAAAGAGGATATTTTTTCATATTAGTCTTCTACCTTAAAAAATTCTTTAATTTTTGCCATTTTAGCTTCGGCGGCCGCCTTGTCCTTCTCGCGGATGCAGTAGTAGAATTTGCATTTGGGCTCGGTGCCGCTGGGCCTTACCGCCGCAAAGCTTCCGTCGGTAAAGTTATAAAGCAGAACGTTGGAGGAAATAAAGCCCTCGGGGGGATTCTTAAAGTCGACGATCTCCTTTATGGGATAGCCGGCGATGCTGTCCACCTTGTTTGCACGAAGCTCCTCCATAATCTCGTTTATGCGCTTGGCTCCGTCGGCTCCCTTAAGGGTGACCGATACGAGATTGTCGGCAAAATAGCCGTACTTTTCATAAATTTCGTTCAGCACGTCAATAAGGGTCTTACCCCGCTTTTTATAGTAGTCGGCGGCTTCGCAGAACATAAGGGAGGCCTGGACGGCATCCTTATCACGGACGAAATCACCGATAAGACAGCCGTAGCTTTCCTCATAACCAAAGACGAACTTCTTGCCGTCGGTTCTTTCGTGCTGTTTTATCTTGTCGCCGATAAACTTAAAGCCCGTAAGGGTCTTTTCGGTCTCAACTCCAAAGTCTGCGGCAATAATGTCGCCGAGGGAGGAGGTGACCACAGTGTTGAACATAATTCCCTTTTCGGGGAGGGTTCCTGCCTGCTTCATTCGGCCGAGTATGTAGTAAAGAATTATTGCTCCCGACTGGTTTCCTGTGAGCAGGGTGTATTCTCCATCGTGATTTATAACCGCACCGAGACGGTCACAGTCGGGGTCGGTGGCGATGGCAATATCGGCCTTCTTCTCCTTCATAAGCTCGATCGCAAGGTCGTAGGCCTCTTTTGCTTCGGGGTTAGGATTTTTCGTGGCCGAAAATTCGGTATCGGGGACACACTGTGCCTCAACGGGGGTAACGTCATAGCCTGCCTCGGATAAAACGTAGCGTACGGGAATGTTTCCTGTGCCGTGCTGGGGTGTGTAGATGACCTTGATGTTTTTGTCGGTACTACTGTCGAAGCGAAGACCTAAAACCTCCTTGTAGTAGGGCTCGTCGATCTCTTTGCCGATAATTTCAACAAGCTTTCCTGCATCGCTTAAGGAAAGTACCTTTATTTTAAGCTCATTCTCAACTTTTTCTATCTCGTCGATAACAAGCTGTGCCGTATCGGGGACAAACTGACATCCCGTGTCGTCGTATATCTTATATCCGTTATATTCGGGAGGATTGTGGGAAGCGGTTATAACAACTCCGCCAAAGCAGGAAAGCCTTCTTACGGTATAAGAAAGCTCGGGGGTGGTGCGAAGGTCCTCGAAAAGATAGCATTTTATGCCCTCTGCCGCAAGAACGCCTGCCGTAACCTCGGCAAATTCGCGGCTTTTGCGACGGTTGTCATGGGCAATGGCAACCCCTTTTCGGCAGGCCTCGTCGCCTGCGCTTTTTATGTACCGCGCAAGACCTAAGGTGGCCTTTGCAACGGTGTAGCGGTTGATGCGGTTGGGACCCGCACCGATAAGACCTCTCATTCCGCCCGTGCCGAATTCGAGGTTTTTATAAAACCGCTCGTAAATTTCGTTTTCGTCCGATCTAATGCTTTCAAGCTCGGCTACCGTATCGCTGTCGGCGCCACTGAGCCAGAAATCGTATCTCTCTTTAAAATTCATAATAACTCCTTAAAAGCAAAGTACTATATTAACGTTGCGGCAATGGGTCATTATGAGCGAAGTCGAACCCGAAGGGCGCGCATAGCGCGGAATCTCATTGTCGCCTGCCTTTACAGAGTTATTTTACACTATTTTTCCTTTAAAAGCAATAGTTTTGGTTGACGAGTTCGACCCTCGTCAGCCTACTCAACCGTAACCGATTTTGCAAGATTTCGCGGCTTGTCTATGTCTGCCCCCCGCTTTTCTGCCGTAAAATAGGCCAGAAGCTGAAAGGGTATCGTCTCGCATACCGCACCTGCTATAGGGTGAATTACAGGAAGAACAATAGCTTCATCGGCTACCGTAGGGGTAAGGGTATCTTTCTCACAGCATACCGCAAAGACCCGACCTCCTCTGGCTTTGACCTCGCGGATGTTCGAGACCGTCTTTTCGGTAAGGGGGCTATAGCAGTTAAGAGCAAAAATAATACTGCCCTCTTCAATAAGTGCGATAGAGCCGTGCTTAAGCTCTCCCGCCGCGTAAGCCTCGCTGTGAATATAGGACACCTCTTTAAGCTTAAGTGAGGCCTCCAGCGCTACTGCAAAGTCGAGGTTTCTCCCGATAAAATATACCGATTCCTCTTTCGAGGTCTCCTCTGCCAGCGCTTTCATTTTATCCTTAACCCCGAGACAGCGCAGTATGATCTCGGGAAGGCTTCCCACCGCGTCTACTGCCGCGGAAAGGACGGCTTTTTCGGCAGTTTCAAGTTTTTCCGCCATCCATATTCCAAAGAGGCAGAGCAGAGTCACCTGGGAGGTGTAGCCCTTTGTGGTAGCAACCGAAATTTCGGGTCCTGCCTCGGTATAGAGGGTGTAGTCGGTCACTCGGCTTAAATGGGAGCCCTTGACGTTAACTATAGAGACCGTCCTGCCGCCAAGCCGCTTTACCTCTTCTGCCGCCGCTATGGTGTCGGCCGTTTCGCCCGACTGACTTATAAAAACCGTAAGGCTCTCTTTAAGGCTCAGGGGCGTGCGGTAGCGGAATTCCGAGGCTATATCCACAAATACGGGCATTTTAAGAAGCTCCTCTAAAATATATCTTCCTGCCATACCTGCGTGGTAGGCCGAGCCGCAGGCCACGATGTTTATCTGCTTTATATCAGAGGGCGGGGCAGCATCGTAAAGCTCCTCGAGAAATACCCTTCCGTTTCTTATCCGCTTTTGGGTCATATTTTTAATGACCTCGGGCTGGTCGTAGATCTCTTTCAGCATAAAATGGGAGAATTCTCCCTTATCGGTTACCGTTTTTTCCATCTTTACCTCCTCAGGTTCTTTCTTTACGGGTTTTCCGTCTCTGTAAAATTTAAGTTGGTTTTTCGTCATTTCCAAAAGCTCGCCGTCCTCGGGGATATATACCCTTTTCGGATGGGGCGACAGTGCCGTTATATCCGAAGCCAGCATATTTTTATCGCCGCCGTATCCCGCTATCAGGGGACTGCCCTTTTTCGCGGCGAAAATACTAAGGGGAAAATCGGTGCAGATAAGGGCCAAGGCATAAGTGCCCGAAAGCCTTTTTACGGCCGCGTCCAAGGCCTTTATCGGGTCGCCGAAATAGTTTTTCGCTATAAGCTGAACGATGACCTCGCTGTCGGTCTCGCTTTTAAACTCTATTCCAACCCTCTTTAGCTCGGACTTAAGTTCGGCGCAGTTTTCGATTATACCGTTATGAACCAGAGCAAAACGTCCGTCGTAGCTTATATGTGGGTGGGCGTTTTCGGCGGTGGCTGCACCGTGGGTCGCCCAGCGTGTGTGACCGATTCCGACCTTTCCGAAAAGCCCCTTAACCGCCTCTCTGAGCTCGCAGACCCTGCCCGACACCTTTTCACATTTTATTTTTCCGTCATTTATTACCGCAATTCCCGCTGAATCGTAGCCGCGGTATTCAAGCCCTAAAAGTCCATTAAAAATATCCTTGGATATATTTTCTTTTCCGATAAACCCAACAATTCCGCACATAAGATCATCCTTTCACTTTTATTGTGTGAAAAAACCGTTGAAATAAACCGAAGGGAAGGTTATAATTATAAAAAAACAAAAAGGAAATTAAAATGAATTTAAAAGAAAAACAGCTTAAAAGCGAACAAATATATAAAGGCGCAATTATAGATCTTTTCCTCGACGATATCGAGCTTCCCGACGGAAACAAGGCTAAGCGGGAATACGTCCGTCACCCCGGCGGTATCTGCGTTGTACCCGTAACCGACGAGGGGGAGATAATGCTGGTGCGTCAGTATCGTTACCCCTACGGTGAGGAGGTAATAGAGATACCTGCAGGAAAGCGGGACAGCTTCGATGAAGACCCCCTCGAGGGAGGAAAGCGTGAGCTGAAGGAAGAGCTGGGAATAACTGCCGAAAAATTCGTTAGCCTCGGAACCTTTTATCCCACCCCGGGCTACACCGACGAGGTAATTTATATGTATGCCGCCTTCGGGCTTTCTTTCGGCGAGACCGACCCCGACGAGGACGAGTTCGTTCTGCCCGAAAAGATAAAGCTGGAAAAGCTTGTGGATATGATAATGGAGGGCAGGATCCCCGACGGAAAGACCCAGGCTGCCGTACTTAAGGTTGCTCATTTATTAAAAAACACCGACGCTTATGCTTTGTGTCCCTAGACACAAAGCAATGAATTGCCACCACGGGCGTGAATCGGCTTGCGCCATGAATTGCAACTTTGGTGCATGAATTGCCTTCGGCATTAAAAAAGAAGGGGTAATTCAACTCGTGAAAACTACAGTTTTCAAATCATGAAGCCGAATGGCTTCAATTTATGACGGTTTACCGTCAATTCATTATTTTGCATCCGTAAATGCAGTATATATAAGCAAAAAGGACAGAGAATGTTTTACGGTCTCTGTCCTTTTTCTATCGTGAGGTAATATATACTATCAAACCCCTAAAACGGTTCTTAAGAATACGCCTCTTAAGCGTCGGTGTTTTCCTATCATCTAACTTAAAACTTCGTAATCAAACGGACGGTCGCTGCCTGCAAGGTGTTCTTTGTTTTCCTTAAGCAAGTCAATTATATCTTTTACTGCGGGCTTAATTTCTTCGGCGACGCTTTTACTGCCGATTATGGTTACAAAATCAACGTCACATTCTCGGCTGATGCAGTCCCAAAACGCATCTGAATTTTTTCCGTAGTAATCGGGAAAACCCAAAGTCTCCTCGATTCGCTGATGTAATTCGTATACATATTTGCAATTTGTTAGATCTATAGTAGCAGTTTTCATATCCGATTTTCTTCCCGAATGATTTGGTAACGGTCGCAAGCACAGGGGGGTTAATCATCGAATTTGGCTTTTATTCTCTCGTTCACACCCGCGTCCATTTTTGGAATAAGTTTCAGGTCGTTTTCTTTTATACTGATTTCTGCGATGTCGTTTTTTTCACCGTTTTGAGGGAAATTTACAAGCCAATATCCGTCGGTTTGTTGCTCTAAACAAATCCAACCCTGCATCCCAATATGAACGCCGTCTTCTGCATATTCTTTCTTTTCAACTGTGATCTCAACACAATCCATCATCTTCATATCATTTACCTCTTTGATTCTCCTCTCACATTATATCATTTTAAATTTAAAATGTACAGCCGGTGTTTTTTATGCGATCATTTCAAGCTTAAGCTGGGAAACGGCGCTGTTAAGTATGCGCTGGATCTGTCTTGTAGAATAGCAAAAGGATTGTCCGATGCTTTCCAGGGTCTCGCCGTAGATAAATTTTCTGAGCAGTACCTCCCGCTGAAAATTGTCCTCAACAAGGCTTATAATGCCCTCGATATCCTCGGCGCGGGAAAGATAGCGCTCGATCTCCCTCTGAATAGAGGCGGCGCTGGCGGTGTACCTTTCCATATCGCCTCTGAGTCTTTGGGCGTTTGCGATGCTTTCGGTATATTCGCCCAGTATCTTCTTTTTCTCACAAAGTGTCATAAAAGACCTGCCTCCTTTAAGGTGAAATATTTTCCGTAGGAATATTTGGTGCCGTGGGACTTGTTATACTCCGCAACCTCCATAACCGCCTTTGCCACGGGTGAGTTCTTAAAAAGCCTGCGGTTTTCCCGCTCTGCGGCGTAGCAGCGTTCACCTGCCGCCCTGCATCTGTCACTGCAGTATTTTCCCGACTCTTTAAGTCTTGCTCCGCAAAAACGGCAATGGGTGTTTTCAAGTCGCTCGTATTCCTCTGAGCCGCAGTAGGGGCAAAGTCTGCGCCGCTCGTAGGGGGGAGTGTCAAGCCCGTGGGTCTCAAATACTATCTTTACGTAATCAAATTCTTTTTCACAGTCCGTACAACGGTACATAGCTTTCGTTCCTCCTAAAAAATACTTGACAATTACGAAAATCTGTAATATAATCATCTCAAAGTCCGATAAATTACTGAATTTCGTATCGGCAAAGCCATTATATTACGATATTCAGTAATTGTCAAGGACATCTTTTACTGAATTTCATAATTTCGTCATTTTAGACAAGAGGAGAAACCTTATGAACGACATTTATCTGCGAATTGAAGCACTTTGCCGCTCTCACTCGATGAACATAACCGAAATGTGCAAAAAGTGCGCCATACCCCGTGCATCACTTACCGATTTTAAAATGGGAAGAATAAAGACTCTCTCTGCCTCCACTCTGCAGAAGATAGCCGAATACTTCTCGGTAAGTGTTGAATATTTACTGTCGGGCGAAGCCCCGCGTACCGACGAAATGAATTTGAAAATAGCCCTTTTCGGCGGCGAGGACGGTGTTACCGACGCTATGCTCCGGGAGGTGCTGAGATACGCGACTTATATTAAGGAAAGAGAAAATGGAGACAAACAAGCTTTATAATATTGCCGAAAACAAGGGTATCAGGGTGGATTTCATAACCCTTTGCGAAAATCCCGCCTTCTCTCTTGAGATAGGAGGGAAGGGCTTCATCGCTATGGACAAGACCCTGGCCGGAAGCAAGGCCGCCGAGAGGGTAGCCCTTGCCCACGAGCTGGGTCACCTTGCCACAGGAGCCACCTATACCCCCGATACCGACCTCGAAACAGTAAAAAAGCAGGAACGTGCCGCCCACAGATGGGCGATAAACGCTCTGGTCCCCTACGGAGAGCTTTTAAAGGCCATATCCACAGGGGAGGAGGACCTTTCCTGCCTCGCAGACCGCTTCGACGTAACCGAGGACTTTATGCAAAGGGCAATAAAACACTATCTTGAGACAAAACCCGCTTAGCCAAAGCATAAAAGCCTTACCCCAAAATCCGGTTCGGCTTTAAATGCTTTGGCTGAAACAAAAATAATTGATATTTTTTTCACAAAACTATTGCAAGACGAAAAGAAAAGTCGTATAATAGACCCATACATTAATTTTTTTTGGAGGAACAAACAATGTACGATCGCATTTATAATTTTTCTGCCGGTCCTTCTATGCTTCCCGTACCCGTACTGGAGCAGGCAAGAGACGAAATGATGAACTATCAGGGCTCCGGAATGTCCGTTATGGAAATGTCCCACCGCTCCAAGGTCTACGACGCAATAATCAAGGAAGCCGAAGCCGATCTCCGCGAGGTTATGAACATTCCCGACAACTATAAGGTAATGTTCCTTCAGGGCGGCGCTTCGATGCAGTTTGCAAACGTTGCAATGAACCTTATGAAGACCGGTAAGGCCGACTATATCGTAACCGGTCAGTTCTCCGGCAAGGCCTACAAGGAAGGTCAGAAGTATGGCGACGCTCATCTCGCCGCCACCACCAAGGACGAAAACTTCACCCGCATCCCCCGTCAGGAGGAGCTCGATCTCCGTCCCGATGCTGACTACGTTCACATCTGCTTCAACAACACCATCTTCGGAACCAAGTGGGACTACATCCCCGAAACCGGAAACGTTCCCCTCGTTGCCGATATGTCCTCCTGCATCCTCTCCGAGCCCGTTGACGTAACCAAGTTCGGCCTCATCTACGCAGGCGCACAGAAGAACGTTGCTCCCGCAGGTCTCACCATCGTTATCGCCCGCGAGGACCTTCTCCGCGAGGATCTCGACAAGTTCGTTCCCACCATGTGCAACTACGCTACCATGGCCGAGAACGAGTCTATGTACAATACTCCCCCCTGCTATCCCATCTACGTTTGCGGACTTGTTCTTAAGTGGATCAAGAATCTGGGCGGACTTGAAGCAATGAAAAAGATCAACGAGGATAAGGCCGCAATGCTTTATGACTGCCTCGAAAACAGCAAGCTCTTTAAGAACCCCAACGACGTAGCTTCCCGTTCTATGATGAACGTTACCTTCCGTGCTGAGGACGAGGAGATCAACGCCAAGTTCGTTAAGGAGTCGGCTGCCGCAGGCTTTGCCAACCTTAAGGGTCACCGCTCTGTCGGCGGTATGCGTGCTTCCATCTACAACGCAATGCCCACCGAAGGCGTAGCCGCTCTTTGTGAGTTTATTAAGAAATTCGAAGCTGAAAACGCATAAGTAAAAATTAAAAGCCACCTGTTACGGTGGCTTTTATAATAACTGATGAGGAGAAAAATATGAGCAGTTTTGATGAATATTCCGAGGAGGATATACTTTGTGAAGAAGAATACTTTGAAACCTTTCGGAAAAACAGCGCTAAACGAACGATAATTTCCGTCATTCACCTTATTTTTACCGTTGCCGCGTTTATCGGTTGTCTTATCTGGCAGGACGACCTTTTTATGGCCGCTATCGTTTATTCAATCGGCTATATAATAATACATCTTGTTCTCGGCAAGATTCCGAATATCGGCTACTATAAGCCGGGATATTACGAGGTATGGCAGGGAAACGACTGTATAAAAATTGCCGACCCGAATTACGTAGAGTTTTACGGCTTCGGCTCCATCGGTTTTGAGGTGCTTATAGAGATCGCGGTCTATGGTGCGGTTGCCGCATTGATTATCTCTTTTTTGCCCAAAGTAATGAGCTATGCCGTTATACTTGGAGGACTTTTTGTCCTTATATTTAAGTGTGTTCTTTTTCCGACCGTCAGAGACATTGTAAACATAGTAAGCAAAAAGAATCACGGTCTGACACTTAGCAATTTTAACAACCTGATTACCTACATAGGTATTGGCCTTGTGGTGGTCTTCCTTGTGGGAAGCTGCATAATGTTTTCCTTCATTTCTCCGAAGTCTCTTGACGTAAACAAGGCGGTGGATAGCTACTGTGCCACACACGATTACGCAGTCAATAACATAGAAAGCGTTGATTTAAGCGGCGGAGAGCCGAAGTTTAAGTTCTTCGGAGCAAGATGCAACTATAAGCAGGAGGGCTATTTCGACCTGAAAAACGGTATGATAAAGCAAGGAACCGTCAGGGTTGAGCTTGAATATATGATTACCCACTGGGCGGTAGAGCGGATCACCGCCGTTTTTGATTCCGTAACCGTAAATTCCCCCGTTTCCTTTACCTCGGAGGAAGAGGTCGAGCTCGACGATTATAATGACCTTGCTACGGTATGCCTTACCGTCAATGAGTTCGACGGTGAAAAGGGAAGCGGAAAGCTTACCGTAACCGATAAGGAGTCGGGCGAGGCCGTATATTCATCCGATTTCGAGCTTGAAGCTACATACGGTATTTCGATGAGCAAGTATGATCTGGATGTAAGGCTTGAGGACCCCATTCGGTTTAAATATTTCGGCTTTGGTACGCTGGAGTTAGAGTGGAATGTTGTTGAGGATACAATGGAGCTCGAAACCTTTGCGAATGAGCTTGAATATACTAAATGAACGTAGTCTGAACTACAAAAAACCGAATTAAAAACTACGACCGCAGGTTTTCCTGCGGTCGTTTTTTCGTTTATTTCAGCGCCCTTTGAAGCAGGGCGCCGCTGGTCTTGATCTTATACATTCGGTTGTTATCCGCTCCGTTGGGGAAGTATATCCAGCCATCGGAAACGTTAAGATAAATGTTTGCTTCGGGCAGGGTTATGTTGCTAAGTACCGTCGACTTTTTCATTCCGTCGGGTTGCATTCTGCAAATGGAATAGGTGAGAGCGCCGTCCGAAAGATCTACCTCGTAGAAATAGAGGGTACCGTCGTAGGAATTAATATACATCTTTTGCCGATCGTCCTCTTTAAACTGCTGAACCGAGCCGTTTTTGGGATTTACCTTATAAATGCTGTAGTTTCCCGTAACGTAAAGATATCCGTCTAAAAGGGTGAGGTTGGAAGGATTTCTGACCTCGTCTGAAACAAGCTGTTTTCCGCTTCCGTCGGTGCGCATTTTATATATGAAGCGATCGACGGTGTTAAGGTAGTATACAGTGTCTCCCGAAATATTAACGTTGGAGCATTCGGTGCCGCCGATCTGTCTCGGCTCACTGCCGTCGGTGTTCATTCGGTAGAGAGGTCCGTTTTGACTGAAGGGAGCGTAGTAGATCTTATCGCCCGATACCTGAACCCAATAATACGTGCCCGTGGCAAGAAGGGTCTCGCCCGTTCCGTCAAGACGGATACGGTAAAGTCCCTTGGTACCGCTTTCCCGATGGAAATATATCCATTCGTCGACAACGTTTATCGAGGTGACCGAGCCGGAGGTTACAAGCTGTTTTTCCGAGCCGTCCTTTTTGACCCTGTAAAGGTCGTGGTCGCCACCGTGATCAACAAGATAGATCCAGTCGCCCTGAGAGGTAACGTTTCCGTGACAGAGGGAGTTTGCGCAGGAGTTTCCGACGGTATTACCGCCCTTACCGCCGCTGACAAGTGCCTTTACGGTTCCGTTTCGGCGTATGGTACTTCCTGCCTTAACGTCCTGAGAGTAAAGCAGACCTTCCTTTACCGAGCTGTTGCATTTAAGCTCGGTATAAAGGGCGAAGCCGGCCTCCTTGGCAAGCTTTTCCGCTTCTTCAACGGTCTTTCCGCTAAGCTCCGGTACGGCCACGAGGTCGATACCGTTGCTTATTACCAGTATCAGCTCGGACCCCTTGTCGGCGGTCTTTCCGCCCTCGACGTTCTGACCCGAAACGGTGCCCTTTTCAAAAAGCTCGCTGTATTCGTAAAGGATCTTATAGGCAAAGCCCAGGTCGGTAAGGGTGTCGTAGGCCTCGTCGGCGGTCTTGCCCAGGAGATCCGGCACCTTCACCTGCTCGGCTCCCTTGCTTACCGTGAGGGTCACGGTAGAACCCCTGCTTACCCCTGAGCCTGCGGCGGCGCTTTGGGAGATCACCGTATCGGCAGGATGCTCCGCGCTGTATTCGTAAACCGTGTCGGTACGAAGTCCGCTGTCGGCGAAAATTTTATTTGCGGCCTCTGAGGTCTTTCCGACGGCATCGGGAACGGTTACTATGTTTCCCGACAGGGTAAGCATCAGCACCACCGCCACCATAACGGCGACGATGGGTATGGCGATCATTAAAATATATTTTACAGATATTTTTTTAAGCATAGCCGTCTGTTTACTTAGCGGTCGAGCTTAAAGGAGCGACTTGAAATTCTGGGCTCGCAGACGTCATAGGCCTTTTCGGGAACCATATCGTATACCCATTTCGATTCGGTGCCGTCGATAGCTATTTCATCTTCTGTAATCGTAACAACGGCAGAAAGGGCATCCTCGCAGAACCAGGTGTTGGGATGCATCCAGAGCTCGTTATAGTTCTGCCACTTTTGGCCTATAATGTTACCCTGCTCGTCAAGCTCTTCAACCATCTGACCCTGACCGTCAACGTAGTGGGGTTCTTTTTGGATCTGCCACCAGATGTTTCGGGTGGTGTTGATGTCGAAGTAAACGATGCCGTTTTCCTCGAACATACGGTTGGTGTGATAGTGACCGTTCATCACCATTGTTACGGTGCCCTTCTTCATTGCGTTAACGCGGGCGAAAAGCTGCTGAACCCCTGCTGTGTCGGGAGTGCCGCCGCTGATATCCTTATGGAAGGAGGCGTGGCTTAAAATGAGGCACTTTTTTCCCTCTTTTGCGGCCGAAATAAGGGTCTTTTCAAGCCATGCAAACTGAACGGGGCCAAGAGAGTTGCCGAACATTGTGCCCTTGGGAGGACCGTAGGAGCAGGTCTCGTTATGTACCCATTCGCCCTTTACGGGGTCGAAGGCGTAGTTGGTGTCGGTGGCGACAATGCGATAATCGTCGATATCCTTATAATAGTAAGCAATAGTTCCGTCACCGATCTTTCCGTCCTCGGTTCCCCAGACGACCTCCTTGTCGTTGGTGAGGAGAGGGGTTACCATCTCCATGGAGTTAGGACCCTCAAGCTCGTGATTACCGTAAACGCCGTAAACGGGGATTCCGCTTTCAAGATAGGGCTTTAAAAGCTCGGGAGATCCGGTGTAGTGATTACACATATCTCCGCAATGAATGACGAATGCGGAATCAGATTCCTTCGCTCTTGCCATAACAGTTTTCATATCGGCAACGGTGGTGGAATACATACCGACTCTGTAGTGCATATCGGAAAATGCGGTAAATTTTAAGCTTTTCATAGAAGTTCTCCTTTACTTTTTAACAAGCTCCCAGGTTCCCGAGGTTACCTTAGGTACCTGATCGTATCTTGTGTTTTCGGGGTTGACCCCGTATATCCAGCGGCTCTCCATCCCTTCTACCGTAATGGTGCCGTACTGTGATATCGAAACCGTGGCGCTGAGGGGATCCTCAAAGAACCAGGTGTTCTTACCCATAGAAAGCTCACCCAGGCTCTTTTTATAGGAATTTACGGGATTGCCCGATGCGTCGTATTCGACGTAGTCGAAGGTGTGCTTATCGGTATAGTGCTCGGTGCCGGTTCCCTTCCAGACACCGTTTCTGGTGGTGTTCATATCGAAGTAGAGCACGTCCTCCACGACCTCGAGGTTGTTGGTGTGGATGTGTCCGTTGATAGAGAGCAGGACGGTGCCCTTTCTCTGTGCGTTTACGCGGGAATAAATGTCTCTTATGGTAGAAGCGTCGGGTGAGGTGGAGGCGAAGCGCCCTGCGAAGCTGTCGTGACCGACCACGATACAGGCCTTGCCCTTATCTGCCGCGTCGAAGAGCACCTCCTCAAGCCACTGAAGCTGAACGGGACCGAGACTGTTGCCCTTTATGTTGCCTGCGGGAGGCCCGTAGCTTCCCGTGGTGTTGTGTTGCCATTCGCCTTCGGTCTGATTATAGGAATAGTTGGTATCGGTGCAAACTATTCTGAAATCGCCGCAGTCGAAATAATAGTAGGCGATAGAGCCGTCGCCTATCTTTCCGTTCTCGGTACCCCATACCACGTTTTTATCGTTGGTGAGCAGGGGAGTGACGCCCTGCATAGTGTTGCCGCTTTCCAGCTCGTGGTTGCCGTAGATGTTGTAGGCGGGAAGGTTATAGTTGTTGTTAAGATAGGTGTTAAGCAGCTCGGGAGAGCCTGCGATATCGTTACAGAAATCGCCTGCAGAAAGTATAAAGGCCGATTTCGATTTGTTTGCGCGGTCTAAAATAGCCTGCATATCGGCGATCGAGGTGGAATACATTCCCTGCTTGTAGTGGAAGTCGGAGAATAGGGTGAAGGTGAGGGTCTTTTCATATTTTCCTATATAGCCCTCTATTCCCTTAAAGAGGGTATCGAAGGCGGCCTTTTCCTTATCCGAAAGCTCCAAATAGAGGGATGAGGCCTCTACTGCGGGGCTGTATACCTGAGGCTCGCCGTAATAATATTTTCCGCCCGACGAAACGTAGCCTCTGAAGGTGTAGCAGCTCGAAATATTGTCGGTAGAAAGGGCAAGCTCTGCGGTTACCCTGTAGGCGGCCGAAACCTCTTCCATATCGCCGCATTTAAGGGTGATAAGGTCCTTGTCGGTGAGCTTCAGCTCCTTGGCAGTACCGTCCGAGGGTGCGGCGAGTATTCCGAACTCTACCTCCTTGCCATCGATCATATATTTGCTGAAAACGTTGTTTTTCGAAAGTTCGGCGGAGGTGGTAAGAGATATCTTGCCCGAGCCGTCGGTTATGAGCTTGCTGTCCGAGATCCTGAGCTTTGCGACCGTCTCCTTTTCAATAAGAAGCTCGGTCTTTACCGAGGTGACCTTAAAGCCGGTGCTTTCCTCGGAATAGATTCCGCAGAATTCGGTATCCTTACCGCTCTGGAAAAGCTCTAAGTGGGTTACGTATACTCCGTTTATAAAGAAGTAGCCGATTCCGTCAAAGCTGTATACCGTAAGCTCTGCCGTGTCGGAAAGGGTAAGACCGGGAATATCGGAAAGGGCATATTCCTTTACCTCCGATCTCTTTTTAACCGTGAGATTATAAAGGCTTACCGAGTTGTCGTTTACCGTAAAGAAGCTTCCTCCGCGGGAGCCCGAAAGGGGATCGCCTACGCAGATAACAAGTCCGAAGGTTCCGTCACCCTTTTTGAAGGAGGCGGTGAATTTATAATCCTTGGCAGGCTGAACGGGAAGCATAAGGGCGGTGGCGCCTTCGGAAGAGGTCATCCTGATGCCGTCGGTCTCTGCCACAGCGGTTCCCATGGTGTTTTTATCAAGCCACTGTCCCGAATAAAGTTTGTAGCCCTCGGGGAGCTCGGTAAGGGAGGTAAGGTCATCCTCTCTTTCGGTGGCTAAAACGTCTATCTCGTCGGTGATACTGCTGCCCAGAGTGAGGGAATCGACCCTAAGCTGCTTTACCTTTACCTCGCGGCCCTGTGCATCGCTGAAGAAGCCGAAGCGGGTGAACTCGGCGTTGCTTTGGTCCTCCATACTTCCGATAAGCTTATCGTTCATATAAAAATATGAAACGTCGCCGAAGTGGATGATCTTGAAAACGACCTCGGTATCGGGGGTAATAGTGCCTGCGCCCGTATCCCTGTCGGATACGGTCACGGCCGAGCGGTCGACGTCGGCGGCGGGAACCGAAACCGTATCAGCGTCCCTGGCGGTGTAGTCCGAGTCGCCCTTGGTACGGCGGGAGAGGGTGAAGGTGGGGACGAGAATCTGAATATCGTCATCGGGGTTTTGGTCGGTGTCTGCCGCCGAAAGGGTGAGCAGGGTCGCCGAGGTTGCCGACTTATAATCGTCCGAGATGTCGGTGGCAAAGCCGAAGGGAGTCTTAAAGGAATCGAAGACCACCGTGGCGGTAACCATATAGTTCTCGCCGTAGTAGGGCATAGTCAGAATATGCTCGCCATCTCTGCCGCCGAAGCTTAAACAGCCCTCGTCGAAAAGCTGCCTTACGGTAAGGTGGCTGTTGTTGCCGCCGCTTGTTGCCAGTGCGGTTGCCTTATCGCCGTTTTGCAGGAAAACGTAGGGGTGGGTCTTGTCCCAGTCGTCGGGCAGACTTCCCCAGGGGATATCGGTGAAATCGGTTTCAAAAAGGGTCTCGACAGGTCGGGTGAGACGCAGGGCGTCTATCTTTTCCGCAGGTGCGGAGGTCTTACTGTCCTCCCCCTTTAAAAAGAAGAACCACACACCGCCCAAAATAATGGCGACGGCCAGAACTACCGAGACGATTATGGTAACAAGCTTTTTTCTGTTCATAGGAATACCCCAAGTTTATTTAACGTATAATATAAATATATTTTAATATTATAAACGGTCTGTGTCAACCTAAAAAAACATTAAAAAACCCGTGTAAAGTACCGATCTTGGGACACTGAAGATGATATTATAAATACAGAACGAAAAAAATTTAAAAAATGCTTGACATTTTTAAACCCATCGTTTATAATAAAACACGAAAAGAACAAATGTTCGTCAGGAGGAAATTATGGAAACCCGTTTTATTTTTCAGACCCTTTTCGAAATTTTAGTTGCCGGCTTTATTATTTACGGCCTCATTTTTGAAGACCGTTTTGTTGCCGCCGAAAAAAAGGCCTTCCGCTTTATTAAGCGTAGCCTTCGCGTAATGTTCTCCAAAAACCTCCGCACCGACCCTTAAGCCATAATAATTTTTCATATTTAATTCCTCTTTCAAAACGAAAAGACTATGGACAGCTCCATAGTCTTTTTGTTTTATTTACTGATCTACTTCAACCGTATTTCCTGCGCCGAAGGCCCATTTCTGAACCGTCTTGTCGTTTACCGACATAACGTCGAAGCAAGGGTCGGTCTCGGTTCCTAAGGTTCGTGTAAGGATCTTCCAGTCCAGAGTCTTGTCGCTGATACTGGTGTCCTTTACGGTCTTACCTGAAGAAGAGCTTCCGACACTGGCAGTGGCGGTGCATATCTGCCACAGATCGATATCGTTGCTGTCAAGCACCAGCTCGTTATGAATGTGTCCGAACTGGTAGGCGAGTATCTCGCCCTTAGTCTTGGAAAAGTCGGTCTTATTTGCGCCTATGCGGCAGGTGGTCTTGTTCTGGTATGCCGAAATGATCTTTCTGAGCTCTGCACCGTTTAAGGTGTTATAGCCGTAGCAGTTGGTCTGCGCGTCGATTCCCATGTGGGAGAGGAAGACGTAGTTCCAGTCGTTTCCTGCGGTCATGGCCTCATTCATAAGCCATTCTATCTGCCGGTCGGAATATCCCCACCAGGAACAGCCCGACCAGTATTTCGAAACGTGGGCGGTAGCCGAAGCGTCCTTTACGGGAAGCTCGGTTATGACCCCCTTGCTGTTATACTTGGCGCGGTAATCGACGGCGTCAAGACAGATGACCCTGGTCTTCTTATCCGAAAGGTCGTAGTAATAATACTTCGAATCCTTATAGCTGCTGTCCTTCTTGATATCCTCGGGGCAGAAGACCTTCAGGATATTGTCGGTCCAGTCCTTGTCGCTTATAATGCGGTCGGGATAGTAGACGTCGTAGGTGAAGCGGTGGTAGGAGTTATCGTCGTGGTTGCCCATAAGCACGAAGACCGGCTTGGTGCTCTTTTTAAGGGGCTCGAGGATCTCGGCGGTATACTTAAGTGCATCGGCCTTGGTCTCATACATACCGGTGGTGGTGTCTCCTCCTATACAGATAAAATCGATAGAGTCGATAGAATTTGCAAGGGTCACCGCGGTCTCGACCTGATTCAGAAGGGAAGCGCCCTGCGGTGTGGTTAGACTGTTACCGTAGTGGATATCGGTAATGAATATATAGTTTACTGCGCTGTCGCGGCCCGTTAGATTTTCCTTCATCAGCTTAATTGTAGGCATAATTTCAATATTCTTACGGCTTCCGGCCGTTACCAAGGCCTCGTGACCCTTAGGTATTTCCAGCTTTATATCCGACATACTTCCCTTGACCGAGAAGCGTACGTAGCAGTCGTCCGACAGAACGTAGCTTCCCGCCTTAAGCTCGGGCTCGTAGAACTTTAGGGTCTGTCCCGAAGACTTCATTATAGAACTGCTTAAAACGAAGCTTTCGTTGTAGCAGTAAAATGCAAATTCCTTATCGGAAGATATCTTAGTGCCCTCGGTCAGGGTAAGATAGTAATCCTCGCTGGAGATAAAGCCCTCGGTATCAGTCTTGTAGGTGAAGGTTCCGGCATTATAGTGGTGGATATAGCCGTCGGTGGTGTTTTTTATCTCGAATTCGAAGGGTACGGTCTCTACGGTAGTCTCGGCGGAAGAGGAGCCGTCGGAGCTGTCGACGGAAGCGGTCTCCTTCGCCCCGCCGCATCCGCAGAGGCCGAGGCAAAGAACTGCCGTAAGAAAAAGGGATATCAGCTTTCTCATTTAACTGCTCCCGAGCGTGTAAGCTCCTTCTTATTGTCGGTGTTCTTATCTACGTAGTACCTGTATACCGAGTCCTTGGTTACGGCCATAGCCTCGAGGGATACGTTGGCCGAGGATACGGTCCAGTAATCGGTATCGTAGCTGAATTTGTTGAAGTCCTCGTGCTCGTGTCCGTGATGATATACGAGGATATCTCCCGACTTGCGGTCCTCGTAATCTATGTAGAGCGAAAGGGCGGGCTTTTTGAGGCCGTCCTCTTCCTGATATGCGGTAAGTATTGCCTGAAGGTCGCCCTCTGCACCTGCGTGGGAGAGCATGATACATTCATCGAAGTCTCCCATAAGGGCGGTCTCTGCCAGCCACTTGAGCTGACCCTTTGAATAGCCTCCCTGAGAAGCGTCAGAGGTTACGACGCCCTTGGAATCGAAGGGGAAACGGTCGTCGTTATAGTCGAGGCAGATTATACGGGTGATCTTGCCGTTCTTTTCCAGGTCGTAGTAATAATACTTGGATATCTTCTTGCCCGAATGGGTGTAATCGGAGTCCTGAACCACCTTAACGTTTACGAATTCGCTGAATACTTCGTTATACCAGGCCAGGTCGGAAACGAGATATTCGGGATAACGGTTGGGACCTTCGGGATGATTTTCCTGCCAGAGGCTGTGGCCCGAGTTGTCGTCGTGGTTACCTGCAAGAACGAATACGGGCTTTTTACTATCCTTAAGAGGAGCCAGCATATCCTGTAACTGATCTACGCAGTGCTCACTTACCGTAAGCTTGGGATTCTTCTTTTTAGCTTCTCTATAGGTGTTGCTTTCGGTGGTTTCATAGCCGTTAATAATGTCACCGCCTACAACGATAAAATCAACGTAGGGAGAGGCGTTGGCTATGCTTACCATTTCGGCAACCTTGGCGCTTCTTGTTTCAAGACGCGCGTCGGTATCTGCAAGAGAATCGTAATTTCTTTTTCCGTCGCCGTCGGGGTCGTTAACGTAGGAGCCGTTATGAAGGTCGGTTATAAAGAGATAGTTTACCGACTTTCCGCTGTTTAAGAAGTATTCGTTAAGGGCATTGATCTTGGGAGCAAGCTCAATGGTGGTGAGGTCGCCCATAAATACCTCGGTCTCTGTTCCCTCGGGTACCGAGACAGTGATATCGGAAAGCTTTCCCTTGACCGAAATACGTACGTAGCAGGCGCTGTTAAGAGTAAAGGTGCCTGCCTTGAATTCGCCGTTATATCCGTTTACTTTGATTCCAATGGCGCGCATAATGTTGGTGTTGAGGGCAACGCCGCCGTCCATCTTGGCGTAGGTATGGATAAGGAGGTCCTTATCCGATTTGATCTCGCTTCCCTTGGGTAAATAGATGAAATCTTCGCCGGTGCATTCATAGCCATCCTCTGATTTTACGGAAAATTCCGCAACCATAGTATGGTCTATGTAGCCCTTGGCGGGCGAAAGTCCCAGCTCTACCTTGGAAAGAGAGACCTCGTCTGTATTGTCGTCGGCCATAGGAAGGGAGCTGGGGGGTGCGTCGGCCTTCGCATCGTCGGTCTTACCGCCGCAGCCGGTAAGACTCAGTATAATCATAACTGCGGCAAGCAAAAGGGCGATATACTTTTTCATAAAAGAGCACCTCTTATATTATTTTGAAAATTCTTCGATAAGCTTTTCGGAGGAGTAGAGCTTTGCGCCTCCTTCAAACTCCTTGGGGAAGTAGATGTTTATATCGCTTAAGGCGCCTCTTACGGAGAATCTTACGATAACCTCTTCGGTGGTCTCGTAGGATTCCTTCTGAATGTGCTGAACCGAATATCCGGTGGCGGTAAGTGTACAGCCGAGCTTTTTGCTGGTATCGGGGCTAAGAACGATCTCGCCGTCGGATACCTTGTAGCAGAAGATGGCTAATTTCTTATCGGTCATAATGGTAGCGCCCTTGGGAATAACGAGGTATTCGTCGTCCATACACTCGTAACCGCTGAAGTTAACGATCTTTCCGTCCCAGATGGTGGGATGGTCGATGTAGCCCTTTGCAACAGAGGTGTATTCAATAGCACCGCTGTCTTCATCGTCGGCAGAGGAAGCGGCGTCGTCATCTTCGTCAGAGCCTCCGACTGCACTGCCGAGTGGCTTGGGTGAAGAGGAAGAGGGGTCGGAAGAAGAGGGGTCGGATGCGGTGTCGCCGCCCGAACAGGCAGCAAGGGAAAGAACTACTAAAAGGGAAAGGATGATGGCTAATAATTTTTTCATAGGTGTCAACCTCCAAATAAAATTTTATTTAAAAATTTATTTTATTGCCTTTGTGTCGATCTCTTCGCGGCAAAGTGCCTTGAAATCGGCTACCGACATAGAGCCGAGATCGCCGTTTTCACCTCTGCCTCTTACCGATACGGTGCCGTTTTCCACCTCGGCATCACCGACAGTGAGCATATAGGGAAGACGCTGAAGTCTTGCTTCGCGGATCTTATAACCGATCTTTTCGTTTCTGGTATCCACCTCTACGCGCATACCCATTTCCTCAAGGGCGGCCTTGACCTCGTATGCATAGTCGTGATGGCGGTCGGCAATGGGAAGGATGCGGACCTGCTCGGGAGCGAGCCAGAGGGGGAAGGCTCCTGCATACTTCTCAATAAGAAGTGCGAGGGTTCTTTCGTAGCAACCGATAGAGGTTCTGTGGATGATGTAGGGGTTCTTCTTGACTCCGTCCTTGTCGGTGTATTCCATACCGAACTTCTCGGCCAGCATCTGGTCGATCTGGATGGTGATAAGGGTGTCTTCCTTGCCGTGAACGTTCTTGATCTGGATGTCAAGCTTGGGTCCGTAGAAGGCGGCCTCGCCTATGCCGATCTTGTAGGGGATCTCAAGGTGGTCAAGTATCTTGTACATAACGCCCTGAGCCTCGTCCCACTGCTCCTCGGTTCCGATGTATTTTTCTCTGTTATCGGGATCCCACTGGCTGAAGCGGTAGGAAACGTCCTCGTAAAGGCCTAAGGTCTTAAGCATATAAACGCAGAGCTCAAGGCACTTCTTGAATTCGTCCTCTAACTGTTCGGGGGTACACATAAGGTGTCCCTCCGAAATGGTGAACTGACGAACGCGGATAAGACCGTGCATTTCTCCGCTGTCCTCGTTTCTGAAGAGGGTAGAGGTCTCGTTGTAGCGTAAGGGGAGATCTCTGTAGGAACGGGGCTTATTAAGATATGCCTGATACTGGAAGGGGCAGGTCATGGGGCGGAGTGCGAAGCATTCCTTGCTTTCGTCCTCGGGGTCGCCCATAACGAACATTCCGTCGAGATAGTGATCCCAGTGACCCGAGATCTTATAAAGGTCGGATTTTGCCATAAGGGGGGTCTTGGTGAGAAGCCAGCCGCGCTTTTGCTCCTCGTCTTCAACGAAACGCTGTAAAAGCTGAATGACTCTTGCGCCCTTAGGAAGCATTATGGGAAGTCCCTGACCGATATATTCGCTGGTGGTGAAGAGCTCCAGCTCACGTCCCAGCTTGTTATGGTCGCGTTTTTTGGCTTCTTCGATACGGGCAAGATGCTCCTCAAGCTCTGTGGCCTTGGGGAAGGCGGTACCGTAGATTCTCTGAAGCATCTTTCTGTTTGAATCTCCGCGCCAGTATGCGCCTGTAGCAGAGGTGAGCTTAAAGGCCTTGACGAGACCGGTGCTCATAAGGTGTGCGCCGGCGCAAAGATCGGTGAATTCACCCTGCTTATAGAAGCTTATTACGCTTCCCTCGGGAAGGTCCTTTATAAGCTCGACCTTGTAGGGCTCCTCTAAGTCCTCGAAGAACTTCACAGCCTCATCGAAGGGGAGGGTGAATTTTTCAAGGGGAAGATTTTCCTTAACGATCTTCTTCATCTCGGCTTCGATCTTCTCCAAATGCTCGGGGGTGAAGGTCACGGGAGCGTCGATATCGTAGTAAAAGCCGTCGTCGACCGCAGGTCCGATGGCAAGCTTGGCCTCGGGAAAAAGACGCTTGACCGCCTGAGCCAGAATATGGGAAGCGGTGTGACGGTAGGTCCACCTACCGTAGTCGTCCTCGAAGGTCAAAAGCTCTAATTCGTCTCCGTCCTTTAAAACGGTGCGAAGATCGGCGTTTTCGCCGTTGATTCTTGCGGCGCAGACATTCTTAAAGAATCCGCCGCCAAAGGATTTCGCAACGTCATAAGCGTTTATACCGTCGTCAAATTCGCGAAAATCGCCTCTGAGTGATAGTTTCATAGTTTTCTCTCCTTTAAAAATAAACAAAAAGACTTCGTCCCAAAACAGGACGAAGTCGTAAAAACAAACTCCGCGGTTCCACCCGCATTGCACAAAAGTGCCGCTTTATGCCCCGATAACGGCGGGCGGCCGTTCTGCCTTATTTCGGCAGACGCTCAGGGGTGGTCTTCACAAAGGGGCTTATTATGCGGACTTTCAGCCTTTGATCCGCACTCTCTGAAATAAAAACCGATGCTACTCTTCCCATCAACGCTTTACACATATATTATATTATTCTTTTTCAGCCGCGTTGTCAAGAGTTTTTGCTTTTTTGGAGCGGTAGTAAATTGCCGAAGCTACGGTTATGGCAATAAGGGCAAGGGATATCCACTGGGAGGTGGTGATTCCGAGAAGGCTTCCTCTTTCGCTGTCGGAGCGGAAGAACTCCAGAATAAAGCGCATTACGGTGTAACAGAAGATGTAAACGACGGGTACCGTACCCACCTTTGCCCCTTTAAGATAAAGGGTCAGAAGAAGGGCGAATATTATAAGAAGACCTGTCGCCTCGATAAGCTGTGTGGGGAGAAGGGGGACACCTATGGGGGTGGTGGCGCTGAGGGAGTAGTGGTATTCGACCGCAAAAGGTCCGTCATACTCCATTCCGTAACAGCAACCCCCGAAAAGACAGCCGATACGTCCTATAGCGTGACCCAAGGGTAACACCGTGGCATAAACGTCGATAAAGGGTAAAAACTTCATTTTAAACTGCTTGCAGTAGATAAGCAGGCCTAAAAATCCGCCTATAAAGCCGCCGTAAAAAACGAAACCGCCGCTCATAAGGATGATAAGAGAATCGGTCAGACCGTAGCCCATAGCCAGAACCTTTGGCAGGGAAATTATTATGAACAAGAGCTTAGCACCTACGGCGGCGCCTATCATGGAATAGACGGCCGAATATATCAGGTCGTATTTTGGAAGCTCCCGCTTTTTACAGATAAATACGGCAACCAGGGCGGCAAGGGCAATTCCCGTAAAATACATAATACCGTATACGGGAACGGTAAAAGGAGGCTCATAAATATGAATATGCATAGGTTACTCCGTTATTTTAAAGTTTAAAAAGAAATGGC
>CAZRHF010000019.1:0-24689 GCA_964599835.1 uncultured Eubacteriales bacterium | reverse complement strand
TAAATCTCAATAGAACTTGGTATAGAACCCCAGAAGGCAAAAGATATTACGAAAATCACTGCGGTTATATTGACGGGAACGGACAAACCGTTATCGGTTTTCAATACGATGAAGCCCGTCCGTTTAATAAATACGGTGTGGCAGTAGTTACTAAAATTACCGATAATTTCTATCATTTGATTGACCTTGAGGGGAACGAAATTCCCAATACGAGATTCCCGTATATTGCTTATTATGATTATAACGACAGATATTTGGAGTTTTCTCGTGATAACGATGATGATGCACTCATAGGCCTTTACGATACAAAAGAGCGAAGGGTTCTGCTAGAACCTAAATATAGCGATATTTCTATTGATGATGACGACCATATTCTTGTGTACGAACGAGATGGTGAATATGGGGAAGGCGATTATAGGCAATATTATATCAATAGAAACGGTGAACTCATATATCCGTGGCTATTTAAGCAAAGATTTGCCATTGTTCGCAAGCCCGATATCAATGATGTCACAGCAGTAGCAATTTCTCAATATACCGAACTTACCGAGAAACACCCCGGCAGTTATTTCTCACACAACGGCAAGAAATATGACAGAAAATTTGTCTATGGCTTGTATTCTTCAAAAGAAGAATTTTTGCTTCCTTTAGAATATGAAAAAATAGAAAATTTGATAGATAACATTTGGGAGTGCTATACAGACGGAACATTTACTTTTGTAAAAACAGAATCCAACGATTAAACAGCGTAAGAAACAGCGGAGTGAAATCACTACGCTGTTTCTTTATATCTTCCCGCCACACTATGTATAGCCCAGCAAAACTTATCGAAAAGTGTCAATGTTGTATGCAAGGGGTCGCCTTCACGGATATGCATCATAGGGCACCGTATGCTACGTTTTTTGCCGTGCGACGGACTTCCGGCTGAAGGTGTGGGAAAGGCGAAATATCTATTGTCAAAAAAATAACAACAAATTTATTCGCTTAATACATATTATCCTTGATAAATGAGTTAAATTTTGGTACAATAACTGTAATTAGTTTACTTTCCGGAGGATTTAATGCTAAAGGACAGAAAAAAGGTCATTTTAGACAGCATTATCATCGGCGCCGCCCTCTTTTCGATGTTTTTCGGCGCAGGAAATATGATCTTTCCGCCATATCTGGGACATAAGGCCGGAACCGAATGGTTCAGCGGCTTTTTAGGCTATTACATTGCCGACATCGGCCTTGCGGTGGTCGCCATACTTGCCCAGATAAGGGTCGGCGGTCACGAAAAGTTCTTAAGTCCCCTCGGTAAATTCGTCGGACCCCTTATGATGTTTGCGGTGGTTATGTGCATCGGCCCATTCATAAGCATCCCCCGAACCGCCGCCACAACCTTTGAGCTTTCCATCGCACCCCTTTTCGAAGGCTTTAATAAGCCTCTTTTCTATGTGATATTCTTCGCGGCTGTCGCCCTGCTTTGTATAAATCAGTCGGCCGTTGTTGATATAATCGGAAAGATACTCACACCTCTGCTTTTTCTGGGACTTATCTTTCTTATAGTAATGGGACTTATAAATCCTATGGGAGACATCACCCTTCCTCCCCGAACCGAAAGCGTTGTTGCCGACGGAATAAGCGCAGGATATCAGTCGATGGACGTGCTGGCCTCGGTCATCTTCGGCGTAATAATCCTTTCCTCTGCCGCCGACAAGGGCCATACAGAGCCTAAGGCAAAATCCCGTGTTGCCGCAGGTGCGGGAATCGTTTCGGGAATAGGCCTTCTCATAATCTATTTAGGCCTTACCTATCTTGGTGCAACCGCCTCCTCAAACTACGATATGCACATCGACCGCACAAGCCTTTTGACCTCCATAATCTCAACACTTATGCCGGGAACCTGGGGACTTGTCTTCTTTGCGGTGGTGGCAGGTCTTGCCTGTCTTTCGACCGCCATCGCTCTTACGACCTCTGCCGCTGAATACCTTGAAGGGCTTACAAAGGGTAAGATAGGGTATAAATATTTCGTTATCGGGATCTGTATTTTTGACGCGGTGATCTCCCTTGCAGGGGTAGAAATGCTCATAACCGTCGCCGCCCCCGTCCTCGATATCGTCTACCCGCCCATACTGATGCTGGTGCTGACCTCGTTTTTACCCAAGCGGCTCGGAAACGTTTCAAAAATGCTTTCGGCCTTCTGTGCAATGCTGTTTGCCGTGCTGGCGGTCATCTCCTCCTACGGAGTCTATATACCGATGCTCAGAGAGCTGCCCCTTGCGGATCTCGGTCTCGGCTGGCTCCTGCCCTCGGTGGCGGTGCTTCTGCTGGGCATTGCAGGCGATCTGCTCTTCTCGAAAAAGGGCGAAAAGGCAACTGCATAATTTTGTTATCTGATACCCTAATATAAATACATTCCAAAGGAGGCGACCGACTTGGCAAAAGATATGGTCGAAAAAATCATTGAGACCGAAAAACAGGCCGAAGAGATCATCGAAACCGCAAATAAGCAGTACAGAGAGACTTTGACTGCGGCCGAAGCCCGAACCAAGGAGACCCTGAACGCCGCAAAGCGTCAGGCCGATGCCGATGCCGAAAAGATCGTGGCCGAGGCTGCTGCCGAGGCCGAGACTATTCGCTCAGACGCCGTCCGTAAGGGCTGGGCCGAGGGTGAAAAGCTTTCTGCCCGTGCCGATAAGGCTCGTGACGAAGCGGTAAAGGCCGCTATAGAAGCAATTTTCAGCTAAAATTACCATTAAAAGATAAAAGGCGGTGATATTTTGGCAAAACTTGATATGCAAAGGGTAAGCATATTCGCTCTAAGATCCGATAAAAAGGATATCCTTACCACCTTGCAAAGCCTTGCGGCCTTCGACCTTTCGGGTACCGAGGCTACGCCGAAGGAAGGCTTTTTCCGCGACCGCGAGGAGTACGACAGCATAGAAAAGCTGTCGGATACGGCCGACGGGGCGCTTAAAATGCTGAACAGCATTTCACCCGTAAAGAAACCTCTTCTTCAGTCTTTTTCGGGAAGAAGAAAGGTCTCCCCGGAAGACTTTTTCGCCATAGAGGAACGCTCGGATGAGCTTATGGGTATCTGCCAAGAGATCCTTTCGGCTCAGCGCGAAATTGCCGAGCATAAGGCAGAGATAGTAAGACTCGGGATCTCGGCCGAACAGCTTTCGGCCTACGGCGGTCTGGATCTGCCCCTTTCCTTTACGGGAACCGATAAAACGGTAGCCGCAATAGGAACCGTGACGGGAACCTTAACTCTTGAAGACCTGCTCCAGCGGCTTGCGGCCGCCGCACCGGATACCGAGATCTACGCCGAAGTTATCGGAGCGACTTCGGGACAAACGGTGATATTCGCCACAGCCTCAAAAAGGCAGGAGGAGCAGTTCGGCTCCGCCCTGCGGGAGATCGGCTTCTCAAGACCTTCAAACATAAGCGATCTTCCCCCGAAGGAGGAGCTTGCCCGAATAGGGGAGAGGATAAGGACGCTGGAAGGCGAAATTTCGACTCTTCAGGAAAAAATAGCAGGCTACGCCGAATACAGAGAGGATATCGAGCTGATAAGCGACTGGTACCTTTCCAAGGCTCTGAGGATAGAGGCGCAAAACTCCCTCGATAACTCAAAGCATACGGTGGTGATAAAGGGTTATATCCCGACCTGCGACTTAGACCTTTTAAAGGAGACCTTAACGGATAAATTCACCGTTCATATCGAAAGCGAAGCGGCAACAGGGGACGATGCCCCCGTAAAGCTTAAGGGCAACGCCTTTACAGAGCCTGCACAA
Organism: uncultured Eubacteriales bacterium; assembly: GCA_964599835.1. GTDB lineage: Bacteria > Bacillota > Clostridia > Oscillospirales > Acutalibacteraceae > SFWF01. Next base: position 20,910 of record CAZRHF010000019.1, on the reverse strand, counting down.
AGCATTACCGCAATGTACGCTCTGCCCTCTTCCGCCGACGTAGACCCAACCCCCATAACCTCATTCTTCTACTACTTCTTTTTTGGAATTATGCTGAGTGACGCGGGCTACGGGCTTATAATGTGGATAGCTACCTGGGCGGTCAATAAATTTTTGGACCCCGAGCCGAATATGCGAAAGAATATGAAGCTCTTTATGTACTGCGGAATCTCCACGACCCTTTGGGGACTCTTCTTCGGAAGCTTCTTCGGTGTGGATATAATAACCGCCGTCTTCGGCCCGATGCCCTTTAAATACCCCTTCATAAACCCCATGAACGGCGACGCCGTTGCAATGCTTATTTTAAGCCTGGGGCTGGGTCTTGTACAGGTTTTGGCGGGACTTGCCGTCAAATTCTATATCACCCTTAAGAGCGACGGCTTTCTCGATGCCTTCCTCGACACGGGACTCTGGATAACCACCCTTTTGGGCTTTGCCGTAATGGCTGTGGGTCTCGTAGCACTTCCCGTCCTACAGACCGTCGGACTGATCGTAGCCTTCGGCTCTATGGGCCTGATAGCCGTGTTCGGAGGACGAAAGAAAAAGGGCGCCATGAAATTTATCGGCGGCCTGGCTTCCCTTTACGACATCACGGGATACGTAAGCGACCTGCTTTCCTTCTCCCGTCTGATGGCACTGGGACTTACCACCTCAGCAATAAGTATGGTTTTCAATATGCTGGGAATGATGGTAAGCGGCGGCCTTCTCGGAAAGGTGTTTATGGTGATAATCCTTGTGGCAAGCCACGCAATAAACTTCGGAATCAATGCGCTGGGCGCATACGTTCATACGCTGAGACTTCAGTATGTAGAGCTTTTCTCAAAGTTCTACGAGGGCGGAGGAAGACCCTTCGTTCCATTCTCATTCAAAGGTAAATACATTCGTATCAAGGAGGAAAAATAATTATGGCAGGAATAGTTTTAGCACTTATCGGTGCAGCACTCGCAACAATTTTAGCAGGTATCGGCTCTGCAAAGGGCGTAGGAATGGCTACCGAGGCAGGTATGGGAGTTTTAGCAGAAGACTCCTCCAAGTTCGGTAAGCTTCTCGTTTTAGAGCTTCTCCCCGGTACTCAGGGACTTTACGGCTTCATCGTTTCGGTCATCATAATGCTTAATACAGGCGCCCTCGGCGGTACCATCGAAATGGATATGACATTCACCAAGGGACTTCTCTATTTCGTCGCATCCCTTCCCATCGCTTTAGGCGGATTCTTCTCTGCCATTGCACAGGGTCGCGCCGCTACAGCAGGTGTTGGCCTTATCGCCAAAAAGGGCGAAGACTTCTCCAAGGCAATGGTTTCCACCACCCTGGTTGAGATCTACGCACTTCTTGCTTTCCTCGTATCTCTGCTTTCTGTAATCGCTATCGGATAAGGAGAATAATATGAACGCAGAAGAAAAAATTCTGGGGGGCATATTAGAGGAAGCCGAGGCTACCGCGGCGGCTACCGCCGAAAAAGCGGCAAACGAGGTCAAAGATCTTGAGGAAGCCGCGGCCGCAGAGGCAAAAACATACTCTGCCGAGGCTATCTCATCCGCACTTCTTAAAGCCAAGGCCATAAAGCAGAATGCCGAATCGTCGGCAGAGCTTACCGTCCGTGATGCAAAGCTCGCAAAAAAGCACGAGGAGATAAACAAGACCCTCGATATGGCTATCGCATCGGTCTGCGCCCTCAGCGACGAAAAATATTTCACTCTGATGGCGGGCGTTGCGGCGGCCTACGCTAAGGAAGGGGAGGGAACCCTTCAGGTCGGCAAAAAGGATATCAGGCGCGACCTTTCGGTCTTTAAAAAGGCCCTTTCGGATAAGGGCGTAAAAATCACCGTCTCCGATATCCCCTCGTCCGACGACTACGGCTTTGTCCTCTGCTACGGCGACGTGGAATATAATCTTTCCCTTGCCGCCCTCATAAACGACAAACGCGATATTCTTGAAGATCGCATCCACCGCATTCTCTTTAACTGAAAATATACAAAGGAGGCCCTTTAGTGGCAACAAGATCTTATGCCTTTGCGGTAGGAAACGTAAGGGCCAGAGAAAACGCTCTTTTAAAAAAGCAGGATATATATCAGCTCATCTCCCTTAAGACCCCCGCCGAAGCCATAGGCTTTTTAAGGGATAAGGGCTTTGCCTATCCCGACACTCCCGATGAGGAGCTGTTTAAGGCCGAGGAGCAGAAGCTTTGGGAATATATAAGGGAGGTATCCCCCGATTTTTCGGTATTTTCGGGCTTCATCCTTCAAAACGACTGTCACAACGTAAAAACCGTCCTTAAATGTATGTCGGTAAACAGACCCTACGGTGAGCTTATCCTTTCTCCCCATACCGTAGACCCCGGGGATATAGAAAAGGCCGTCTCGGAGAAAAACTTCTCGGGACTTGACCCCGAGATCTCCGAGGAGGTAAAGGAGGCGGCAGATGCTCTGCTTAAGGTCGGCGACCCTCAGCTCAGCGACGCTAAGATCGACTCACTCTTTATGCGTCTGCGTCTCAGGTCTGCCGAAAAGCTTAAGCTTCCGATGCTTGAGACCCTTATAAAGGCCTCGGTATTTTACGACAACATAAAGGCGGCCATCCGCTGTGCAAGAGCGAAAAAATCGGTGGATTTCTGTAAGGTATGCCTTATCGATACCCCCGAAATTCCTAAAAACGACCTTATAGCTGCAACCCTTAAGGGAACCGACGAGGTTTTGGCTCTTCTGGAAAGATCCTCCTTTATGGGCGGAGCAGAAGCGGCCGCGGCCTACAGAAGATCTCCCTCCGAGTTCGAAAAGACGGTGGACGACCTTATAATGTCGGTTGCCATAAAGGCAAGATACGTCGCCGTCGGCGCCGAACCCCTTATTGCCTACCTTCAGGCCAGACTTTGCGAAATAAAGGTCGCACGAATCGCCGTAAACGGTATCACTATCGGAGAAAGCGAAGAAAAGGTGCGGGAAATGTTGAGGGAGCTTTATGGTTAAAATAGCATTTTTAGGCGACCGCGAAAGCGTAAAGGGCTTTGCCTGCGTGGGAATAACCGTTTTTCCCTGCGAAAACGCCGAAGCGGCCGAAAAGACCTTTAAACAGATAAGCGACGGCGAATACGGCATAATCTATATAACCGAAGAATATGCCCTTGCCCTTTCCGAGCTTATCGAAAAATTCGACGAAAAACCAAGCCCCGCAATTATTCCCCTGCCGGGAGTTAAAAACAATAACGGCATCGGAATAACAAGGCTTAAGGCCTCGGTAGAAAAGGCCGTCGGCTCGGATATAATTTTCAATAAATAAACCACTCTAAGGAGCTTTAAATATGGCAAACGGAGTTATTACAAAGGTCGCAGGACCTCTCGTTATCGCAGAGGGAATGCGCGACGCAAATATGTTCGACGTTGTAAGGGTAAGCGACAAGCACCTTATCGGCGAAATAATCGAAATGCACGGCGACAAGGCCTCCATTCAGGTCTACGAGGAAACCTCGGGTCTTGGCCCAGGCGAAGAGGTAGTCTCCACGGGAATACCCCTTTCGGTTGAGCTTGGACCGGGACTTATCGGTTCCATCTTCGACGGAATCCAGCGCCCCCTTGCAAAAATTATGGAGGTCAGCGGAACAAACCTTGAAAGAGGAGTAGAGGTACCCTCTCTTGACCGTGAGAAAAAGTGGCCCTTTGTTCCCGTAAAGCAGGTCGGCGACGAGGTCGTTTCGGGCGATACCCTCGGTACCGTTCAGGAGACCGCCGTTGTTTCCCACAAAATAATGGTTCCCGACAAAATTTCGGGTAAGATCGTGGAGATAAAGAAGGACTTCTACTCGGTAGAGGACGTCATTGCCAAAATCGAGACCGCAAAGGGAACCGTCGAGCTTAAAATGATGCAGACCTGGCCTGTTCGTGTAGGCCGTCCTTATAAAACCAAGCTTTCCCCCGACATCCCCCTTGTTACGGGTCAGCGCGTTATCGATACACTTTTCCCCCTTGCAAAGGGTGGTGTGGCCTCGGTTCCCGGCCCCTTCGGTTCGGGTAAGACGGTGGTTCAGCACCAGCTTGCAAAATGGGCCGCCGCAGATATAATCGTTTATATCGGTTGCGGCGAACGCGGTAACGAAATGACCGACGTTCTTAATGAATTCCCCGAGCTTAAAGACCCAAGAACAGGCGCTTCCCTTATGGAGCGTACCGTTCTTATTGCCAACACCTCCGATATGCCCGTTGCCGCCCGTGAGGCTTCAATCTATACGGGCATCACCATCGCCGAATATTTCCGCGATATGGGCTATACCGTAGCCCTTATGGCTGACTCCACCTCCCGTTGGGCCGAGGCTCTTCGTGAAATGTCGGGCCGACTTGAGGAAATGCCGGGTGAGGAAGGCTATCCTGCCTACCTCGGATCCCGTCTTGCCCAGTTCTACGAGCGCGCAGGCCGCGTCATCGTCCGCGGCAGTGAAGAAATTGAAGGCGCCCTTTCGGTTATCGGAGCCGTTTCGCCTCCCGGCGGCGATATTTCCGAGCCGGTAAGTCAGGCGACCCTCCGCATAGTCAAGGTCTTCTGGGGCCTCGATGCCTCCCTTGCCTATAAGCGTCACTTCCCCGCGATCAACTGGCTGACAAGCTATTCCCTTTATTCCGATTCTCTTGAGGATTGGTTTAAGAAAAACGTAAATTCCGAATGGAACACCCTCCGCGCCCGCCTTATGGCTATTCTTCAGGAGGAGGCCGAGCTTGAAGAGATCGTTAAGCTGGTCGGTATGGATGCCCTCTCTGCTCCCGACCGCCTTACCCTCGAAGCGGCTCGCTCGGTACGAGAAGACTATCTCCATCAGAACGCCTTCCACGAAACCGACACCTACACCTCCCTTGATAAGCAGTTCTATATGATGTCGGCTCTTATTGAATATTACGACAGATCCCTTACGGCCGTTAAGGGCGGTGCCGATATTGAAAAGATCGTCGCCCTGCCTTCCAGAGAGCGCATCGGTCGACTTAAATACGTAGCCGAAGACAAGGTTAAGGCCGAGTATGACGCAATTATCGCACAGCTGGCAGACGAGCTTGACCGTGTTGCCAAAGAAACCGAAGATTAAGGAGGCAGATTATGGCTAAGGAATACAGAACCATACGCGAGGTCGCAGGACCTCTTATGATGGTAAGCGACGTAGAAAACGTCAAATATGACGAGCTTGGCGAGATCGAGCTTCCTTCGGGTGAGACAAGACGTTGTAAGGTGTTAGAGGTAAACGGCAGTAACGCCCTTTTACAGCTTTTCGAAAGCAGTGCGGGAATCAATCTGCAGGACTCTAAGGTAAGATTTTTAGGCCGTTCTATGGAACTGGCTGTTTCCCCCGATATGCTTTCCCGTGTTTTCGACGGACTGGGACGTCCCATCGACGGCGGCCCTGCCATAATTCCCGAAAAGCGTCTCGACGTTAACGGAAAGCCTATGAATCCCGCCGCCCGAAACTATCCTCAGGAGTTTATCCAGACGGGAATTTCGGCAATCGACGGACTTAATACCCTGGTAAGAGGTCAGAAACTGCCCATATTCTCGGCTTCGGGTCTGCCCCATTCCAACCTTGCGGCACAGATCGCCCGTCAGGCAACCGTTAAGGGTGACGGAGAACAGTTTGCCGTTGTTTTCGCCGCTATGGGTATCACCTTCGAGGAATCCAACTATTTCGTAAATTCCTTTAAGGAGACCGGCGCTATCGACAGAACGGTTATGTTCATAAACCTTGCTAACGACCCCGCTATCGAGCGTATCGCAACCCCGAAAATGGCTCTTACCTGCGCCGAATATCTTGCCTTTGAGCTTGGTATGCAGGTGCTTGTAATTATGACCGATATAACCAACTATGCCGACGCCCTTCGTGAGGTTTCGGCCGCCCGTAAGGAGGTCCCCGGCCGCCGCGGCTATCCCGGCTATATGTACACCGACCTCGCAACCCTTTACGAGCGCGCAGGCCGTCTTAAGGGTAAGGACGGCTCCATAACCCTCATTCCCATTTTAACAATGCCCGAGGACGACAAGACCCACCCCATTCCCGATCTTACGGGATACATCACCGAGGGTCAGATAATCCTCTCCCGTGAGCTTTACAGAAAGGGTATAACCCCTCCCATAGATGTTCTGCCCTCCCTTTCCCGTCTTAAGGATAAGGGTATCGGCGAGGGACGCACCCGTAAGGACCACGCCGCCACCATGAACCAGCTCTTTGCCGCCTATGCCCGAGGCAAGGATGCAAAGGAGCTTATGGTAATTCTCGGTGAGGCCGCCCTTACCGCCACCGACAAGCTCTACGCCGAGTTTGCCGACCGTTTCGAAAAGGAATACGTTTCTCAGGGCTATACCGCAAACCGAGGTATCGAAGAAACCTTAGATCTCGGTTGGAAGCTTCTCAGGATCCTTCCCAGAAGTGAGCTTAAGCGTATCAGCGACGAAATGCTGGATAAGTATTATTGATAACGAAAGGACGAAAAGGCTTTGGCTGTTCTTAATGTGAACCCCACACGAATGGAACTGACCCGCTTAAAAAAGCAGCTTACCACCGCCGTAAGAGGTCATAAACTGCTTAAGGATAAGCGGGATGAGCTTATGCGCCGTTATCTCGACCTTATCCGCGAAAACCGAACCCTTCGCGAGGAGGTAGAGGCGGGAATAAAAGAAGCGAACGGTCACTTTGTAAAGGCGACCGGAGTTATGTCCAAGGAAAGCCTTGATACCGCCCTGCTTATCCCTAAGCAGGAGGCATATCTCACCGTAGGCTCCAAAAACGTTATGAGTGTCGATATCCCCGTTTACAGCATCGACTGGAGAACGAGCGACACCTCCGACGTCTACTGCTACGGCTTTGCTTCGACCTCTTTTGAGCTGGACGAGGCGGTGGACAGGGTTAACGACCTGCTTCCAAAAATGCTGAAGCTTGCCGAGGTGGAAAAGGCAACGAGCCTTATGGCAGGGGAGATCGAAAAAACGAGACGAAGGGTAAATGCCCTTGAACACGTTATGATCCCTCGCTACCGCGAAACCATTCGTATGATAACAATGAAGCTGGAGGAAAACGACCGCTCCTCCAGAGCACGACTTATGAAGGTCAAGGATATGATGATAAAACAGAATATCGAGAATCATCAGGCGCATCCCGACACTATTTAGGAGTTTTTCAAATGAGCGAAAAAATGTGGGCAGGCCGCTTTAAAAAGCAGCTTGACTCGGAAGTAAACGATTTTAATTCATCTATAAGGGTCGACTGCCGTATGTACAGAAGCGACATCGGCGGCTCTATTGCCCATGCCGCAATGCTTGCCCGTCAGGGTATTATAGAGCAGACCGATGCCGAGGCCATAATTGAAGGCCTTGAAGGTATTCTTGCCGACCTTGACAGCGGCGCCCTCGCCTTTGATATGACGGCCGAGGACATACATATGTTTGTTGAGGCCGAGCTTACAAAGCGTATCGGCGACGTGGGCAAAAAGCTTCACACCGCAAGAAGCCGAAACGACCAGGTCGCCCTGGATATCCGACTTTATCTGCGTGACGAGGTCGCCGAAATGATAAAGGAGATAAAGACCCTTATTTCGGTTATCGTAAATAAAGCCGAAGCCTATAAGGCTACCGTTATGCCGGGCTATACTCATCTGCAGAGGGCCCAACCTATAACCTTCGGTCATCATCTTATGGCCTATGCCCAGATGTTCCTCCGCGACGTTTCACGTTTAGAGGATGCCGCCGACCGTATGAACTTCTCTCCTTTAGGTTCCTGCGCTCTGGCCGGCACGACCTATCCTACCGACCGCCGCTTTGTGGCCGAAAAGCTTAATATGAAGGGAATCTGTGAAAACAGTCTCGACGGAGTAAGTGACCGCGACTTTGCGGTTGAGATAGCAAACGCCTGCGCCCTTATTATGATGCATCTTTCCCGCTTCTCGGAGGAGATAATTCTCTGGTCGAGCTGGGAGTTCAAATTTATCGAGCTGGACGATGCCTATTCAACAGGCTCCTCCATAATGCCCCAGAAGAAAAACCCCGACATTTCCGAGCTGGTCCGAGGAAAAACAGGTCGCGTCTACGGCGACCTTATAACCCTTCTAACTATGCTGAAGGGTCTGCCCCTTGCCTATAACAAGGATATGCAGGAGGATAAGGAAGCGGTATTCGACAGTATTGACACCGTAAGGCAGTGTTTGTCTGTTTTCGCTCCTATGCTTGACACAATGACGGTAATTGAGAAAAATATGCTTGATGCCGCCGCAAAGGGCTTTATAAACGCAACCGACGTGGCCGACTATTTGACCAAGAAGGGTACCCCCTTCAGAACGGCCTATAAAATTTCGGGAACCCTGGTCGCCTACTGTATCGACAAGGGAACCGTCCTGGAAAAGCTCACCCTTGACGAGTTTAAACAGTTCTCGGATGAGTTTGAGGACGACATTTACGACGCGATAAATCTCGAAAACTGCACCTTCAGAAGAAACAGCGAAGGCGGTACCGCTGTAGAATCGGTGGAAGCCCAGATAGCATCTGTTAAAAGCAAACTATAAAAAGACCCTTCGGGGTCTTTTTTGTTAGGGAAAAGGGAAAAGGGAAAGGGGAAAAGGCGGCTTCGCCGAGGTAAAAGGTAAGAGTGAAGAGGTTCGGCGTGGCTCCGCCACTTTTTAAATGCAAAATGCAAAGTGCAGAATGCAGAATGAATGTGTGCCTTCGGCACGGGATATAAAAAATTGCTTCGTCAGAGGGCCTTCCATAGCAGGGAAGGGGGACCGCTTGCGGTGGATGAGTAGAACCCGTAAGCAGTATCTGATCGGGCAAATTCACAGACTTTTCGGTCTTTTTTATATATCCGTCGGAGACACATCGCTCGTTTCCCTTTTCCCGTTTCCCATTTCCCTCGTACCCGGGCCGTTCTCTACTGTCTCTCGTCACCTTGACAATGCCGCCGTTTTGGTTTACAATAGCAGGAATACAGGGGGTGAAGCAGATGGAGGATGAAATATTCGGAGTAAAGGATTCCGAAACGGCGGAAGACTGCCTTTTGGCGGAATACGAAGTCTCGGCGTTTACGTCGGTTACCGTGGAGGAAGAACTTGTACTGAAGGCCATTGAGGGAGACGTTGCCGCCTTTGAAGAAATTTTTCTCGGAACCTACCGTTATGTTTTCGCCGCCGTTCGAAAATATCTTAAAAACGACCAGGACGTCTACGATGCTATCCAGGAGACCTATACCAAGGTGTATAAAAACCTTTCGCATCTCGAGTCGACCGCATCCTTTTATCCCTGGCTTCACCGAATAAGCGAAAACTGCGCCAAGGACATACTTCGCCTCAGAGGACGACAGCCCGAAACCTCCGATCTGGATGAAGCGGACAAGACCCACACCGAGGATCAAAGCGGGAGTGCTGAGGTGTCTGCAGATATCACCGAGGTGTTAAAGCAGATGCCTAAGGAGCAGGTGGAGCTTCTTGTCAGAGCATACTACGATAAGATGCGTGTTGCCGAGATCGCACGTATGCAGGGGGTCCCCGCAACTACGGTGCACAACCGTCTTAAGGCGGCGAAGAAAAAGCTTCGGGAGCTTCTGAAGATCCGCGGAATTGAAAAACACATTTACAGCGGCGAGCTCGTTTCCATGATATCTCTTGCTATCCGCAACGCCATCGGAACACAGCTTTTAAGTATAGCTGTGGCCGAGGAGATACTGCAAAGGGTGGTCGGTGCCGCCGATGCCGAGGGCGCGGCCGTAATTACCGCATTTGCCCGCAAAGAACGTTCAAGGTCTGTGAGCAGACTTGCCACCGTTATCCTTCTGTTTTGCGTCGGAGCGATCGGTATCGGCTTTTCGGTTACGGCATTCGTTTTAAGCAGCCTTCCGAAAAGTGACGGACCTTCCGATACGGGTTCGACTCCCTACCAAAACACTTCCTTCAAGGAGGATCGGGACGACACCTCCCATACCGATGCTGAAAGCTCGGCCCCGTCATCCTCGGCCGATTCCTCGGAAGCGTCTTCCGTGTCCGAGAGTGAAGGCGGTTCGGAAAGCTCATCGTCTTCGTTGCTTTCCTCCTCATCTTCTTCCTCTTCTGCTCCGCAGTTTGATTTTTATCTTTCGGTTTTGACCGAGCCCGTAGAGCTTTTAGGCTCCTTTGAGAACGGCGAGACCTTCGGAACTGCCACCGAAAACGAGGAGCTGGATATTGCCACCGTGGGAGATACTGTATACGCCGTAGTAAAAGGAAACCTCGTTTCCCTTAAAACGGGCGGTACAAAAACCACCCTGCTTATCGAAGACTTTGCCGAGCTTTACGGAGCGGACGGCAAAGGCCTTAACGTATTCGAGGGTAAGGTGTACTGGATGAATAAAAATTCTGACGGAAAATTCCTTCTTAACCGTGTGAATATCGACGGTACGGGATACTATTCTAAGGTCATCGACGATTTTGAACAGCAGGAGGGCGTCGAATGCACCTTTGTGACAAAGCTGACCGTAGCAAAGGACGGCGTTTATTTCGTTGCAGGCCGACACGGAGATCGCAATTGGGTCCGAAGCGGAATACTCTATCGGACCGATTTCGATTTTAATATCGAAAAACGGATCGAGCGGGCGGTAGATTACACCCTTATAAATGATAAAATATACTATCTGAGCGGAAGCGGTAACTGCGGACTTCCCTTCTCTGCCGACCGAGCTACCTTTGAAAACAGCATCAGCGTAACGCCGGACCACATTTCCTATGAGAGTATTTATTCCATCGGCGAATACCTTATTCTCGACTCCTACAGTCCCTACAGACACTCGGAATACGGCTGGGGTTCCGACCTTAAGGTTATGGATACCGTATCGGGAAAGATAGTACGAGCCATTTTCGGCGAGGCCGATGAGATAACCGATGCCAAGGACGTGTCTGCTCTGGACGGCGGTACGATACTTATCCGATATAACGACAATCCCCTTACCATGAATATTAAAACGGGGGAGATGAAGCTGGTGGAAAACTGGAACGGTACCGTCTGCGGCGCCCTGAAATATTATATCGAAAACGACACCCTTTACGCCGCCACCATCGACGGAACTTCTCCTGAAAAGATATACTGAAAATAAGCCACGGATTTCCGTGGCTTATTTTTTTAATAAAGTTGGTAATTTTCGGTGCCGTTTTACGTCTATATAAATAGAAGGGGTGCGAAAAATGTATTTTTTAAGGGAATTTTGCAAGGAACAATTCCTGCTAAGCACGCCACTACATTGTTCCGAAAGGTTGTTATATAATAGAAAGGAAATCGAGTATGCGGGGGATTAGAATGAACATTAAAAAGGACGAACTGAAAGCCGCGCATCTCAACGGTGCCTATGCCGAAGTAGCCGCCCTATTGGGAGTAGAAGCGGCGGTAAAGCTCCACAGCCAATACAGAGGCACCCAGATATCCTTTCCGGTCGAGCTTCTGAGCCGCGAATACATATTCGAGCAGATAAACGAGGAATATGACGGAACAAATATCCGCGAGCTGGCCACAAAATACGGCTATACCGAAAAGTGGATAAGAAAGATCGTTAAAAACAACGAGGAAGCGTAACGCCTTGTTGTGTTTATAATTAAAACATTATAAAGGAGAAAAAACAATGGAAGTAAGTGAAAAGAAACTGGGCTGCCTTGAAGGTACAAAGCGCACCAATATGGACAACTGCGGCTATGTTGAGGGAAGCGTAAATGAGTCCTTAAAGAGCGGAATGAAGCAGGTCTGCACAAAGGACGGAAAGGTAATTTTCTGGATCGTGAACGATTTTGATGTAACCGTTACCGCCGACGATATTAAGAGCTACACGATAGACGGTATAAACGTTTTCACCCGTGAATATTCCAGAAACAACAGTAAAGACAACACGAGAGTTTTCTTCCACGAGCATACCGTCAACTATCTTATCGAATTCGCAAACGGTAAAACCGGAGTTCTTAAGGTAAATTCCCTTAAGGTATACGCAAGGGATAAGAGCTATGCCGCTAACAATAAGTATTTCTTCGACAATAAGATCATTCACGACGACTACGTTCCCGAGGTAAGAGGCTGGCTCAACCCAGAGGGCAAGCAGGACGCAAAGTATAACGATGTTTTCTGCCCCGACGGCTACAAGCCCGACATTATAGGCTTCAGAAAGATCTCCTCCGTTTGCCCCGCTAAAAAGGTTCCCGAAATATTAAAGCTGGCTCCCTTATTCGATGAGAAGATCGAATGCTTCGGCAAACAGGTACGTTATATCAGAGTTACGAAGTAGTTTTCTTTTATGAAAAATACCCCCTCTGCCGACGAGCAAAGCCTGATAGATACCTACATAAGCCGAACCCTGTTTCGGCCTAAGACCACATGGAAGACGCCGATTTCCATTTTTATGCTTATGCTTGTTTTGCCCCTTGCGGCAGGTGCTTTTCTGAACCTGCTTTTTCCGGCGTCAGGGCTTGGTATGTGCTGTCTTTTGTGCTATCTTACGGTAGATACGCTTCTTTTACGTCTGCTTTTCATAAAGCTTGTAAGATGCTATCAGCATTATGCGAAGGAGGAGCTTCGCAGATTTTGTATGTGCGTACCGTCCTGCTCGGAATACGCGGTAGCCGTACTTAAAAAATATCCGCTGTGTATTGCGGTATATAAGATAGTCCGCAGGCTGAAGGTCACCTGCGACGGCGAGAAAAAGATAGATATGCCGTAAAACAAAAACGCAGATATGTGTTCACATATCTGCGTTTCAGTTTTTTTACGACTGCATCGTTTTGTAGGTATAAAATTCGCCTTTTTTGGCCATAAGTTCTTTGTAGGTTCCGAACTCAACACATTTGCCGTCCCGCATAACAGCGATCTTGTCGGCATTTCGTATGGTGGAAAGTCGGTGGGCAACGATAAAGGTGGTCTTGTCCTTTGTGAGGTTATTGATAGCGTGCTGTATCTCGGCTTCGCTCACCGTATCAAGAGCGCTGGTCGCCTCGTCGAAGACGATAACGTCGGGTCTGCGGATAATGGCGCGGGCAATGGAGATCCTCTGCCGCTGTCCGCCCGAAAGCTTGTCGCCGTGCTCTCCGATAGAGGTGTCAAGCCCGTCGGGAAGCTTGGAGATAACGTGGCGAAGGTTTGCCGCTTCTACCGCCTGCATGATCTCTTCTTCGCTGACGTTCGTGCGTCCGTAGGTGATATTATCCCTGATGGTGCCGCTGAAGAGGATGGTGTTCTGGGGAACGACCGCTATATGCTTTCGGTAGGACTGCATATCAAGATCCTTGGCATTTTTGCCGTCGATATAAAGGTCGCCTTTTGTGGGTCTGAAAAATCCGATGGCCATATTGATTATGGTGGTCTTTCCCGAGCCCGATTCTCCGACCAACGCTATAGTCTCGCCCGGGTTTATCTTAAGGTTAAGATTACTAAGCACCAGACGGTCGTCGTCGGCATAGTGGAAGCAGATATCCTTAAACTCATATTCGCCTCTGAGTGAGGTCATCTTCTGCTTGCCCTTATAATCCTCAACGTCGAAGGAGGAAAGTATCTCACCGATGGAATGTACGCTTTCGGTACCCTTGGTGATGATGGGAAGAAGGGAAACTATTCCCGAAACCTTTGCCACAAGGCTGGTGAAATAGGTCTGATAGAGGGAAACGTCGCCGATCTCTATCTCTCCGTTTATCGCAAGAACGATGGAGCAGACGAGGCAGAGTATCTGGAACACGTTGAAAATTACCCAGCTTACCGAGCCGAAGAGGGACTGTATCATATCAAGCTTGTAGCCACGCCTAGCAACGCTTGTTACCTGATCGGTGAGCTTTTCGATCTCGTCGTTTTCCAATGCGTGGGCGCGGGTGATGGGAACAAGCTCTACCATATCCATAACCTTGGAGGAGGTATTTTCTATTTCCTGACGGAAAAGGTGGTTCTGCTTTCGCATACTCTTCTTGAAGGGAAGCATCGTAAGTACCGCAACCGGTATGGTGACGAGGAAGATAAGGAAAACTATAATGTTCTTTGAGACTACCACCGCAATGGTTACCGACATACTCAGCAGTACGTCAAGAACGGTGTTGAAGATCTGTGACGACAGAGCCTCCACGGCTTCGACGTCCCGCATGACCTTCGACTGTATCGTACCTGACTGCATTTCCTTGTGGAAGGAGATGGAAAGCTGCTGCAGCTTTCGGACCATAGCGCCGCGGAGTCCCGCCTCGACGTTTCGGCGGGCTATACTGAAATATTTTACGTGAAGCATGTGGAAGGGGATGTTAAGAAGAAGAACCCCCACGGCTACCGATACGTTAATAATTATCTGAGTAATTGCGTTTGCTGGCTGATTTACGGCAATATTTATAAGATTTGCCGTAATAATGGGTATTACCCAGGTGGGTGAGACCTTGACAGCATAGAAGACCGCCGAAAGGAGAAGCCGCCATTTATGGGTGCGGTAGAGCTTCATCAAAATCTTAAAAGCACCGCGTTTTTTCTCGGTGTAGGTTTTTATGAAGTCATTTTCCTCGCGAACGATCTCGGCGTCGCTGAAGTGTGAATGTTTCTCATGTTCTTTGCCTTTGTTTAACATAAAAATCACCCCGTAAATGATAAATTTTATCATCCACCTACATTATATACGCAAGGACAGAAAATGCAAGGAATTTATTTGAAAAAATCAAAAGTTTTTTGTTTGACATAAGGCCGCCGATATAGTATACTGTAATGGTTGTTTTATGCTCATTCGAAGCCTTTGTAAAATTAAATTGACTTTATGCCCAAATCAGTATATAATACAAGGAGTGGAATCTACTATATTGTGGTATTCTGCTTTGTTTTGTTCCCGGGCATACTAATTGTGCTAACACAAAATACTTACTTAGGGAAGTGCCGATTTGGATAAATTTGTTGTAAACGGAGGAAACAGGCTGGTCGGACGCATCTGCGTCAGCGGTGCCAAAAATGCCGCAGTTGCCATTTTGCCTGCGGTCCTGCTTGCCGAATCTCCCTGCGTCATTGAAAACGTTCCCGATATTTCCGACGTTCACGGAATTCTTCGAGCTTTAAACGGTCTCGGTTGTACCGTTACTCCTCTGTCCCGAACTTCTTTCGAAATCGACCCCACAGGGGCAAATTCTTATATCGTAAATAAAGAAATGGCTCAGGGTATGAGAGCATCTTCCTACTTTTTAGGAGCCCTGTTGGGCAGAATGCGCCACGCAAAGGTCGCTCCTCCCGGAGGCTGTGCTATAGGCCTTCGTCCCATCGATCAGCACATCAAGGGCTTCGAGGCTCTCGGTGCCAAGGTCACGATCGAATCGGGTATGGTGGTCGCCCGTGCCGAAAAGCTTTCGGGTGGTTCGGTCTACCTTGATATGGTTTCGGTAGGCGCTACTGTTAATATTATGATAGCCGCCGCCCGTGCCAAGGGTATGACCGTTATTGAAAACGCCGCAAGAGAACCTCACATCGTCGACCTCGCAAATTTCCTTAACTCTATGGGCGCCGATATTATGGGAGCAGGCACCTCGGTCATTAAGATCCGCGGTGTTGAGCATCTTCACGGAACCACCTACAGCATCATCCCCGACCAGATCGAGGCAGGCACCTATATGGTAGCCGCCGCCGCAACCAAAGGCGACGTGGTCATCAGCAACGTCATCCCCAAGCATTTAGAGTCAATTATCGCCAAGCTTCGTGAGGCAGGGGTTACGGTAGAAGAGGGCGACGAGTTCGTCCGCGTGATTATGGACAAGCGTCCCGGCCGCTGTAACGTTAAAACTATGCCGCATCCCGGCTTCCCCACCGATATGCAACCCCAGTTTGCGACCCTTCTTGCCATATCGGAAGGTACCTCTATCGTTACCGAAAGCGTTTGGGAAAGCCGTTTCCGTTACGTTGAACAGCTCACCTTTATGGGAGCCGACATTCAGGTCGACGGAAAATCGGCCATCGTTTCGGGTGTTGAAAGGCTTAAGGCCGCCCCTGTCAAGGCTGACGACCTTCGTGCAGGCGCCGCAATGATAATCGCAGGCCTTGTGGCTGAGGGTCAGACTGAGATCACCGACATTGAATATATCGACCGCGGATATGAACAGGTTGTAGAAAAGCTTACCGCCGTCGGTGCCGATATAAAGCGCATTTCGGACGAGCAGGTCGGATATTCTTTAAAAGCAAATTAATTTTTGGGAGGAGGAGATCTCCTCCCAATTTCTGTATAAATATGAAAGGAGGACGGATAAATGGCAAAGTTTTTTCCAATGTTTTCGGGAAGTGACGGAAATTCAACCTACATAGGCGACGCAAGCGGCGGAATAGTGGTCGATATCGGTGTCTCCTTCAAGCGCTTTAGGACCGCTCTCGAGAATGCCGACATCCCTTTGGATGCCGTAAAGGCTGTCCTCATTACCCACGAGCATAACGACCATATAAAGGGTCTTAAGGTCTTACTTAAAAATCATCCCGTCCCTGTTATTGCCTCAAGAGAAACCGTATACGCCCTGGAATTTTCGGGGGCGATCACCTACGAGACACCCCGCATCTATCTTGATGAAGGGGATATTGAGCTTGAGGGCATAAAGCTTTCCCGTTTTGCCACAAGTCACGACTGTGTCGGCTCCAGTGGCTATACCGCAGAGCTTTCGGGAGGTATAAAGGTGGCCGTCTGCACCGACCTGGGAGTCATGACCGACGGTATCAAAGAAAAGCTTTGCGGCTGTGACCTTGTTATGCTGGAATCCAATCACGATCCCGTTATGCTGAGAATGGGTCCCTATCCTGCCGAGCTTAAGCTTCGTATAGCCTCCGATAAGGGTCACCTTTCAAACGCCGTCTGCGCCGAGACGCTGGCCGAGCTCTACGAAAAGGGCACCTGCCGTTTCGTACTGGCTCATATTTCAAAGGAAAACAACACCCCCGATAAAGCTGCTTCGGCCGCAAAGGCCGCCCTTATGGACAAGGGTGCCAAAGAGGGCCGTGACTACATATTATATATAGCACAGCGTGAGGGAGGTAAGATCATACCTCTATGATAAAGCTTAAACTGATAACTTTAGGTAAACTTAAGGAGAAATATCTCAGGGAGGCCGCCGACGAATACGTTAAAAGGCTTTCCTCCTACGCCAAAACCGAAATAATCGAATTAGAGCCTGTAAAACTCCCGGAAAACCCCTCTGAAGCCGAAATCGAAAGGGCTCTGCTGACTGAGGCGGAAATGATAAGGAAGAAAATACCCGACGGCGCCCTTGTGACCGCTATGTGTATCGAGGGGAAACAGTTTTCAAGCGAGGAATTCAGCAGGAAACTCACTACATATATAAACGGCGGCAGGGGAGAGCTTATATTTATAATAGGAAGCTCCTTCGGTCTGCACGACAGCATAAAGGCTATGGCCGATATAAAGCTTTCCTTTTCGGCAATGACCTTTCCTCATCAGCTCTTCCGTATAATGCTTCTGGAGCAGGTCTACCGAAGCTTTAAAATTGCCGAAGGCTCACGCTATCATAAATAATTTTTAAAAGTTATAAAAAAATGCTTGACCGCAGAGGTAGGTTGTGATATAATTACTCTACCTCTGTAGGTTCTTTTTTTTTGCAAAGAACTTTTTCAAAGCGAAAACGGTAGGTGTGCACGCCGTTTCGTTGAGGGAGGCTAAATAGGTTTCGGACAGGAACGAAACCGAAAATATTCCGTAAAACGGGAGGTGCCGTCATGAGAGTAAAAATTACACTCGCCTGCACTGAGTGCAAGCAACGCAACTACAACACTATGAAAAACAAAAAGAACGATCCCGACAGACTTGAAATGAACAAGTACTGCAGATTCTGCAAGAAGCACACAGTTCACAAGGAAACAAAATAAGGAGGAATAATATGAAGGCAGTTAATAAGATTAGTCAGATTTTAGCTGTGCTCTCTTCCGCAGCCGCAGTTATTCTCTTCTTCTTACCCTTCGCCACCGTCGTTTTCGGCGGTAATGAATACACCTTCATCGGCGCGCAGTTCGCTTTCGGAACCGCAGTCGAAGGAATGAAGGAGGCTTTGGCCAAATCAGGTCAGGTCCTGTTTTGTTTCATCCTTGCTCTGTTCTCTCTCCTTTTCTCCGGACTTACCTTTAAGTTTAAGAAAATGAGATACTGGGCTCCCGGTACAGCCCTCGTCGCAGCTGTCTTTATGCTGGTACGCGTTCTCAGAGGCGCAGGTCACTTTATCGACCACCGTCCCTTAGAGCCCGCTTCCATCAGCTACGAGCTCTTCGTATGGCTTGTTATCGCCGCCCTTTTTGCAGCAGTCGTTTTCGGAATCTGTCACCTTCTTGTCGACGACCGTATTATGGTGCTCGAAGGAAAAGCCAAGCGCTCTATCTTCGGTCGCATCATTCACGCACTTCGTGACTACAAGAGCGAAATCAAGAAGATCGTCTGGCCCGGTCCTCACGATGTTGTTAAGAATACCCTTGTCGTTATCGCAGTTTGCGTACTGGTTGGTATCTTCATCTGGCTTACCGACTTCGGTCTGTCCTGGCTTATCCGCCTCGTAACCGGCGCGGCTTAACTCGGAGGGCTTGATATGTCAGAAAGCAGTCAGGCAAGATGGTATGTCGTTCATACCTATTCAGGATATGAAAACAAGGTAGCTTCCGACCTTGCGCTTATGGTTGAGAACCGTAAGATGCAGGATCTGATAATGGACATCAAGATCCCTACCGAGACCGTCACCGAAATCAAGGAAGACAAGGTCAAAGAATACGAACGCAAAATTTTCCCCGGATACGTACTCATTAAGATGATTGTTACCGACGATTCCTGGTATGTCGTGCGCAACATTCGCGGAGTAACCGGATTTGTAGGCCCCGGATCCAAGCCGGTGCCCCTTACCGACGCAGAGGTAGAAGCCCTCGGCGTTGAAAAGCACAGTGTTGAGGTCGGATATAAGATCGGCGACCTTGTTAACATTGTGGACGGACCCCTTAAGGATTTCCAGGGTACCGTTACCGCTGTCGACCTCGAAAACGGAAGCGTCAGCGTAAATATTTCGATGTTCGGAAGAGAGACCCCTGCCGAGCTCGAACTTGACCAGATCGCTCTGGCCGACTAACATCAGTAAATACGCGGTATTTTGCCGCTTTCGGTAACAATAAAAGCTACCGATATCCCGATCGGGAGTATTATAAACGCGGCAGTTTGCCGCCGGTATCCAAAAGATACCACGGTGGGAGGAACGGGTATACGACCGTTCCGCCAAGTGAAAAATCACTGTTACCACGAATAATGGAGGTGCAAACAATGGCTCAAAAAATTATTGGTTACATTAAACTGCAGATTCCCGCTGGAAAAGCCACTCCGGCTCCCCCGGTAGGTCCTGCACTGGGACAGCACGGCGTCAACATTATGGCGTTCACTAAGGAATTCAACGAACGCACCAAGAATGACGCAGGTCTTATCATACCGGTAGTTATTACCGTTTATGCAGACCACTCGTTCAGCTTCATCACCAAGACCCCCCCT
Organism: uncultured Eubacteriales bacterium; assembly: GCA_964599835.1. Classification (GTDB taxonomy): domain Bacteria; phylum Bacillota; class Clostridia; order Oscillospirales; family Acutalibacteraceae; genus SFWF01. Next base: position 1,412 of record CAZRHF010000019.1, on the reverse strand, counting down.
GCAGCAGTTCTCATCAAGAAGGCTTGCGGCATTGAGAGCGGTTCCGGCGTGCCGAACAAGAATAAAGTTGCAAAGATCACCAGTGAGCAGGTTAAGAAGATTGCAGAGCAGAAAATGCCCGACCTTAACGCCGCAAGCGTAGAAGCCGCTATGTCTATGATAGCAGGTACCGCTCGCAGCATGGGTATCGAAGTAGTCGACTAATCTCTCTCGTGGGAGGAAATTTCCGATTATACCACTTATTGGGAGGTAAAACAATGAAACACGGTAAAAAGTATAACGAAAGCGCAAAGCTTATCGAGACCGGTAAGCTTTACGAACTCGGCGAAGCTTGCGACGTTGCAGTAAAGTCTGCTACCGCAAAGTTCGACGAAACTGTAGAAATCCACGTACGTCTGGGTGTTGACTCCCGCCACGCTGACCAGCAGGTCCGCGGCGCCGTAGTTCTCCCCAACGGAACCGGTAAAACCGTCAGAACCCTCGTTCTTACCAAGGGCGACAAGGCTAAGGAAGCCGAGGCCGCAGGTTCTGATTATGTAGGTGCAGAAGAACTCGTAGCTAAGATTCAGAACGAAGGCTGGCTCGATTTCGACGTAGTGATCGCAACCCCCGACATGATGGGTATGGTTGGTCGTCTTGGTAAGGTGCTCGGACCCCGCGGTCTTATGCCTACCCCCAAGGCAGGTACCGTTACCCCCGACGTTGCTAAGGCTGTAACCGAAGCAAAGGCCGGTAAGATCGAGTACCGTCTCGACAAGACCAACATCATCCACTGCCCCGTAGGTAAGGTTTCCTTCGGCAAAGAAAAGCTCGAAGAGAACATCGATACTCTTATGAACGCTATTGCCAAGGCTAAGCCCGCAGCAGCAAAGGGTCAGTACATCAAGTCCTGCACCATCGCTACTACCATGGGACCCGGAGTTAAGGTCGCCACCGGCAAGTATTCTAATTAATTTAAATTTCTCTTGACAACACGGAAATTCTGTGTTATCATACACAAGCATCCAAAGACAGCAGGTCGCTTTTGCGATAAGTTTAATCGCCTGCCGAGGTAATGCGAATAGCTTTTTATAAAAGTATTATTCTGCCTGTCCTCACCGTCTTTGGAGGACAGGTTTTTTAATTCACTATTTTCGGAGGTGAAAACTTTAATGCCTAACGCAAAAGTTCTCGAAGCAAAACAGGCAGCCGTTGCTGCCATCGCTGCAAAAATTTCCGACTCTGTTGCCGGCGTTGTCGTCGACTACTCCGGAACTTCCGTTGCAGACGATACCGTTCTCCGTAAAGAGCTCCGCGAAGCAGGAGTCGAGTACACCGTTATTAAGAACACCCTCTTAAAGCGTGCCATCGCAGGTACCGACCTTGAAGAGATGTCCTCGGTACTCGAAGGAACTACCGCTATCGCTATCTCT
>CAZRHF010000018.1:10561-25331 GCA_964599835.1 uncultured Eubacteriales bacterium | reverse complement strand
ACCGTAGGGGCAAGGGTAGTGACCGAGAACAGAGCCGTCGGCTTTTCGGTGGTGCCCTCGGGTGCGTCTACCGGAAAATACGAAGCACACGAGCTTCGCGACGGAGGAAACCGTCTCTTTGGCAAGGGGGTCAAACGGGCGGTAGAAAATATAAATTCCCTTATTGCCCCTGCCCTCATCGGAATGGATATTTCCTCACCCGAAAAGGCCGACAGAGCTATGCTGGAGCTTGACGGCACCGAGGACAAGCACCGTCTCGGAGCTAACGCGATCCTTGCCGTGTCGGTTGCCCTTTATAAGGCGGCGGCAGAGGAAAAGGGTCTGCCTCTCTACCGCTATTTTGCGGGAGAAGAGGGTGAGATAAGTCTTCCTCTGCCTATGATGAACATTTTAAACGGAGGTGTTCACGCCGCAAATAATGTCGACATTCAGGAATTTATGATAAAGCCTACGGGGGTCTCCTCCTTTGCCGAGGGAATGGAGATCTGTGCCGCGATCTACCATACCTTAAATGCTCTTTTAACCGAGAAGGGAAAAGGGACTGCGGTAGGCGACGAAGGCGGATTTGCCCCCGATCTGACGGGAAACGAGGAGGCAATATTCCTGCTGGTCGAGGCCATAGAAAAGGCGGGATATTCCACCGACAAGGTCAAGATATGTCTTGATGCGGCGGCCAGCGAATGGGTAGGCGGCGGAGGCTATATTATGCCGAAAAGCGGACGGAAATTCACCCGCGACGAGCTTATTTCCTACTTTGAGGAGCTGTGTAAAAAATATCCCATAGCCTCGGTCGAAGACCCCCTTTCGGAGGATGATCTTATCGGCTTTTCCGAGCTTACTGCCCGTATAGGCGACGCGGTGCAGATAGTGGGCGACGACCTCTTTGTTACAAACGAAAAGCGCCTGCTTACAGGTATAGAAAAGGGAGCCGCTAATGCAATTTTAATAAAGCCTAATCAGATCGGCTCGGTAAGCGAGACCTTGAGGGTCATACGTCTGTCTAAGGAAAAAGGGTATAAAACTGTTATTTCCCACCGCTCGGGAGACACCGAGGACACCTTCATCGCCGACCTTGCGGCAGGCACTGCGGCAGGGCAGATAAAGACGGGTGCCCCCTGCAGAAGCGAAAGGGTGGCAAAATACAACCGACTTCTTGTTATAGAACAGGAAATTTCAAAATAAAATGCTTGAAAAAATGCCTCTTTGTGATACAATGAAAGCAAACCGCAAGGAGGTATTTTTTATGTTTGAAATAATAACACCCGAGCAGGCCGGTATAAGCTCAAAGCAGGTCGTAAGACTCGTTAAAACCCTTAATAAAAGAGGCCTTGCTACACATAGCATCCTTCTTATGAAGGGGGATAATATCTTCGCCGAGGCATATTGGGCACCCTTCGATAAGGACTTCTGCCACAGAATGTACAGTCAGACCAAAAGCTTTGTGGGAATCGCCATCGGTCTTCTGGAACAGGACGGTCTTGTCGACCTCGACCGCCCCGTACACGAATATTTTGAGGGTCGTTTCGATAAGGAAAAGCTGACTGAACAGATAAGTGAAGTCACCGTCCGCGATATGCTTATGATGCACACCTCTGGTGAGCCCTCCTGGTGGTTTACCGCCGACGTACCCGACCGCACCAAGTTCTATTTCGAAAACCCCGACCCCAAGCGCCCCACCGCCACCCACTGGCAGTATGACAGCGCAGGAAGTCAGGTTCTGTCCTCCCTTGTTGAAAAACTGAGCGGCAAGCCCCTTTTTGACTTTTTGACCGAAAGAGTTTTCTCGAAGCTCGGAACCTTTAAGACCGCCTCTATGCTCAAGACCCGAAACGGCGACACCTGGGGCGATTCGGCAATGCTCTGCACCATAAGAGACCTTGCCTCCTTCGGTCGTTTCTGTATGAAGCAGGGCGAGTGGAACGGCGAGCAGATCCTAAACAGAGAATATATGAAAAAGGCCACAACTCCTCAGGTCTGCAACTATCTCGGCAATCATCCCGCCAACTCTTACGGCTACGGCTATCAAATCTGGATCACTGAACAAAACGGTTTCTCATTTAACGGAATGGGCTGTCAGTACACCATCTGCCTGCCCGAAAAGGATCTTCTTTTCTGCATCAATTCCGATAATCAGGGAATAGCGGAGGCAACCGACATAATCTTCAACGCCTTCTTCGACTTTATTGCCGACGAGATGGCCGACGCACCTCTTGCCGCCGACAGTGAAGCTGAAAAGCTTTTAAATGATGTCACTAAAGACCTTAAGCTTCGTTTTATGCCGGGTGATACCGATAAGCCTATAGCCCGCGAGCTTTCGGGCAAAAAATTCCGCTGTGAAAATAACCGTATGGGTATAACTGAATTTTCCCTCACCTTCGAGGGAGACGAGGGAGTCTTTGCATACACCAACGCTCAGGGCGAAAAGGAGATACGCTTCGGTCTCGGTAAGAACGTATTCGGAAAATTCCCCCAGCTGGGCTATTACGGTGACTACGGCGGAATAGAGACCACCGACGGCTCTATGTACGACTGTGCCGCCTCGGCAGGCTGGATGGAGGACAAAAAGCTTATCCTCAACGTCCAGATAATCGACCGCTATTTCGGTAATATGTTTGCCGAATTCTCCTTCAAGGAGGACTGCGTTTTCGTCTATATGAAGCGAACCGCCGAAAACTTCCTCAACGAATACGAAGGCACCGCAGTTGCATACGAAAAATAAAAAGATCCCGACCAAGCGGTCGGGATTCTTTTTATTTTAGGGAAAAGGGCCCGGGGCCTAGGGAAGGTGTGCCTTCGGCACGAAATATAAAAAATTGCTTCGTCAGTTGTAGGGGAGGGGCTTGCTCCTCCCGTTATTGCCTGCAGAGAACATATTAGTAATTGCAAGGTCTTTTCCTCACCCTTGGTCGGATAATTCTTTACGGATAGCCTCTGCCCAGTCGTTTGGTATCTGCAGATTTCCTCTGCCCTTGCCGAGAAAAATATCGGGCTTGGTTTTTCCGTGGAAGTCGCTTCCGCCCGAGGGGAGTAGGCCGCGCTCCTTTGCAAGCCTTAAGGAAAAATCGGTCTCCTCATCGGTGTAGGTGGAATAGATACATTCCATACCCATAAGACCTGCAAGCCTTGCGGGAGGCAAAAAATTTTCAAGCCTTTCAGGCTTAAGATTCAAAAGGGGATGAGCAAGGACAGGTGCCGCCTTAATGGAACGCAGGAATTTTATCATCTCAAACACCGTCAGGCGCTCGGGCTCCTTATAATGCCCTGCTTCGAGGCTCAGCAGACCGTCGAAGGCCTCATTCTTAGAGGAAACGTAGCCCTTTTCGGCCAGCTCTGTGGCAATATGTGCGCGGTTTATTTTACTGCAGGGATTCTTCCGTTTTATTTCCTCATAGCTGATATGATAGCCTGCTCTGTTAAGGGAGGCGACAAGGTCAATGTTACTCTGCTCCTTACGGGAGTTTACCTCGGTCATAAGGGCCGAGACCCGTGGGAAATATTCAGGCTTTATAAAAAGTCCCAGCAGATGAAGCTCCGTACCGCCGAAATCCACCGAAAATTCCGCACCTGCGATGGCTTCGACCTTGCTTTTTTCGGCGGCCTTGAGAAAATCGTTAAGACCGTCCACCGTGTTGTGGTCGCAAAGAGCCACCGATGAAAGACCCAGCTTTTCGGCCTCGGCAATTATCTCGGCGGGTGTGAAGGTGCCGTCGGAAAATACCGAATGTGTATGCAGATCGCAAAGCTTCATATCAAACACCCTTTCTATTTTTTAATGATCTTCAGAAGCGGACCGCTTAAAACGGGGCGGAACAGCTTGACCGTTATTCCTACGAATATTGCCGAAATAACCGTGCCTTCGCGGGTGCCTAAAAGCCGTCCCTCAAAGAAAACAAGGGAAAGCAGAACCGAAAGGGCAACCCAGGATATGTCGAAAACGATTTTAGTGCTTCCGAAATCCTTTTTAAGGGTGTCGGCAATAGCCTTGACGAAGGCCTCTCCCGAATTGAGGATAACATCGGCGATTACTCCCAAAGTTATTCCGAAGCCGAGAACTATAATACCGCTTATAACAAGCAAAAGCTTTACGGGATAAAGGTCGTTGGGGATAAAGGATGCCGCCCACATTCCGAAATCGGTAAAATATCCGAAAAGCAGGGAAAGGGGTATCTGAAGAAGCTGTATGGGCTTGAAGTTTTTTCTCAGAATAACTATCTGACCCAAGAGCAGGACCAGGTTTGAAATCATCAGCCAGGTCCCGAAGGAGAGGAAGGTGAATTTAAGACTCACCACGTTTGCCACAGAGGAAATGGGCGAAACTCCCAGCTCACCGTGCTTGGTGAGGGCAACCCCCAGCCCCATAAAAAACAAACAGAAAATAAACAGAATATACCGCTTGGCGGTTTCTTTTTTAGTCATAACATCGCCTCTGCATTTATTATATCATACTGTCCGAAAAACATAAAGCTTAATTTCCGTTGGGTCACCTTCTGTAGTGTCTCGGAGATCTGCCGTAGGTCTTTTTATAAACGCGGCTGAAATAGTTATAATCCGCAAATCCCACGCTGTCGGCAATATCCGTTATGGGCAGGTCGGTGGTCTTGAGCAGCTTTTTCGCCCTGTGCATTCTGCGGCGCAGAATATATTTGGAAATTCCCATTTTAAGCTCGCTTCTGAATATCTCATAAAGCTTGGTCCTGCCGACCCCCAGCCTGCCGCAGAGCTGTTCTATGTCGATATCCTCACTTAAATGCTCTTCGATATAGACCTTTGCCGCCTCAAAAAGCTTGTCGTTTTCGGGGGTTATAAGCTCCTTATATATGATGTAGGAGGTGCAGGCCTCCATAATTTTTGCGGCGGCGCGGATGTCCTCGTCGGTTTTAAAGGGAATCTCGTCGATGCCTTTTTTCAGAGCATCGGGACTGAGTCCGTACTTTTCCTGCCACAAGGAAATATTGCCGTACAGGTTACTTTTATCGGGATTGTCGGTTATCTGACCAAACATCAGATAGCCGATGATTTTTTCGTTTTCATGGAGGGGCATTACCGCCTCAACAAGACCTGCGTGGCACTTGTAGATTATGAGGGAGTTCTGCTTTTCGCACTCCTCAAAGGAACGGCGGTCGGCGTAGTTGCATTTTCTCCGAGTTTTCGGACAGCCCTTCATAATACTGCAAAAATCACAGCTTTCCTTCGGATAGGACAGAATTTCGCGAAAATCGGTGTCGAAAAGGACAAAGCGGATTCCGGAAAGCATATAAAAGGAGCGCATAAGGGCGCGTAGCTCGGAGTTTTCAAATTTCAGTGGCATAAAAATCCGTCCTTTCCGTACAAATTTACAATTTTTCGTACCGCGGTGACTATAATTATACAGCAGCTTCCTTTAAAATGAAAGCAGTAATTTTAAACGGAGGAAGCTTTATGAAAAAACAGACTTTCGCACTCTATTTCGGCAACCGCGGCTTTATGCCTGCCGAGCTTATTGAAGGGGCACGTGAGGATATGGTTAAGGCCGTAACCGAAGCAGGCTACGACTATCTTATAATGGATAAGAATGCCACCCGCTACGGCGCGGTGGAAACGAGAGACGAGGGCAGAGCCTATGCAAAATGGCTTAAATCCCACGAGGGCGAGTATGACGGAGTTATCCTCTGTATGCCCATCTTCATCGACGAAAACGGAGCCATTGCCGCCCTTCAGGATGCAGGTATGCCCATTCTTATGCAGGCCTATCCCGACGAGATCGGTAAAATGGATTTCGCCCACAGACGCGACGCCTACTGCGGAAAATTCTCGGTAACCGACGTTTTCGAGCAGTATAGGGTGCCTTATACCGTATTAAAGCCCCACGTCGTTCACCCCCTCACCGCCGAGTTTGCAAAAAATCTTCACGACTTCGCCGCGATTTGCCGCGTCGTAAAGGGAATGAAGCGTTTCACCGTCGGCTGTATCGGCGCCAGAACCACCGCCTTCAAGACGGTTCGTTTTGACGAGGTCACAATGCAGAGACACGGAATAAACGTGGAATCCTTCGACCTTTCCGAGCTTTTCGAGTTCGTCCGCGCAAAGCAGGATGACGACGAAAAGGTAGTGGCAAAGAAGGCCACATTAGAGAAATATACCGATTTTTCAGCCGTTCCCGAAGAAAAGAAGAATATGCTGGCAAAGATAAGCGTGGTCATCGACGAATATATCGAGACCTATCATTTAGATGCCATCTCCCTTCGTTGCTGGAACGAGATGGAGACCTATCTCCGCGTCTGCCCCTGCGTGCTTATCTCCGAGCTTAACGACCGCGGCATCGTCGCCTCCTGCGAGATAGATATGTGCTCGGCAATTACGATGCGCGCCCTTTCCCTTGCCACCGAGGGTCCTGCCGCCTGCCTTGACTGGAACAATAACTACGGAGACGACCCCGACAAGGTAATACTTTTCCATTGCGGCTCCACCGCACAGAAGCTTATGAAGGAGACCGGCACCGTAACCTCCCACAAGATGTTCGATAAGGGCGATCCCGGCAGCGGCTGGGGTACCAACGAGGGCAGAATTGCCGCCTTCCCCATGACCTTCTCCAACTGTAAGACCGAGGACGGCAAGATTACCATTTATTTCAGCGAGGGCGAATTCACCTCCGACGATATCGAGAAGGAGTTCTTCGGTTGCGGCGGTGTTGCTAAGATCGAAAACCTGCAGGATAAGCTTATAAGACTTGCCCGCGGCGGCTTCAAGCACCACACCACCGTAGCAAACGGTCACGTAAAGGATATTTTAGAGGAAGCCTTTAAATATTATCTCGGCTACGATGTGGTAAGCATCGAGGGCTAAGCTATGATAATCGGAGGACTTGACGTAGGAACGACGGGATGCAAGGTCGTTTTATACAGCGAAAAGGCCGAGCTTCTTGCTACCTACTATAACGAATATAACGCCACTCATAAAAACGGCCTCCACGAAATAAGCTTTGAGGAGGTAAAGGAGGGCGTTTTAGGACTTCTTAAAAAGGCCACCGAAGAACGCAGAGTGGATGCACTTGGCGTCACCAGCTTCGGCGAGACTTTTGCAATGCTGGACGAAAAGGATGAGGTCCTGGCCCCCTCAATGCTCTATACCGACCCCAGAGGGGAAAGCGAATGTGCCGAGCTTTGCAGCAAGGTAGGGCAAGAAAAACTGACCCTCCTCACGTGCATAAAGCCCCACCCCATGTACAGCATTTCCAAAATAATGTGGCAGAAAAACAATAACCCCGAGGCCTTCGGAAGGTGCAAACGCATACTTTTGGGTGAGGATTTCATTGTTTATATCCTGACGGGCGCGGCGCAGATAGACTATTCTCTTGCCGCACGCACCGCCGCCTTCGATATCGACAAGAAGTGCTGGATAGCCGAGGTCTTTGCCGCCGCAGGAATAGATCCCTCCCTTATGTCGGCCCCCGTTCCCGCAGGAACAATTGCGGGAATTTTAAGACCCGAGATCAAAGAACTTTTGGGAATCGACTACGATATTACTGTTGTAAACGGCTGTCACGACCAGGTTGCGGGAATGATAGGCGCAGGTGTTTTCAGCAGTACCAGGGCAATGGACGGCACGGGTACGGTGGAATGTATCCCCGTTGTTTTAAAGGAGAAGCCCACTGACGTTGCCTTTTACGACGGCGGATATTCGGTGGTGCCCTATATAGACGGAAAATTTGCCTGCTACGCCCTTTCCTTTACGGGGGGCGCAACCCTTAAATGGTTCCGCGATAATTTCGCCGAATATCAGCATAAAAAGGCTGAGGCTGAGGGCAAAAACGTCTATGCCGAGCTGGATGCTTCGGTTAAGGATGAGCCCACGGGAATCCTCATTCTTCCCCACTTTGCAGGTGCGGCAACCCCCTATATGGACAGCGACTCAAAGGCCGCTTTTATCGGAATAACCCTTGAAACCACCAAATACGACCTCTATAAAGCCCTTATGGAGGGCACCTCCTATGAAATGCTTCTGAACTTTAACACTATGAAGACGCTTACGGGAGAAATAGAGGAGATAAGGGCAACGGGCGGAGGGGCAAGCTCTGACGTGTGGCTTCAGATAAAGGCCGATATCCTGAATACCGAAATAACCGCCCTCTCCTGCAGAGAGGTTGGCGCCGCAGGTACCGCCGCACTGGCAGGAAAAGCGGTGGGAGCCTTTGACGACCTCGCCGAGACGGTGGAAAAAATGGCAAAGGTAAGAAAAATTTTCACACCCAACACCGAAAACAACAAAATCTATTCGACACTCTACAAAAAGTATGCTAATATATATAAAGCGGTAAAGGAGATATAAAATGCTTGTAACCCTGAAAGAAATTCTTAAGATCGCAGAGGATAAAAAAATTGCCGTCGGCTCCTTCAACGCCCCTAATATGACAAGCCTTAAGGCGGTAATTTCTGCGGCAGAGGAACTAAATCAGCCCGTAATCATTATGCACGCCCAGGTCCACGAGGAAATGGGTCTTTGCAAAATGGAGGAAATTGCCTCAGTAATGGTTATGTTTGCAAAAAATGCCAAGGTGCCCGTCTGCGTTCATCTTGACCACGGAACCGACCTCGACTATGTCAGAAGGGGTCTTGAGCTTGGCTTTACCTCGGTAATGTACGACGGCTCCACCCTCAGCACGGAGGAAAACGTCGCAAACACCAAAGCGGCGGTAAAAGAAGCCGAAAAACACGGCGCATCGGTTGAGGCCGAGATAGGCTCAATGGGTGCCCGCGAGGGCGGCGGAGGAAACGACACCTCTATCTATACCGACCCCGACGCGGCGGCAGAATTCGTGAAGGCTACCGGTATCGACGCTCTGGCCTGCGCCTTCGGCACCGCCCACGGTTTTTATAAGGACGCTCCCAAGCTGGACTTTGAGCGGCTTTCCAAAATAAACGCCATTATCGACCTGCCCATAGTTATTCACGGCGGTTCGGGCGTCAGCGAGGCCGACTATAAAGAGGTTATAAAACGGGGCGTTCGCAAGGTCAATTACTATACCTATATGGCAAAGGCGGGCGGCGAGGCTGTTTCGAATAAGCAGTATGCCCAGTTCCACGACGTCCTGCTTGATGCCGAAAAGGCTATGAAGGAAAACGTAAAGGCGGCAATTACCGTATTTTCTGATTTATAAGCAAAGACGAAAAATCTTCCTTTAAAATCAGGTTTTGATCACGGATCTTCGTAATCGGCCTGTAGCGCGAGGTAGAAAATATAAAAAAGAAGAGACTCAGTACGCGAATTGCGTGTCGAGGCTCTCGACGGAGGATAGGCTATGAAGCTGGATTTCAGTCAGAACGGACTCAGCGTTATATTTGAAATTACCGAGGAAGGCAGGGTGGTGCTGGAGCATTTCGGCACCGTCACGGATAAGTCTACCCTTAAATGGAGCGGTATCGGCGATATTCAGCTTGCAGGAGAAAATCCCAACGACCATCACGGCGGAAAGCACACGGGAGCCTCCGAAAGCTTTACCCTTAAATACGAAAGCCATAAATACTACGAAAACGAGTTTGGCAACAAGCTGGAGTTTTATCTTAAAAATGATAAGATCTCGGCGGTACAGCACTATCAGTTTTATAAAAACACCGCGGCAGTACGGGCCTTTGTCACGGTCACCAATACGGGGGACGAAAGGGTAGGTCTCGAATACCTTTCCTCCTTTGCCTTCACGGGGCTCCCCGAGGAGGGCGCAGAGGTGTTTATTCCCCATAATTCCTGGTGCAGTGAGCTGGCCTGGAGAAGCTATACCCTCTCCGACCTGGGTCTCGACAGAATAAACGGCTTCACCCTTAAAAGGGTGACGGCAGGAAATACCGGCTCCTGGTCCTGCAAGGAATATCTCCCCATGGGCGCCTACTCTGCGGCAGATCACACCCTTCTGTGGCAGATAGAGCATAGCGGCTCCTGGCATTGGGAGATAGGCGATATCGCGAATATGCTTTATCTAAAGCTCAGCGGCCCCACCGAAAGCGAAAACGGCTGGTATAAGGAGCTCGGCAAGGGCGAGAGCTTCGAGTCGGTCAAATGCTGTCTTTCCTTCGGCGCTGACTTCGATTCTGCCCTTGGTGAGATGACGAAATACCGCAGAGTCATTATTGAAAACAATCCCGAAAACGCCGCCCTTCCCGTTATCTTCAACGACTATATGAACTGCCTCTGGGCAGAGCCTACTACCGAGAAAATGCTCCCCATTATAGATAAGGCCGCAAAGGCGGGTGCCGAATACTACTGTATGGATGCAGGCTGGTATGCCGACGGCACCTGGTGGGAAACGGTCGGGGAGTGGATGCCTTGTGAGTGGCGATTCCCCGGCGGAATTAAAAAGGTTTTCGACTATATCCGCGAAAAGGGTATGGTGCCCGGTATATGGCTGGAGCTTGAGGTGGTGGGGATCCACAGTCCCATTCTGAAGGACTTTGAGGACGAGTGCTTCTTTATGCGCCACGGCAAAAAGGTCATCGACCACGGTCGTTATCATTTCGACCTCAGACACAAGAAGGTTAGGGATTATCTGACCTCGGTGGTCGACCGCGTGGTAGGCGAATACGGTGTGGGCTATATCAAGATGGACTATAACATCGACGCAGGCGCGGGCACCGAGGTTGATTCCGACAGCTTTGGCGACGGACTTCTGGAGCATAACCGTGCCTATCTTTCCTGGATAGGGGAGATAAGGGAAAAATACCCCGCCCTCATCCTTGAAAACTGCGCCAGCGGCGGAATGAGAATGGAATATGCCTCACTGGTCAAAAGTCAGATACAGTCCACCAGTGACCAGACCGACTACAGAGCCACCGCCGTTATTGCGGCAAACTGCGCCACCGCCGTCCTCCCCGAGCAGGCGGCCGTCTGGGCATATCCGCTTTCCAAAAACGATAAAAACGAAGCGGCCTTTAATATGGTAAACGCTATGCTCACCCGAATCCAGCTCAGCGGAGACATTGCAAACCTTTCCGACAAGCAGTTTGAGACGGTGGTAGAAGGAATCAAGGTCCACAAAAGCATAAGGAATAAGATTTCAAGGTTTTTACCCTTCTATCCCTTGGGTCTTAACCGTCAGAAAGCCCCCTTTGCCTGCGTGGGCTATAGGTGTGAGGAGGAGATATTCCTTGGTGTCTGGCGGCTGGGCGGTGAGGAGGAAAGGGTGTTTATCCCCCTCAAAACTTCGGGCAAGACCGAAATTCTCTATCCCTTATCTTCCGACTCCAAGATAGAAGAGGCTCAGGGCGGTATAACCGTAACCCTCCCCGATAAATATTCGGCAGTAGTTATTCGTATAAAATAAAAACGGCTGCGATGGAAAACAGTTTCATTACGAAGCGTCTTCCATCGTAGCCTTTTTTTACAGTTTAACGACCTTTCCGGTCCTGATACTTTCGTAACAGGCGTTCATAGCAAGGACGGTAGCTTTATGCCAGCGAAGATTAATAAGCGGTGTTTTATGATTTCTTATATTGTCGACAAATTCATCAATAAGACCTATCCACTCGTCAAAGTATGTGTACTGAACGGTGTAACGGTCGTTGGGACAGCCGTTATGATAAACGTTGGGTCCGAAGCAATCTGCCATAAGAGTACCCTTTTCGCCGTTTAAGGTAATGTTTACCTCCATACGCTTGGGAAAGACCTCCCAGCCCGGGCCCGGAACCTTCAGCCGTTCTTCCATTTTAGACCAGGAAGGGTCGAGGGAGAAAACGGTGCCGTTCTTCATCCTGCCTATAACAGAGAGCATATCCTCTTCCTCAATGTCGGGGCGGATATTGGGAGCGACCTGGGCATATATCGACTCGAATTCACTTCCGGTTATGTGACGGATCATATCAAAAATGTGGGGATGGTCGCAAAGAGCACCGCCGCGGAAACGCGGATCACCATCTTTTATGGCTACTCTTTTGCCGTAGCTTTTTTCCGGAACACCCTGCCAGGGGAATGCCCATACGGGGGAAAGGGTGATATTGGTGGCGTTAAAGGACTTTATCTCACCCAGCTCACCGTTTTTGACAAGCTCCTTAAGCCTTGCGATAACGGGATTATAGTGCATCTCAAGCTCTATCTGGCAGACAAGATCGTTCTTTTCCATTATTTCGATCATCTCGTCATACTCGTCCATATCAAAGGTAGGTATCTTCATGGAAAGAACGTGAATACCTCTTTCGGCGCAGAGCTTCATCTGTCTGAGATGCTCGCTGTTTTCGCTGGCAAGAACTACCGCCTCGATCTCGGGATGGGCGTCCAGCATTTCGGTCTCACTGTCGTAACAGGGAATACCTTCCACGCTGTTTAAGAAGATCTCTTTGACCTCGTCGTTAGCGGTGGAGACCGCCACCCAGTCAAGCTTTGGGTTATCCTTTAAGGTCTGGTAATATTTTCTTGTATGACCGTGGGTCATACTCATCATGGCAATTTTAAGCGGTTTCATCCTAAAGCACCTCCATTTCGCCGTTGGCCGCAGAGCGTTTTGCCGCTTCTATAAGCTTTAAAAGGCCCTTGTCGGCGGCTTTAAGCTCTTCGAAATTTTGATTCAAAGCAGCCGAAAAAGCACTGCGGACTATCGCGATCTCATCGACAGATAGTCCGTAAAGCTCGAAGTCGACGTCGGTATATTTGCGGTTGCTGTCGCCGAACAGATAAATAGAATCCTGTCTGAGCTGTGCGTCGACCACTATGTCGCAGGCAATACCGCGCTGAGAAATTATCTCGTGCTTATCCTTACGGGGCTCGCCCTCCTGAAGCGTTGCGGCTATCTCTACCGTACAGACCACACCGTCGTCGGTGGTTGCAATAGCGTTTAAAACGTTTCCGTTTTCCATAACGGCTATCGACTTTAGGCGTCTTTGCAGAACGTACTGACAAATATCCAGCTCCCTGTAAAGGATGGCGTAAATATCCGAGCCGAGCTGTGCGATATGGGAGACCCTCATAACGCTGATACCGCAAAGGGTTCCGCCGGTTACGATATTTTTAAGCTCTGTAAGCCTTCTTTCACTTCTGTGAGACAGTATCGGTATCTCCTGTCCGTCTGCTATAAGAGTGTTTTCGTCCTTTAAAACTGCTTTTACGTTAACAGAATACTTATCAAGCAGAAAATCCAACTTCTCCTGTAATTTTTGCATCGCATTTTTCTCCTTCGTCGGTTTAAAGCATCTTAACTCTGGGTTTGTATTTTTCCAAGTATGCCGCATTCTTTTCGTCACCGCCGGGAGTGTTTGCGCTTGACCAGACGGGAGGGGTTATACCTCTGTCGACACACTGTCTGACACATTCGATCTCAAGCAGATGGGCTATATAGAAATCCACGATATTCGACACAGGGCCGATGGGCGTCTCGAGCCCGGGAACGTTGACCACGGCATCACCTACGGGATTGAAATCCTCGATGCATACGTCTGCATAATCGAAAAGATTTGTTTTGTTCGGATGGCGGATAAAGTGATCTGCCGGCATCTCCTTTTGCCAGGCCTCGCTCGAAACGGCGATTATTTTAACACCGTTTTTCTTGGCCTCCATCGCCGCATCTATGGTTGCGGGATTAATACCTATATTATGGAAGATTATCAGTACGTCGTCCTTTTTAAGATCGTAGTATTTTACGATCGAACTGCCGTAGTTTACGGTCCTTTCAAGCTCTAAATATTTAAGAGCCTGATTGAACACCGAAAGGCCGGTCTCCATTATGGGGTTGATGCAGGAAAGGCCTCCCGCACGGAAAAACATTTCGCCTACCGGCAGGGTGGTGTGACCGCCTCCGCCGTAAACGTTGATAAGACGGTCGGCCTCGATCGCGTCTGCCATAAGGGCGGCCGCCTTTTTAATGTTTTCTTCCTGAGTCGCATTTACCTTTTCAAGATTTTCGATTACAGCCTTATAATATCCGAAATCGTTCATACCCTATTCCTCCTTTTTAAGCACGCGCTTATAGTTTCTGCCAATGTTATCCCAAAGCTCTAAGGGGTCTTTTGCGGCAACCGAGGTTCCGTAACCGCCGCGGTAGGTCCAGGTAGCCAGTCTGTCGACGCCCAGCTCTTCGTACATATCAACTACCTTGTCGATCTGTGAAAAGTCGTCGGGGCGTTTGTTATAGCCCATAAGCCAGCGTTCGCTCTGTTTGCCGTACTTCTTTGCCATAGCAACGGTCCGCTCGGTTATCTCGCGGAAGAAGCTTTCGGGCAGCGTCCAGTTGATGATAGTGGTCGAGAATACGTCGAAATAAGGACACGCGGCAACCATATCCCAGTTGTCGTAGCCGCGAAGCTCGGTAACGTAATAGCTGTTAAGCGTTGCGTGAACACAGCAGGTGATCTCGAGGTTAGGATTTATCTCTTTGAGCACCCTCGACGTATCGCTCAGGGTAAACAGCGCTTCTCTCCAGCGGAACTGCTTAACGTCGTCGTTCATAAACTTAGGCATTTCATAGCCGTAATATTCCTCAAACTTCTTCATACATTCGGGGCAACGGCAGGCCCAGTCGTCACCGGCACCGCCCGTGATAGAAGCGTAGGATTTAGGATAGGCATAGTGGGGCTCGTCCCAGAAGAAGCCGTCTACCTCGGTCTCGCGGGCCAGTTTTACGCAGATACCCTTAAAATAATCGCGGAAAGCGTTGGTGTTAAAGCAGGCGGCGTTTAAGACCTCGCCGGTGTAGGCCGAGACCTGGCGGTGATGAATATTGTTCTGCAGGAAAAGGCTTACCTGCTCGCCGCCGAAGTATTTGCCGATTCCCCAGGTATCCGCAAGAACGCGAAGTCCCAGACTGTGAGCGGCTTTAACT
>CAZRHF010000018.1:0-10551 GCA_964599835.1 uncultured Eubacteriales bacterium | reverse complement strand
TATGTTGTTGATGTTGGGAAACCAGAAGTCCATGTCGAACTCGGTAATTGCAAGAATTACCGTGTCGCAGCCGTGCTCCTTCATTTCCTTGAAATCTTCTTTTGCGTGCTCTACGTAATTCAGTCCGTAGTAGCTTACGGCGGTGTGTTTTATTGCCATAATTTTCCTCCTTTGATACACAGATATACGATCTCTTGTTTTGAGCAGCCGCTGTCGGCACGGCTGTTACCCTCAACCTAAGAATACCTCATTGCCGTCCTGCTAACAACCCACAATTCGCTCTGAAAAGTGGACTTTTCAACACTTGTAAGTTTGAAAAAGGTTTGTTATAATGATTGTTGTAAGTCGAAGCGCTATTCAGTGTTTCGACAAGCCAATTTTTAATTGATTTTGCACGACACTCATTGCAATGGTTAATGACAAATTTTCAGAGAAAATTTGGTTTAAAATCGCAGATTTTATGTCGAAACCGAAAGCTTCGGCTTTCATTAACCGTTATAATAGATTCGAGGTGGATAAAATGCTGTATAGTGGAGAAAACCACGTAATAGAAATGATCGGTGTGGAGCGGGTCGCCTTTTCGGGCGGTGTTTTTTCGGTTGCATCCCGAAGCTACTGCGCTCTTTCCTTCAGGATAAAGGGAAGCGCATCCTTTCTGGCGGCAGGCAGGGAGCTTTCGGTAAATCCCGGCGACGTTTTTTATATGCCCCAGAATATGCCCTACGAGGTAGAGTATACCGACGCCGAGTTTTTGGTCATCCACTTTATAACCGCCGCCGACGACCCCGAGCCCGAGGTATACTCTATCGAAAACTGCGAAAAGATATATAAAGCTTTTCTGCAGGCTTTGGATATATGGAAAAACAAGGCGGTGGGTCATAGGGCCTTCGTTACCGCACGGCTTTTTGAAATTTTCGGGATGATAGCCGAACAGCAGGCAAGGGTCGCCCTCCCAAAAAATTTCACGGCCGCCCTGTCCCTTATGAATTCGGAATTTAAGGACAGCCTTTTATCGGTGGACGGAGTCTGCAAAAAGGCGGGGATAAATCCCAACCTCTTCCGTGCCCTTTTTAAAACACACTTTAATAAGACCCCTACCGAATATATCACCGACCTTCGTATAGAAACGGCCCGACTTCTGATTGCTTCGGGAGAGACGGTGGAAAATGCGGCGACAGAGTCGGGCTTTAACGACCCGAAATATTTTTCGAGGGTGGTCAAAAAACGCTTCGGCCACACCCCCAAGGCCTTTAAAAATTACGGAAAATAATCTGTTTGGCTAATGTTGAATTGTTTTGGTCGTCGTGTTAAAATATCCTCAAAGGGACGTGATCCTTATGAATGAGAAAATTCAGAATTACATAGCCGAAAATACCGGACTTTTATATAAGACCTTAAAGGAGCTCTGCCTTATTCCCGCCCCATCACATTTTGAGGACGAGCGGGCAGAATACTGCAAGGTCTGGCTTGAAGGCTATGGTGCAAAGGACGTTTACATCGACGGGGCAAAAAACGTGATCTTCCCCATAAACTGTGAAAACAGCAATGAAATAACCGTCTTCGCCGCCCATACCGACACGGTCTTTCCCGATATGGAGCCTATGCCCTATTTTGACGACCGAGAAAAAATATTCTGTCCGGGTGCCGCCGACGATACGGCAAGCGTTGTGGCCCTGCTTATTACCTCAAAGTTTTTCATCGAAAATAAAATAACTCCCGAAAAGGGAGTTATGTTCGTGCTGAATTCCTGCGAGGAGGGGCTTGGAAATCTTAAGGGAACAAGGCGACTTTTCGAGGACTTTTCAGGCAGAATTTCCGCCTTTGTCACCCTTGACAGCAGTTTAAACATTATCGTCGACCGTGCCGTCGGCTCCCACCGATATGAGGTAACCCTCCTTACCGAGGGAGGACATTCCTTTAACAAATTCGGAAATAAGAACGCCATTGCCGAGATCAGCAGGATAGTTTCGGAAATATACAATATCAAGGTTCCCGAAAAGGAAGGCACCAAAACCACCTATAACGTGGGCACCATCGAGGGCGGAACCTCGGTCAACACCGTTGCCCAATCGGCAAAGCTTCTTTGCGAATACCGAAGTGACGACATGGGCTGTCTTGAATATATGGAGGGTGAATTTAAAAGAATCTTCGCTGCCGCCGCCGAGGAAAACGAGCTTAAAATAGAAATGGTGGGCAACCGTCCCTGCAGTACCACCGACCCCGAAAAGGTCGACGCCTTAAGCCGCCGACTTACTCCCATAATTGAAGAGATCATAGGGGAAAGGGTGAGCTTTAACTGCGGCTCGACCGACTGCAACATACCGCTATCACTGGGAGTTCCCGCAATCTGCATCGGCACCGATATCCACGACAAGACCCACACCAGAGAAGAATGGGTAGATAAAAATTCCCTGAAAACAGGACTTTTAATAGCAATAAGATCTGCTTTGGAATTAGGAGGCATTAAGTAATGAAATTTGCCGCAGCAGGAGATATGGCGATATCGAGACGGATCCATAAGGACAGCCCCGGCTTTCGAGAGGTCAAGGAGTTTCTGTGTCAGGCAGATACCGCCGCCCTTCGAACCCTTTTGATAGGTTAAGTTAAAAAACAGCAGATGTCCTTTGCGGATATCTGCTGTTTTTGTTTTTTAAATTTATTCCTCCATAAGAGATGGGATCGCTTCGGCCGAGACAAGCTCTATCTTATAGGAGATATCCTCAAGCTCGACCCGTTTTCCCGTGGGGCAGTCGGTGATGTAGACCGTTCCGAAGTCGGCGTTTTTAAGATAGTCGGCTTCGATATTCTCAAAATAATTGAGACTTACCTTAAAGCCGTGTATTCCGTCTAAGAAGGAAACGCTTTCAAGGGGATTTTTATGCATACGAAGCCGCGAGAAGGTGCAGTTTGCGGGAAGCGTTGCCGAGAGGATGGCGTTTTCGCTGAAATCGGCGGTCACGTAGGCGTCGGCCTTAAAGGTGATGCCGCTTACCGTTTTAAGACCGTTTCGGGAAAGATCGAGGGAGGTAAGGGATTCGCTTCCCGTAAAGCCGCCAAGGTCGCTTATATCGTTGCCCGAAAGGGAAAGGGAGTAAAGTCCGCTGAGCCTTTCTGCAAAGGCGAGGGAGGAAAGCTCGTTGTCGTTTGCCGTCAGTCTTCCGAGGGCGGTACATTCGGTAATGCAGGAAAGGTCGGTCAGGGCGTTTGAGCTCACGTCAAGTATTCTGAGGGTCTCGGCCGAGCGGGAAAGCACCGAAAGGTCGGATATTTCGTTGTCCGAAAGGTAGACCTCCTCAAGAATGCTGGTGTTTTCAAGTCCGCTGATATCGTTAATGGTATTTCTGCAGGCCGAAACCACCGTAAGATAGGGCATTTCCCGTAAAAAGCTCAGGTCACTGAGCTCCATATCGTCAAGATGTATCTGATTTAAAAGGGTGAAGCCCTCAAGCACCGAGGTGTCGGCAAGAGAAACGTTCCCGATGCGAAGCTGTTCAAGGGTGTCGCTTAAGGGAGCAATGACCGAAAGGTCGGTGATGGCGGGATTTCCGCTGAGATCAAGGTAATATATATCGGGCTGTATCTCGAAATTAAGGGTGGATACCTGCTTGTTTGTAAGACCGCAGTCGGAAAGCTCCAGGTAACTCAGCTCGTGTGCGGTTACGGCGGCAAGGCTTTCGGTATCGAAACGGCAGTTCTTAAAGGTTACCGAATAAAGCTTTTTAAGCTCCAACAGGGCGGTCATATCCTCGTCGCCCAGAGTCTTGTTTTCTAACGTAATACTCGTTATGTTTTTGCCGAAGCGCTGTCCCGCAACGGTTATTCGGCTGTCCTTGAAGTTTAAAAAGGCAAGGGCGGCGATAAGTGCGACCCCCGCAAGGCAGGCGGCTATTATGCCTAAGACCTTCAGTCCTCCCGAGGACTTTTTGGCCGGCTTTTGCACGGGCGCGGGCTTATGTACGGGAACGGGAGCAGGAGTGGGAGTCGGTGCAGGTGCGGGCGAGGGAGCAGGTGCAGGGGCAGGCTCGTGTATTCCGAGCTTTGCCTTTATATCCCGTGTCATCTTTTCCATAGCGGCGGCCTTATCTTCATAGGCAAAATACCGCTGTACGTTACTGAGGTAAAAGCTGAAATCGCTGGTAAGGGGACAGTTTTCAAGGGTGAAGGGCATAATAAGCTTGTCGGCGTTTATGGCCTGGTCAAGCTCCTTGGGTACCCATTTCGACTCCATTACCTTACTTGTAAGAATAAGCACGAAGACCTTACAGCCCCTTATGGCCTGAGGTATCTCCGAAGCATAGCTGGCACCACCCGTAATGCTCATAGGGGCCATCCAGCAGGATATGCCGCTTTCTTCAAGGGAGTTTTTGACCCATAACGCCTCGTCAAATTCTTCCGATTTATAGCTGATAAATACGTCTTTTATTTCCATTGCCTTCACCTTACAGCCGATTTTAAAGCTATTGTAACACAAAGCCGCCGAAAGGTCAATTTGCTTTTAAGTTTTAAAGAGTTTTTCTTCGTTTTGTATTGAAAGTCTTTAGAAAAACGAGTATAATTAAAATGTAATTTATTTGGGAGGAAACGATATGAAAGCAAAAAGCAAATTCACAAAAAAGCTTCTCGGAATACTGCTCTGCCTGGTGCTGACGGTCTCCTGTCTGCCCTTTACGGCGGCGGTTGCGGCGAATCCGTCGCCCGATACATTGTACGTGCAGGGGGTCGATGCCCTTGAAACCGGCAGCGGAACGGGCTGGAGCTATGCAAACGGAGTTCTTACCCTAACAAATGCCAAGCTGGACAGCACCGCACCCGAGCTTGTCGGAATTGAAAACGGCGGCATCTACTACGGTGATAAGATATTCAAGGCCATAGACGATAACCTCCTTAAGGTTGAAGTTGACGGTACCGACATTACCGATACCACTCAGGGAGACGACGAGTATAAGATACCTGCCGATAACGCCACACACACCGTCACCGCAACCGACAAGGCGGGCAACGTGACCGAGTATACCGTAACGGTCTACAAAAGATATAAGGTCACCTTTACCGCAGGCGACGGCGGCTCCTACGAAAAGGAATTTAAATACGGCGAGGTCATTGTAGTTCCCGATAATATGATCTTCGAGGACACCTTCCGCAAGTCGGGATATACCCTCATCGGCTGGGAGGGATATACCGAGGGAATGACTATGCCCCTCAGCAACCTGACCTTCACCGCGATATACACGCCCAACCGCTATACCGTCAGCTTTGATTCCAACGGAGGCATGGCCATCGACCCCATTACCGTGGTATTCGGAGAAAGCTACGGCACTCTGCCTTCATCCTCCATCACGGGTCTTTCGGGCGGAGATAAAAACTGGTATCTTGCAGACGCAAACGGTGACCCGACCGATACCAATATAAGAAAGCTGACCAAGGTAAGCATCCCCCGCGATCATACCCTCGTTATGAAGCGCACCGTGCTCAGTCCTACCGTCACTGTTTCGCTGACCGTGCCCGGCGGCATTTCGGACGGCTATCAGTATTACATCCCCGGGGCTTCACAGCGGGTGCTGACGGCAAACGTAGGCAATATGAATACCGATATTCTGAGCTACACCTATCAGTGGTATAAGAACGGAGCGCCCATAAGCGGCGCAACCTCAAATGTGCTGACCATTGACGGAAATGTTTCCGACGCAGGAACCTATAAGGTAGAGGTTACCGCAACCTTAAAGGACGGTGCAGATATAGCTGTGACCGCAAATTCTGCCGTAGGCTCTAAGGAACAGAAGGTTAAGATACTTCACGCCGCAAATACACTGAGCTACGATGCAAACGGCGGTGAAGGCGGCCCTCAAAGCTCCTATACGGGCGGCATAAGCCTGAAGGTTTCAGGAGATGAGCCCACCAGAGAGCATTATATTTTCGTCGGCTGGAACACTATGCCCGACCGAAGCGGAACTGAGTATAAGGCCGAAAATGAATATATATTTGCAAATGACGGCGGAAACGGCGGCTGTAAAGAGACTCTGTATGCGCAGTGGCAACTGAAAAAATATACCGTAACCTTTGAGGCAGACGGCGGGGTCGTATCTACCCAAGAGGTAGAGTACGGCAAGGATGCGACCCTCCCGGATGTTCCCGAAAAGGAAAACTACGTTGGAAAATGGGACGGCGACGGTAAGAATATTTCAGGCGACACCACTATCAGCGCCGTTTATACGTCGGTAGCGGTTCTAAAGCCGGATGAAGTAAAGCAGGAGGATAAAGCCGATCTTGAGGAGACTAAGTCAAAGCTTGAAGAGGAACTGGAGGACGGCTCCTACTCTGAGGCTGACAAGGAAAAGCTCACCGATGCCTTAGAAAAGGCGAATAAGGCCCTTGAGGTCATAGAAAATGCAGAGGAGGCCGAGGCTCTTATCACCGCCCTCCCCGATAATATAACTAAAAATGACGAGGAAGCAGTTAAGGCGGCCGACAAGGCTTTCGTGGCGCTTTCCGATTACGAGAAGTCTCTTGTGAGCGGAGAAGCAAAGGAAAAGCTTGAGGATGCCAAGGCGGCTTTAGCAGAGCTGAATAACGGCCGCAATCCCGACACGGGCGACAATAGTAATCCGCTTTTGTGGCTTGTCATTCTTCTTGCAAGCATCACGGCCATTCTCGGCACAGCACTTTACAGACGGAAAAGAAAAATAAACGGATAAAAAACCAAAAGGGCGATGACCGAAAAAGTCATCGCCCTCTCTTTTTTACAGGTTTAAACGGTCCAATTAACCGTTATCCTCAGTATTGACCTTTTTGCCGAGATAAACGAACAGCAGGGAAATTGCCAGACCGATAATAAGCATGACCGTTCCCGCTAAATTCGAGCCGCCCTTCGGCAGGCTGAAGAAGATTCCGCCGACAGAACCTATAAGGAAGCCCATAACCATAAAATGTGCCATACCGCTGAATCTCTCAAATATAAATTTGATAAGCTTTGACGATACTATCATCGCAAGCACAAACGCTATTCCCACAACGGCTATGGTGACCGGATCGAGGGCTTTAGCCGCGGCAATAAGATAGTCGTAAACTCCCATAACAATGAGTATCATAGAAACGCTCATACCGGGCACAAGGCTGGCGGCTCCTGCTAAAAGTCCGCTTAAGGCAAGGTAGAACAGGTTGCTGTTTGAGTGAGCAATGGCTGCTTCGCCGCTTCCCTCACTCATTATTCCGAGGACAAGAGCTACGGCAAATGCCGCCAGAGCGCCTAAAATGAAATACCACTTAAAACTGCTTTTTCGCGCTTCTTTATAAACTACGGGCAGATTTCCGACTATAAGTCCGATAAACAGCATAAATACCGCTTTTTCGTAGGTTTCAAAAAGGTAACTGAATGCAAGTACGAAAAGCACCAGACTTATTACCGCCCCTATTCCCATAGGAAATAAATAGAAAAAGTTCTTTTTGAAATTTTTAAAGGGATTTGAAACTATGTCGAGAAGCTTATCGTATATTCCCATAATAATGGCCATTATACTTCCGCTGATTCCCGGAGCAAATACACTTATTCCAAGACAGAAGCCGCAAAGAATACGGTACAAAAATGAACTCATAGCACACCTCACGTTACGTACTAATTATATATTATACCAAAGGTTTTCAGAACTTTCAAGCATAGGCTTTAACGGCTTCGTATATCATAAATAAACACCTCTTTAATTTTATAGTAGTATATTTGATTTTAAAATCAAATTCACACAGTATAAATTCCCTTTAAACACAAATAATAGTATCACAATTTGAAAATTTTGTGTAGGGGCGATTTATGAATCGCCCGCGGGTCATTCGTGAATGACCCCTACAAATGTGTTAAGGAGAAATGTATATATGAAAGCAACAGGGGCGCAAGGCAGAGCCTTGCGAATTAATAATGAATAGTGAATAATTTCGGTGTGCCTTTGGCCGATATAAATAATGTCGGCACAGCCGACACATTAATTATTCATTATTCATTAAATTAAGAAAAAGAGGAGTTAATATATTTATGAAAGCTACTGGAATTGTGAGAAGAATCGACGATCTTGGCAGGGTGGTTATTCCTAAGGAGATTCGTCGTACTATGAGAATAAGAGAGGGAAGTCCTCTTGAAATATACACCGGCGTGGGCGGAGAGGTCATATTTAAAAAATACTCCCCTGTAGGGGAGCTTTCGAGCTTCGCGGGGGATTACGTGGAGGCTCTTTCCCGTTCCTCCGAGCTGACGGCGGCCATCTGCGATGAGGACAGCTTTATTGCGGCGGCAGGCCCTCTTAAAAGGGAGCTTGCGGGAAGAGAAATTTCCGAAGCCCTGAGAACGCTTATCAAGGAGCGCACCCGCTACAGCGGCGGACAGAGCAAACTTACTGCCGTTGAGGCCACCGACCTCTCGGTTGCGGTTGCATATCCCATTATCTCCCACGGCGACGTCAGCGGAGCGGTCGTTCTTGTAAACGGGGGAGAGCCGGCCAAGGATTCAGATATAAAGCTGGCCGCCACCGCCGCAGACTTTTTGGGCCGACAGATGGAGGACTAAGCGACCCGTTCGAATCATATAAATTGTTTCGTCAGTTGTAGTGGAGGGGCTTGCCCCTCCCCTACGATATACCAATAAATCCTCATTGCTCCGTCAGTGGGCCTTCCCCAGCAGGGAAGGGGGACCGTGAAACGGTGGATGAGTAGAACCCGTGAGCACCAAACCAATCGGGCAAATTTACGATCTTTTCGGTCAGTTCTACCGCCGAGATCCCGCCTACGGCGATTTTGCGACGGTATCTGCGACAATGGGTCATTCTGAGCAAGACGTTCACGAAGTGCGACAACGAAGTTGAGCCAGTCTCATTGTCGCAAAATTTCGACTTCGCTTCGCTCCGCTCAGGATGACCCGGCGGCGCTGACACCTGTAACCTGCAACCTGAAACCTGTTCTATATCCGTCGCAGACACCTTTTTTATTATTTATTGTTTTTTCTTTATTATCTAATTTATCCTTTTCCATTTCCCCCGTTCGTCGCCGCTTTCCGACTTTACAACCGCGGATTTAAATGGTATAATCTTCATATAAAACCTATGGAGGCCGAATATGAGTGAGATAATACTTGAATACGCTAAGAAAAATTATAAAAAGATGTTCCGCGAGCCGGAAGGAAACCTTGTTTATAAGCATATCGTTCCCGGCAGTATGTACTCAAACAGTCTTTGGGACTGGGACAGCTGGCTTGTGGATATCGCCCTTCGTCAGTTTGCCGAGGACAAAGATATCTACCCCTATGAGCAGGGCTGTATTATGAACTTTCTCCACTACGTTCAGGAGGACGGAAGAACGCCCATAGTTATCTTCCCCGGTCACATGACCCCCAACGTTTTCAAAAAGGGCAAGGATACCAATATACATAAGCCCTGCCTGGCTCAGCACGCCGCATTTATCGTGAAGAGTCACAACGGGGATGCCGAGTGGCTACGCCCTCATTTCGGCAAGCTTACCCGCTTTATCGACTGGTATATGGAAAACTCCCGTCATACGCCTACGGGACTTTATTTCTGGATAGACGATTCCACCATCGGCGTGGATAACGACCCCTCTACCTTCTACCGCCCCGACAAGAGCTCGGCCAATATTCTTCTTAACTGCTTTATGTATAAGGAGCTTCTTGCAACCTGCTATATCGGGGATAAGCTGGGCGAAAACACCGACAAATACCGCGCCGAGGCCGAAAATCTTAAGGCCGCCATTCAGGAGCACTGCTGGGACGAAAAGGACGGAATGTATTATAGCTGTGACATAAACCTCCGCCCCGTCGACCCGAAGGAGGGGCTTCACTCAGGAGCACCCCGTCACTGGGACTGCCTTATTCAGAGACTCGGCTCCTGGTCGGGCTTTCTTGCAATGTGGGCAGGAATCGCAACTCCTGAGCAGGCCGAGCGTATGGTTAAAGAAAACCTGCTTGACCAAAAGGCCTTCTGGGCACCTGCCGGGGTACGGACCCTTTCAAAATATGAAAAGATGTACGTTATAAAGGAGTCAGGCAACCCCTCCTGCTGGCTTGGACCCGTCTGGGGAATCTCCAACTATATGGTCTTCAGAGGCCTTGTTAAATATGGCTTTAACGCCGAGGCCGCCGAGCTTGCAAACAAGAATATAAGCCTTCTCGCCACCGATATTTCGGACAGCGGCGAGCTTCACGAATACTACGACCCCGAATCGGGCAGACCCATTATGAATCCCGGCTTCCAGAACTGGAATCTCCTTTCCCTCAATATGCAGGCTTGGCTGGACGGCCAACCTATAGCAGAGGAATTTTAAAATGAAGCTGAGATATCCCGATATCGTTACCCTGTATTCAAACGATAAAAAGGCCGAGCGTGGCACCGAAAGCTTTGAGCTGTAAACAAAAACAGCACCCGATTTTAGCGTGATACTCTTAACGGAGTATCACGCAACTCTATTCGCCTTCGGCGAGTGATATTGCTTCGCAGTTATATTCGGCTTACGCCGAGTGATATTCGCTACGCGAGTTTGCGGCGAATAGAATATCACTAA
>CAZRHF010000017.1:0-26519 GCA_964599835.1 uncultured Eubacteriales bacterium | reverse complement strand
AAAGCGCGACCAGATAAGATTATAAACCTTAAACTGTTCGGCAGATAAGCTTGACTTTACTCGCTCAGGAGTAAGGAAAACATCGGTGGGACGTATAGCTTCGTGCGCATCCTGTGAAACACCTTTAGTCTTATAAATGCGGGGCGATTTAGGCAGATATTTATCACCGTATTTGCCTGAAACGAATCTTATACCTGCGCTTCGAGCCTCGTCGGAAATTCGAAGTGAGTCGGTACGCATATAAGTAATAAGACCCGTAGAGCCTACGCCTTCAACGTCAACGCCTTCGTAAAGCTGTTGGGCAATACGCATTGTCTTCTGGCCTGTGAAATTAAGCTTTCTTGAGGCCTCCTGCTGCAGGGTTGCGGTAATAAAAGGAGCTGCAGGCTGCTTGTTTCTGGTGCCTTTTTTTATGCTTTTGACGATAAAATCAACGCTTTCAAGCTCGTTTAAAATATCCTGAGCCTGCTCTTCATTAGTAATTTCAAGCTTTTTCCCTTCGGAGCTGCCGTAAAAGGAGGCACCGAAAGTCTTACGCGAAGCCAAAAGCTTTGCGTCAATAGTCCAATACTCGTCAGGTACAAAGGCGTTGATCTCTTTTTCACGGTCAACAATAAGACGAAGGGCTACCGTCTGAACACGTCCTGCGGAAAGCCCACTCTTAACTTTTTTCCAAAGGAAGGGGCTTAAATTATAACCAACGATTCTGTCAAGTACTCTGCGCGTCTGCTGAGCATCAACAAGATTCATATCTATTTTTCTGGGACTTGCCATACCGGTCTTAATTCCCGACTCAGTGATCTCGTTGAACGCAACGCGGTTGAGATCATTCAGATTGAGTGCCAAAAGCTGAGCAAGATGCCAGGAAATAGCTTCTCCTTCGCGGTCAGGATCGGTAGCAAGAAAAACAGCATCGCAATCAGATGCGACCTGACGCAGTTCTTTGATAAGCTCCTTTTTATCAGCCATATCAATATATTTAGGCGCAAAATTATTTTCTACATCGATTCCCATTTTCGACTTGGGAAGATCGCGGACGTGTCCCTTTGATGCCATAACTATATAGTCAGAACCGAGAGTTTTCTTAACAGTTTTTATCTTAGACGGTGACTCAACTATTACTAACTTTGACAATTTTGTTGACTCCTTACTAAATGATCGTATATCTTCCTCCGGGAAGCGCTTTGATACAGCCGTAAAGTTCAAGCTGTGTGATACCCGAAAGAACTTCCTCAAACGGCAAACCACAACCGATAAGGTCATCTGCAGTAAATAGGTCTGTATCTATATAATTATATACTATTTCTGCGTATTTTGGAAGAGTTTCGTTAACTTTTTTCTTAATTTTTTTATTTTCCGTATCTTTTTCGTCAGGTGAAGCAAGTTTAACCGGTGCAGTATCGAACATTTTAGGTGCGTGATACATGTGGTAAAGGAGATTCAGATCCATTTTCTTTGCTTTTTCAACATCAATAAAATTCGGATAGAGGTGTTCATACTCACAGAATATGTCGTCGGCGGTAAATACGGGTTTGGCTCCGTCGCGTATAAGAGCGTTAGATCCGACGTAGTTTTTATCACCTACTCTACCGGTTACGGCGAAAACGTCTCTCCCCTGCTCCAGAGCGTGTCTGGCGGTTATCAGAGCTCCGCTCTTCTCACCTGCTTCAACGACAACTACACCAAGTGACAGCGCAGACATAAGTCTGTTCCTGACCTGAAATGCGTTCTTATGGAGCGGAGTATCGGGAGGAAGTTCGGAAATTAAACATCCGCAGTCCTGAACAGAACGACGTAAAAACATATTTGCTTTAAGATAGTCGTAATTAAGGCCACAGGGTATAACCGCTATAGTTTTACCTCCAACAGACATAGCGCCTTCGTGGGCCTCTGTATCGGCTCCGAGGGCGCCTCCGCTAAGTATGGTTACTCCGCCTGCCGCAAGCCTGCCTGCGAGTGACCATGCAACAAGCTTTCCGTATTCTGAAACGCTTCTGGTTCCGACGATGCAAACAATAGGATGGTGCTGATAATCCTGCATTTTGCCCTTAACGTAAAGACAAGGCGGAGGATCGGGAATGTTTCTTAACCTTTCGGGATATCTTTCATCGTCATAAGGAACAATCTCAATTTTCGATTCTTCACATTCGGCGATTATTCTGAACGCCTTATCAAGGGCTTTATTATTAAAGCGTTTAAGTTCGGAAGGACTTAAAATATATGTTGATTTAAGTTCGCTTATCGAGGCGTCATAAATAGCCCTTGGAGATTTATAGCGTTCGAGAAGCGGTTTAAGATGCGAGGATCCCGGTTCCAAACTATGCGACATCCATACCCAATATTTCAACATTTGCTCATCTCCCACATAATTATTGAAGCCGCAACTCCCGCGTTAAGCGATTCAGCTCTTCCGATCATAGGAATTGTAACTTTTTCATCGCATTTTGATACGGTTTCGTCCGTTAGACCGTTCGCTTCATTGCCTATAAAGACGACCGATCCTTTAACAAATTCAACTTTTCCGACAAGTGCTTTTGCCCCACTCACTACGGCGGCATACGACCTTAATTTCGCCGTATTAATGACCTCAAAAGGCTTATCTGTTTCAACTACGGGAATTCTTAAAAGGGCCCCCATAGAAGCTCTGAGGGATTTGGGAGAATACGGATCACACCCGCCGTATAATATCAGACCGTCTATTCCTAAAGCCTCGGCGGTCCTGGAGATCGCGCCGAGATTAGAGGGATCCTGAAGATTCTCAAGGGCTACGTACTTACCTTCTCTCTTAACCGAAGAAGGATCAAAATAAGGAATTTTAAAAAGACAAAGTATTCCCTGCGGACTAACGGTATCAGAAATTTTTTCGAATAAACAATCGGGGATAACAACTTTTTCACACGTGTTATTGGTTAAGGAAATTATATTTTTCTCATATTTTTTTAATGCTGAATCAGATATAACTACCGTCTCGGGACGGAATCCGTTAACCAGCGCATCCGTGCAAAGGCGAAGTCCTTCAAGCACAAACAGGCCTGCATTTTTGCGATCCTTTGAAGACCTCTGCAAACCTGAAATCTTCTTGATTATTGGGTTATCTTTGCTTGTAATACGTAAATAATCGACCATATTCTTCTCCACCGAAAATAGAAATATGACCGAGGAGACCTCGGTCATATTAGAAAATTATTTCTCTAAAGCCTTTTTTGCGGCCTTTGCGAGGGTTGCAAATCCGGCAGCATCATTAACTGCGAGATCGGCAAGCATCTTGCGGTTGATAGAGATGCCGGCCTTCTTGAGACCGTTCATAAATGTAGAATAATTCATCTCGTTCATCTTTGCAGCAGCAGAAATACGAGTGATCCAAAGACGACGGAAATCTCTCTTCTTCTGCTTACGTCCGATGTAAGCATAGTTGCCGCTCTTCATTACGGCTTCTTTAGCAGTCTTAAAGAGCTTGGACTTAGCTCCGAAATATCCTTTAGCAAGCTTTAATACTTTATTTCTTCTTTTGCGTGTTGATAACGCACCTTTAACTCGTGCCATCTTTATTACCTCCTTTTATTACGTTTATTTATAAGGAATCATTTTCTTGACTTTTGCTACATTTGTTACGTCAGCAATAACAGTATTACGCAGATATATATTACGCTTGGTAGTCTTCTTGTTTAGAATGTGTGATTTGAATGCGTGTGCACGCTTAACCTGACCGGTTTTGGTGAGCTTGAAACGTTTTTTTGCACCACTGTGAGTTTTGATCTTCGGCATTTTAAATCCTCCTTAAATTAATTACTTTACAGGCTTGGGAGCAAGAAACATAAGCATATTTCTGCTTTCCATTTTTGCAGGTTTTTCAACAACGGCATATTCCTGGCAATAGTCGGCAAATCTTTGCATAATCTCGAGACCAATCTCGGGATGACCAAGCTCTCTTCCGCGGAAACGAATAGAAACCTTTAATTTGTTGCCGGCCTTTAAGAACTGAATAGCATGATTTCCTTTGGTTTCGAAATCGTGCTTATCGATGCTGAGACCTAAGCGGATCTCTTTAGTCTCGATAACCTTCTGGTTCTTCTTGGCTTCCTTCTCACGCTTTGCAATATCAAAACGATATTTACCGTAATCCATAATCTTGCAAACGGGAGGATTTGCGTTAGGAGAAACGTTGACAAGGTCGAGATCTTTCGCGTAGGCGGCTTCTAAAGCATCTTTAATAGGAAGAATACCAAGCTGAGAGCCGTCTGCATCGATAACCCTTACCTCTTTAAAGGTAATTTGTTCGTTAATAGGAATATCTTTTGTGCTGATGGTTAACACCTCCAAAGAATAAAACAAAACGGACGGCAAGACCGTCCGTAACAAATCAAACACCTATAGCGATAGTGTTAACGACTTATTGACCCTTTCGCAAAACTGAGGGTGAGAACGGCATTGCTCTTCTTTGTTTTCCATAATATTATACACCAAAATACGCATTTGTCAAGAGTTTTTTTAATCAATTATCAATTCTTTTATCGAACGAACCTGATAATTAAGATCTTTAAGCACGGAAGGGTGCTTAAGAGCATAGGCCGCTCCCTTTATAACGCTATGTGTAGGATCGCTTGCAGGTATTACCTTAGCGCCTATAAACTCGCTCATAAACTGATCCATTCCGTTGATAAGTGAGCCTCCGCCGGTAAGGTGTATACCGTTATTCATAATATCGGAAACGATGTCCGGATCGGTTCTTTCAATTACCTTTCTGACAGCATTACAAATAGTTACTGCCGTATCAAATACGGTTTCATATATCTGAGCCGAAGATATCTCAAATGCTTCGGGAAGGCCTGTGCGAAGATTACGTCCTTTGGCTATCATAGTTATCTCAACGGGACGCTGCACAACAGTTCCGACCTGCTTTTTAATATGCTCTGCGGTTAAGGGGCCTATTTCGATATTAAAGGTTCTACGAACGAACTTAATTATTGCATCATCAAAATCATTGGAAGCTATCTTTGCGGTATCACACTGCACGATACCACCCATAGAAATTGTTGCAATATCAGTAACTCCCGCACCGATGTCAACTACCATCACACCTTCAGCCTGAGAAAAATCAACTCCAACGCCAAGTGCAATTGCTAAAGGACTTTCAATAACAGTTACGTTTCTTCCGCCGCTTTCCTCGATAACCTTTCCCATAAACCTATGCTGAAGCTCGGTAAGTCCCGTAGGAAGACATGCCATAACACGCGGCCTGATTATCTTATTGCCGAAAGCGTCTCGCATATACTTTGAAAGCATTTCAAAAGCCGAATCGTAATCTGCAATAGAACCGCGTTCTATAGGATGAACACAGATAAGCGAATCGGGAGTCCGTCCGAGTGTTTCCTTCGCCTCTTTGCCAAAGTATACGGGTTCGAGAGTTTCCGCATTAGCGGTCACTATGGTAGGCTCCTCAAGAATTACACGTGAATTACCAAAAATTACGGTCTTAGAGGTACCTAAATCGATTGCAATATCTACAGCCATTAAATCACCGTCCTTATTATATTAGATCGACAGCTATTTTGCAAGAAAATCATTTCTTCATTCTGAGCGCACTTATCAGGGCAGTAACACAAAACACACGTTCTGCACCTGCAAACTTAAGCTGTCTGGCACATTCATCAATAGATGCCCCGGTAGTTTTTATATCATCTACAAGTAAAACGCTTTTTCCTTTTATACGCTCGGTGGCAAAATAAGCTCCGCGTACGTTTCTGTAGCGTTCTTCGATAGTCTTGATATCGTGCTGAGTCTTAACGTCCTTATTTTTGCCGAGAATGTTTTTGCGCAAAGGAATGCCTGTCCGCTCAGAAATCCTTTTGGCAAACAGCTCACACTGGTTAAATCCTCTCGCATTCAGTGAACGCTTGGTGGCAGGGACAAAACAAATGAAATCTATATTCTCTTTGCCGAAGGTCTTCATCACAAGGTTTGCCATTTCATCAGCGAACGGTTCTACGCAGGCGAACCTGCTCCCGAATTTCAAGGAATATACGGCGTCCTTCGGAAATCCCATATTGTAATAAGGTGCAACAATACCGTCAAAATGGAAAATAAAATATTTACATTCACAGTTTTTGGCCGCCTGCCCGCAGGAAAAGCAGCGTTCACCTTCAATAGGTTTTATCTTTCCGTTGCAGTTTTTACATAAACCAGCAAAATATACCGGCTCGTCGCAGATAATACATTTAGGTGGGTATACAATGTCTAAAAACGCCTTGAGCAGGCTCATATTCTTCTATCCTTTAAAAAATATTTAAGCGCAGTATATCTGAGGGTTTTTCTGTCATTCTCTATCATATCTTCAAACACTACGGGATCGCCCACAAGTACTATTAGTTTTTTTGCGCGGGTTATAGCTGTATAAAGTAAATTTCGGTATCTGAGAAGAGGCGTGGTATCGCTCAGCGGAATGACAACACAGTTAAATTCACAGCCCTGACTTTTATGAACGGTAACAGCATAGGCAAGCTCTATCAGATTGAGATCGTCATCGTAGTAAGTAGCAACTTTTTCTTCGAATCTGACCTTTATGGAACGTTCCCGAAGATCAATACTTTCGATATAACCGATATCGCCGTTATAAATTCCCGTTCCGCATTCCCCGTCGTCGGTTTGCCAGATAATGTCGTAATCATTCTTAATATGCATTACTTTATCTCCAACGCGAAATGCGTTGCCCTTAAAATGAAGCTCAGGTTCACCTTTTTTCAGAGGATTAAGTGCGTCCTGGAGCATATTGTTAAGGTTGACCGTACCGCACTCTTTTTTACGCGACGGACACAAAACTTGGATATCTGCCGTAGGCGAATAAGAATAAGCATCCGGAAGGCGCGACGAACAAAGCTCGACAACGGTATTTGAGGTTGAAAAAACATCACCTCTTCTCATAAAAAAGAAGTCGTTAGCTTTTTCGTAGTTTTCGGGAACATGGCCGCGTATAATACTGTGGGAAAAAGTGACAATTGAGCTTTGTGCCGCCTGCCTGAAAATTTTCTCGAGTCTTACAAAAGGAACCGTTTCAGATGCTAAAAGGTCGTTTAATACGTTTCCGGCTCCGACGCTCGGTAACTGCTCAGAATCGCCGACAAGAATTATTCTGGTCGAAATTCTGGTAGCCTCAAGAAGTGCTCTGAACAACTGAACGTCTACCATAGACATTTCGTCAACTATTAGGAGATCGTATTCAAGAGGATGCTTTTGGTTTTTAGCAAAAAAAGGCTTAGAATCACTTCCCCACTCTACCTCAAGCAAGCGATGCAGGGTGGATGCGTTACGGCCTGTGAGCTCGGTCATTCGCTTAGCAGCTCTACCCGTGGGAGCTGCCAAGGCTATCGAGAAATTACGTCTGTCAAAAATCTCGATAATGGCATTTAAGGTAGTCGTCTTGCCGGTGCCCGGACCACCGGTAAGTATAAATAGGCTGTTTTTCATAGCCTCGTTAACGGCATCAAGCTGAATAGGATCGAAATTTATTCCCAATCTGCTCTGAACAAATTCAAGCTCAGCAGATGAAACCTCGTGAAGCTCTGCGTTATTGTTTAGAATATTTTTAATTCTGCCGCCTATGTATTCTTCTGCTGCAGCATAGTCCGGTAAAAATTCAAAATCGTTTCCGTCAATATCGAACTCATATATTCGCATAGAGCCGATAAGGTGTTCAAGAACGTCTCCCACGCTATCCTTATCCACGCCGAGATATCTGCTTGCGACGTCAATTACCTTAGTTCTGGGAAGACAGGTATGACCGTTCAAAAGATTTCCGCGAAGAACATATTCTATTCCTGCCGAAATACGGTTAATGTTATCCGGTTCAATATCGAATTTCTCTGCTATTTCGTCAACCCTATCAAAAGAAAATCCTATGCCTTCAGAGCAAAGCGCATACGGATTTTCTCCGATTATATCAATACTTTGCACTCCGAGGGTCTTAAAAATAAGCGCAGCTTCACCGGGCGTAATATTATACCTGGACAGGGTTATCATTATATCCCTTACACCAAACTGCTGTTTATACTGCTCGCTGATGCTGTAAGCTTTTTCAGAAGATATTCCTTTTATCCTCATTAGTTCTTCCGGACGATTTTCTATTACGTCAAGGGCATCGTCCTTAAAAATCTCAACTATCTTAAGGGCGGTCGCAGGACCTACTCCTTTTATAGCACCCCCGGAAAGGTATTTAAGTATCTGTGCCTCGGTCTCCGGCATGGAGACCTCGCAATAATCACATTTAAACTGCCTGCCATACGTGGGATGATTAAAGTATACACCCTTTATCGTTACGGCATCACCCTCGGATACAAACGGCATATTTCCGGTTACGACCAAGAGTTCTTTACCGACTTTAAGCTTTATAACAGTATAACCGTTTTCCTTATTTTTATAGGTAACAGCTTCCACGGTACCCTTAAGTTCTTCCAAAGATAAATAATCGCTCATTTAACTCTCCGAAATAGTAGAATTTTTAACTTCCTGCCTACATATCAGCAGTATATCCTGTCGCCTTGCTATGTCGATGCATTTTGCAATCAGAGCTTCATCGCTGAAATCGCAAAAGGCAATTATTCTGTCGGCATAACCACTGCCGTGCCAGTTTTTTTGCTCGGCAAGAAAGCGTAACTGCAGGTCGGGAAACGTTTCCTCAAGTCTGCAAAACAAAACCTTGCTGTTCTTGCACTTTTTAGTAGTTAAAAACAAGTGAACGTTATGTAAGATTTCTGCAAGACCTATAACCGACACTGTTAAGAATAAAACGTAAATAATATACTGCATAAAATCACCTCAATACAGTATATGACAGCCCTGCGTATTTGCCAAAAAAGGGATTTCGAAAGAAACCCCTTGAATAGCATTATTTAGCCGAAAGAGACACCTGTATAGTCTTGCTGCCGGAGTCGGTAATTTCCCAAGCAATTATACCCGAAGGATAAATAACGGTGTAGGGAACATTGTAGATCTGCACTGCGTCACCGCCGGCAACCTTACCACTCAAATCCACCTTGAGCTTAAAGGATTTCTCCTCAGTGGAACCTATTTTAGAAATTATATGCTGAGGACCGCAAATAATAATTCTTTTGTTCTTGAACTGTGCCTTGATTCCGCCTGCTAAGGTATCCTCATACTCTACGGCCGACTGGGTAATGGTTATCTCCTTCTCTGCGAAACCGGATATTTTAAAGGTG
Organism: uncultured Eubacteriales bacterium; assembly: GCA_964599835.1. Lineage (GTDB taxonomy): Bacteria > Bacillota > Clostridia > Oscillospirales > Acutalibacteraceae > SFWF01. Next base: position 17,310 of record CAZRHF010000017.1, on the reverse strand, counting down.
ACGTCAACCGAATCAAACCCGGATCTGATTCCAACTCCGTCCTCGAGATAAAGAGCAACGTCTTCAAATCTGAAGTTGGATTTCGAAACCGAATTGATATCGATGGGTACGAGCTCAACGTAGCTTAAGGAGTCGATCTTCTCGGGCTGGCCGTATACAGTTACGGTAGTTTCGCTAAGGGATATCAGTTCGTTATTAATAAGATAGTCCTTAAGCTGAGAATTTTCAATATTACTGAAGGTGGGAACGATGTTCAGCACCTTTTCTTTGAAAACGGGAACCGATACGTCTATTGTTTCATAAGGAAGCTCGTATTTGGAATTATCGAGCTTGTTGCCCATATTATCATAAATGATAACGGTTCCTTCAAAGGTCTTTGTGGTATCTAATGTCTCATCACCCTTATAATAAGCAACGACCGAAGCGATCTTTTCTATTTCTTTACGGGGACCTCTTATTTGAATGGTCTGCTGATCGACATTGGTTACCTTAGCGGGGTCAGAAATAAGGCCTTCAAGAGTAGTTACACCGTCTACTCTTGCGGTTACTTCGAAATTCTTGGTGTCGTAATAATCAAAATCGACCTGAATGCTTGAAGGTGTTACCTCAATGATGTTAAATCCTGTTTTCGTGGTGTTTTTAACCGCAGACAAACTAATGGTATACGAACCGGGTTTTGTAACGCCGGAAATGTCAGCATATATTTTAATGTCGTCAGTTTTAAGGGAGCTTACGATATAATTAGGTCCCGAAACCGTAACAGAGGCACTCTTAAGAATAGAATCCTTATCAACGGCGTCAATTCCTTGTTCTGCAAGTATAGTACCCTGAGTTGAAACAGTGATCGGAATGGGAGCAAGAGAGCGTTCACGTTCGGGATTCTGATCAAGCGTTATAATAAGCCAAAAGACAAAGGCCACTATTAAAGAAAGGGAAACGGCGAATTTTTTGTTGTACAAAAGCTTTCGTATCGAAAAATTTTGAAAGAACTTCAAAGCAAACTACCTTCCTTTCTACTTTTTCTTGATCTTTCCGATAATATCGGTAAGGAGACCTTTTTTCTTCTCGTCAGATTTAAGAAGATTGTTATATAACTCTTCTTTAAGGGTTACGGAGGTATAATCGCGGGTAATAATTCCGTTTTGCGCAATTGAAATATTGCCGGTCTCCTCTGAAACAACGAGCACGATTGCATCGGAGTTTTCACTCATTCCGATAGCGGCACGATGTCTTGTGCCGAGTTGCGAATTAAGGTTGTTATTGGCCGTGAGAGGCAAAATACAGCCGGCGGAATATAAAAGTCCGTTTCTGATAATGAGAGCTCCGTCATGTAGGGGGGATTTCGGGAAAAACACGTTACCTACGAGCTCGTAAGATGCTTCTGCGTTTAAGAGGGTACCCGTGTTGGCTATCTCTCCAAGAGCAGATTCGCGTTCAAAAACGATAAGAGCGCCGATATGCTTATCCGACATAACATTGACCGCTTTGCAAACAGAATCGATACATCTTTTGATCTTCTCGTTTTCTTCATCATAGGTCTGTTGTTTATTGATAAAGTTTATATTGGTTCGACCGACCTTTTCGAGAAGCCGGCGCAGTTCGGGTTGAAAAATTACGGCAAGCGCAATAATTCCGTAATCAAACACCTTAGTAAGCAGCCATTTCAGACTTACAAGGTTAAAGAGAGTTGCAATAAAAGAGGCAGTAAGAAGCAAAGCGATACCTTTTACAAGCTGTCCCGAACGGGTATCGCGCAAAAACTCAATAGCTTTATAAATAATAAAGGCAACTATGATTATGTCGATTATATCAAAAAGCGATATACTTAAAAACGCATAAAGCAACTGATTCCAGAAAACGTACAAGGAATCGAGCAACGAATTAAAGAATTCCAAAAAATCTTCCCCCTTTTACACTTAGTATTATTTTAACATATCCAAAACGCTAATTCAACAACTAAATTAGTCTTTTTAAAAGAAAAATCATTTTTTCGGCGTCGCAGGCAGTGTTATATAACGAGGGTGCAATTCTGACGGTACCGGTTTCAAGTGTATTAAGCGATCTGTGTGCAAGTGGAGCGCAGTGCAGACCGCTCCTGACCGCGACCGAGTGATCTGACAGATAGCTTCCTACTGCTTCACTGTTGAAGCTACCGAGGTTAAACGATAGCACCGGTACATATCCGTAAACATCAGGTTCCTCCGTGTATAGCTTTGCGCCTAATCCCTTAAGCCCTCTGTATGCAGTTTTACAAAATTCCATCTCTTTACTGTGAATTTTGTCGATACCTATAGAGTTCACAAAATCTATTCCCGCACCGCAACCTGCAATACCCGGAAGATTAACAGTACCGCTTTCAACTCTGTCAGGAAGCTCATCAGGCTGTAAAACCTCAGCAGACGCAGATCCTGTACCTCCTGAGATTAAAACATCCTCTATCCCCCGCTCAGCAACAAGCACTCCTACTCCCATCGGCGCATAAAGCCCTTTGTGAGGCGCAATGCACAGATAATCAATATTCATCTCTTTCATATCAATTGGTATGATTCCAACAGCTTGTGCGCCATCCACCGCAAAAAGGATTCCACGCGATCTGCAAAGCTCTCCTACAGTTTTTATAGGAAGTCTCTTTCCGAAAACATTTGAAGCCGCAGTAAGGAAAATAAGCTTAGTGCTTGGCTTTATCTTACTTTCGATGTTTTCAACTGTTTTAGAATCATCGTTCATATCTACGTCGGCAATATCGTATTCTACGCCTTTATTTCTCATAATATAGTTTATAGGTCTGTAAACAGCGTTGTGTTCCAAGGAAGAAATTATTGCGTGATCTCCCTTCTTTAACGCTCCGTGCAAAACAACGTTTATTGCATGGGTACAGTTTCCGGTAAAACATACCGTATTCTGATCGTTGCTGTTTACAAACCTTGAAATTTTAGATCTTACTCCGAATACAAGCTCCGACGCCTTGAGAGACAAACTGTGACCACTGCGACCGGGATTAGCGCAAAAACGGGTAAGCGCGTTATTTACTGCCCGGATTACTTCCCTGGGTTTATGCCCGGAAGTAGCCGCATTGTCCAAATAAATCATTGTATTCACCTCAAAAGTGCACAGGAATACCTGTGCACGTTTATTTCTTATTAACTTCAATAATTTTAACAGCATTGCTTTTTAGTATCTCGACGGCATTATCAATATTTCCGGTAACGACAATGCCGTAACCGCAACCATGCCTGCCGAGGCCCGAGCTGTTTCGTTCGACAGAAGCGCTGAATCCGTTTTTCCTTAGGATATCACGCCCTCTTATAGCATAGGTCACGGTGCCTGTAACAATTACATATTTCACATACATCAACTCCGCATTACTTCCTACATTACAGTTTATGATGAATCGTAAAATATGACAAACCCCCGAGCAGGATACTCGGGGGGTAGATCAAACCTTGATCATAGAGCTTAAAAACGCACGCAGAGCAGGAGTTTTCGGCGAATCAAATATATCTCCGGGGGCTCCTTCTTCCGCAATAACGCCTTCATCCATAAAAATAATCTTGTCTGAAACTTCTTTGGCAAAACCCATTTCGTGAGTAACTATGACCATAGTTCTTCCCTGCTTTGCCAAATTAGCGATGACCTTAAGAACCTCAACCGTAATTTGAGGATCGAGGGCAGAAGTAGGTTCATCAAAGCAGAGAATTTTCGGTGAAAGCATAAGTGCTCTTGCTATGGCTACACGCTGTTGTTGTCCTCCCGAAAGTTCACAAGGATAGTTATCAAGCTTATCGGAAAGTCCGACGCTGTCGATTAAAGCAATTGCCTCTTCTTTGAGTTTTTCGCCTTCAGCGGCAATTTCGGAACTCGGAACCTTTTTGCGTTTAAGTTCCTTAAAAACGGCAAGCTTTTTTGCAAGCATAACATTATCGAGAACGGTATACTGAGGAAACAGATTAAAAGACTGAAACACAAGTCCGGTGGTCAGCTGATTAAGACGTTTTTCCTCTTTAGTAAGCTTACAGTCAGAAGAACTGTCAAACAAGACACGTCCGCCAACCCTTATAAAGCCGCTATCAGCAGTTTCAAGACCCGTAATACAACGGAGCAAGGTCGTTTTACCGCTACCGGATGATCCTATTACAGAAAGAACCGTACCCTCTTCCTGTTCAAAGGAAATATCCTTCAGTACCTCGGCCTTACCGAAGCTTTTAATTATGTTTTTAACTTCTAATAAAGCCATTTTCTAACTCCTGAAATAACTAAGTTTCTTCTCGAGATGTCCGAATAATATGGTAAGGAGACCGTTAAACAGCAGGAAGAACACAGCCGTGTAAAAAAGAGGCCAAATAAGACCTTTTCCCGTAAATCTTTCTGCACACATCAGGATTTCGGGAACAGCAATTATTCTTGCCAGCGAGGTATCCTTAACCAAAGTGATTATCTCGTTACTCATTGGTGGAAGTATTCTTTTTACGACCTGTAAGAGCACTACTCTGAAAAATGTTTGTGTCTTGGTCATACCAAGAACCTGTCCTGCTTCATACTGTCCTTTTGAAATGCTTTCAATTCCACCTCTGTAAATTTCACTGAAATAGCAGGAATAATTGATTACAAAAGCGATTATTGCCGCAAGCATCCTTTCCCTCATAGGGAGCTCAAAAACCAGTCCCGGAACGTAATAAACCACAAAAATCTGGAGCATCAGAGGAGTACCTCTGATGACCCAGACAAATACCTTCGTGATCCAAGCCAGAGGCTTGAATTTAGACATAGAACCAAAGGTCACGATAAGTCCGAGCGGAAGCGAAAACAACAGCGTCAGACTGAAAAGTTGAAGATTATCAAGAAATCCGGTGAGCAGGTCTATCGTTACGTTTAAAAAAGATGGGCCTGACATAAAAATCTCCGTAATTACTTCTTAACAACCATTACCTGCTGATTTTCCATATAAGGAATGGTAATGCTCATATTCTGCTTTCTTTCGTCATCGATGGTCATACCGTTCCAGATGCAGTCGATGTTCTTGGATTCAAGCTCGGTTTCCTTTGCACTCCAGTTGATCTCTACGAACTTGGGAGTAACGCCGAGGATCTCACAAACAGCCTTAGCAAATTCTGTTTCAAAACCAACGAGAACGCCTTCTTCGTTTTCATAGTTCATAGGTGCGAAATAAGTTATACCGATGATAAGCTCGCCCTTATTCTTGATGTATTCCCAGTCGGAATCCTCTTCATCCTGCTTAAAGGCATCGAAGGAATCGGTAGCAACTATGCGATCCTCAAGCTTGTAAGCAGAAGCGATCTCGGCAAGTTTACCGTTGTCCTTTAAGGTCTTGATAGCCTCGTTGACCTTAGCGGTAACATCGGAGCCTTTTCTGAATGCAATACCGTAATACTCGGAATTGTAGCCCTCGCCCTCTACAACGAGATCTTCAAAGTCTGTTCCTTCACCGATTGAACCGATCGAAAGAACATAGTCAACGATAGCGGCATCGGCGGTACCGGATTTAACCTCAATAAGAGCCTTATTCTGTGTGTCGACTGCGGTGTAAGAATAGCCTTCAAGCTCCTGAGCTACAGTTTCGCCGGCAGAGCCTTTTTCTGCAACAACGACCTTAGCCTGCTCAGAACCACAGCCTGCAAAGCAGAGCAAACAAAGAACGGCAATCATCAACAAAGAAACAATTTTTTTCATAATTATTACCTCCAGTTTAGTGTGATAGAGTGATGATTTACTAAATTATAAAGCATAATCCCCTAAAAGTCAACAAAAAGCAGAAAAAATTCTGCTTTTTGTGATATCACATTAATTCAACTTTATATTTTTCGGCTAGGCGGGACAAGGTTCCGTCTTCTTTCAGGGATTTGAGAAAAGAATTGATTTCATCCGTCAGGTCGGAACCGCTTCTAAAGCCGACGGCGAAGTTTTCCGAATTGAAGGTATAGGTTGCGGTGAGTTCAGAATGAACCAGAGAATCGAAAATCGTCTTATCGACAACGCAGGCATCGCTCTCTCCCGAAGCTACCGCCTGAAGGGCTTCTTTTTGAAGATCAAAGGATACTTTCTCGATATTGGAGTTAAAACCGTCTACAATTATTTCCGAAGAAGAGCCTTTTTCAAAGGCGACCTTAAGTCCGTCAAGCTTATCGGGTGAGTTTAAATCTGAGGCTTTATCGTTTTTTACGACCAACACAGGAGAATTCTTTGCGTAAGGCTCTGAAAAATCAACCTTATCATGATCGTTAACAGTATAACCGTTCCAAATACAGTCGATCTCTTTAGACTTCAGCTTGTCGGTCTTTTCATCCCAGTTAATTATCTTGAATTCTACCTTAACTCCGAGACGTTCGGCGGCAAGTGTTGCAAGCTCCGCATCAAAACCGATCCAGTTTCCGTCTTCGTCTCTATAGTCCATCGGCGCGTACTCGGTTACTCCGACGACAAGCTTGCCGTTTGATCTAACCGAAGAGAGATCGGAAGCCGAACAAGAGCAAAGAGCAAAAAACAACACAAAAGCCAAAAGAAGGGATAGAATTCTTCTCATATTGATCCTCCAAAGTTTTCTGCAACTATTATATATCCTTTTCGGAATATTATCAACAATTAAAAAATTAATTTTCTTCCGAGTTTAAAAAGCCTGCTTATATTTCTTTCGTTATGCTCCGTTTCTTTACTGTAAAGTTGCATAGAAACACAAGGTTCCTCCCCTATTCTTGCGATAAGGAAATAAGAAAGAAGCGCACTTCTTATCACCGCCGGGAATTCAAGATCCACAGCGGAACGCAAAAGATATCTGTAAATAAAATATGAAAACCAGACTTTAAAAGCATGGAGGTCCTCATTGTTCTTACCGAATTTGGTACTTTTCAGCTTCTGTTTCCATTCTTTTCTTAAAAATGTATTTTTCAGATGTACAGATACAGTTTTGTTAAATATTTTTTCGCTATACTCAAATTCTATAGGTGCTGAAGGAACGAGATACAGCTCTTCACTTTCGGTATCCTTTTCTTTAATAATTCTGTCGGCCTTTTCGGAATAAGCCAATAATCTGCCGACGGCCGTTTCAAGTTTATCTTCGGTGTTCCGCAGATATTCAAGTATAACCGACCTTATTTTCAGGATCGCCGAAAACAAGTTAGCATCTACTTCTGTGTAGCTCGTAATCGGCGCTTCATTTTCTTCCTCAATAAGCCTTAGAGGGTTACTGTAAATAAGCCTTGCGGCAGTCGGACAGGAAAAGGAAAGTCCCTGTTCCTCATACCCGCCGAAGGTGTTAATAAAACGGGGATAAAGTCGGCAGGTGCGCGGTAGTCTATCGTGACCTACCTCTTTATGAAGACTGCACAGGAGAGAGTCCTCCAAAAAAGGACAGCCGCCGTTTTTGCAAGGAAGAATAACGGCCTGATCCTTCCTGCCCTTAATTTTTATATTGTTAAACCGAGAAACCTCGTCGAAACTCTCTCTGTCAAGCTCCACCTGCCAGAACCTACAGCAGGTATCCTCACATTTATCGGCAACACATTTAAAATAGTCAAAATATTGCGGTTTAGTGATCTTCATATGATTCTCCAACAATAATCCGCTATGTACAGATACTTTACATAGCGGTTTATTTAGCGAGGGGATGAAATTTTTTATAATCCAGCGCGTACTTGTTTTTCATAAGCTGCGCGTAGATCTGGGTCGTAGAAATATCAGAATGACCAAGCATTTCCTTAATATCCTTAAGGTCGGCACCGTTTTCGAGTAAATGTGCCGCAAAGGAATGTCTCAAGGTGTGAGGCGTGATCTCTTTTTTTATATTTGCCTTCTGTGCATAGAATTTAACTATTTTCCAGAATCCCTGCCGTGACAAAGGCTCGCCGCTCATATTAGTGAAGAGTCTGGACTCTAAAGGCGAGGTTACGATTGCGGGACGAACGTGTAATATGTAGTTCTGCAGAGTTTTTACTGCGGCAGGATAAATAGGAATAATGCGTTCATTTTTTGCGTTTTTAAGATTAAGGATTCCTATCTGCAGGCTGATATCGGTAACTTCAAGCTCAATAAGCTCTGAAACCTTTATACCGGTAGCGTAAAGAAGCTCCAGCATAGCCTTATCGCGGATGCTTTTATAATCAGAATCCGAAGGCTGAGATAAAAGATTAAGAATTTCTTTGCCGGTGAGTATTTCGGGAAGCTTTTTCTCGCTGCTCTTCATTTTGATACCGACAAGAGGACTTTTTTCGATAACCGATAATTTTATCAGATAGTTAAAATAACAGCGCAAGGATGCCGCCACGCGGGTTACGGTAGCATTCGATTTTCCCATAACCGAAAGATACTCAAAAAACTTCTCAAGAACCTTGCAATCAACCTCTGAGACAACAGGTAATTCATTCATTTGACAGTACGACAAAAACTGCCCGACGTCTCTCAGATAAGATTCGAGCGTATTTTTAGATGATTTCTTTTCATTTCTCAGGTAATCTTCAAATCCAGAAATGAAGCTGTTCATTTAAACAATCCTTTAAAATATAATTATATACTGAAATATCCTATAAATAAAGCAGACATCGCAGTATCAAAAAGCAATGAAGCCAACGCGGCAAATAAAGTTACAGCACCGCGCAAGCAGTATTCTTTAAAATTGGAATATATATTTACAGGCTTATTCAGCCTTATGCAAATCCCTGAAAGCAGATAAGAAAAGGAAATGGCGTTCTTAAGCAAGATCGCAAGTCCGAAAGCACAAAGCAAAACAGGCGGAATATATATAAGTGCGTTAAACATTATACCTTCAAGACCGTAGGACGAATACAGAATTCCGGATATGCCCCCGTAAGAAAAACCGTACCACAGCACGATCAGGGGTGCCAGCGCACATCCAACAACCGAAGTACCGACAAGGAATACTAAAAGGTAAAGCGGAAATACATTTTTAAACGAATCAATAAGAATATCGGTTAAAACCTTTTCAGCCCTTACGGCCTTGAAAGCCGTAAGCTGCTCGGAAAAATATTCTTTGAAAAATCCGATATTTCCTACAAGCAGGCAACCAAGCAATACGCCAAGTCCGAAGACCGAAAAACAAATTATAATTGGCAGATGCGGCTTAATAGCGTTAAAATTTAAGTAAACTGTTCTTTTCCTTTGCATAGCAAGTCCTCCATAAAGGTTTTTATAAATACTATGCAATAAAAAAGCCATCTATTCTTTATTTTGCAAGCTCTTCAGCTCTTTTAACCGTAGCCTCCAAACAAGCGCTGACAGTATCGTCAAAATTGTTTGAAGCAAGCGATTTAAGTCCTGCTTCTGTAGTTCCGTTGGGAGAGGTGACATTTTTAATAAGCTGTTCTAAATCATCCGAACTGTCTTTAGCAAGCTTTGCCGATCCGGCAAACACCTGAAGAACAAGCTTTTTCGCATCATCCGAACTAAGACCTGATTTAACACCGAATTCGATTATATTGGAAGCAAGCTTCATAACGTATGCAGGCGCACTTCCGCTGATGGCAGTAATAACGTTAATTTTCGATTCATCAACAACTATGGTTACCCCACTGCTTTCGAAGCAACCTCTGACAAAATCGAACTGCACGTCTGAAACGGGATCAACTTTAACAAGGGCGGTAGAACCGAGGCCGCACATTAAAGGGGTATTGGGCATCGCCCTTACAATAGCGGCATCAAATCCAAGAAGCTCCTTTACGTGGGATATGGATATTCCGGCGGCAACGTCAATAAAGCAGGTTCCTTCGGCAACTGTTTTTACTTCACTAAGTACCAAAGAGTATACCTGAGGCTTAACGGTGAGAAAAACATAGTCACAAAGTTTAACCAGTTCAACGCAGGAAAAAAGGGCGGTTGCTCCTTTATCTACAAACGCAGAAGACTTGACCGTGTCAGTATCGAATACATAAACATTTTCCGATTTTATGTAACCCGAAGCAGTAATTCCGCTAAAAATTGCAGATGCGATATTACCGGTTCCGATAAACCCAACTTTACACGAAGACATATAAAAACCGCCTATTAAAGAAAATTTAGTGAGCAATATTATTTATACAACAAAAAATATGTTATGTCAACCTGAAATTTTGTCAAGCAAAAATATTATGTTAACTCATTATGTAAACCACACAAGATGTATGGTTTACAGCATTATGTAAATCCAATTTGTTGTGTCAAAAAGTTTCGCTTTTCAAAAAACTTTTTTTGTGCTATACTAATCAAAAAAATATGCAAAGGTGATTTAAGTGAGTAAAACAGTTTTGATTACTGGTGCCTCAAAAGGTATCGGCGCCAATATGGCAATCAGGTTTGCCGAAAAAGGATATAACGTCGTTATGAATTATAACAACTCGGTACAGTCGGCACTTATCCTCCAGCGTTCTCTAAAAGAAAGCGGTTACAGCGTAATAGCCTACAAAGCAAATGTGAAAAACCGTCTCGAGGTCGACCTTATGGTCAAGGAGACCCTCTACCGTTTCGGCTCGATAGATATTCTGATCAATAATGCAGGAATCGCCAACCAGTCTTTATTTACCGAGCTTTCTGAGCAGGATTGGAACGATATAGTAGGAGTAAATCTTACCGGCGTGTTTAACTGCACGCAGGCAGTCCTTCCCCATATGATAAATCAAAAAGCGGGTAAAATTATAAACATATCTTCTATGTGGGGAGAAGTCGGCGCGTCCTGCGAGGTCGCCTACTCGGCCTCAAAAGCAGGTGTTATCGGACTCACCAAGGCTCTTGCAAAAGAAGTAGGCCCCAGCGGGATAACCGTAAATTGCATCACTCCCGGCCTTATCGAGACCTCTATGAATCAGGATCTTACCGTAGAGGATATCTCAGCTATCGTAGACGAGACGCCGATGGGAAGGATCGGCACAACAGACGACGTTGCATCTGCCGCTCTCTTTCTCGCAAGCGACGAGTCCGATTTTATCACAGGTCAGATTCTCGGTGTAAACGGAGGATTCGTAATTTAATAAAAAAATAACGCCACGGTAAAAACCGTGGCTTTGTTTTTTAGGATTTGATTTCGGCAATCGTTACGCCTGCCTCCCCTTCCCCGAATACTCCGAGTCGGAAGGTAATTATATTCTTATTGGATCTTAAAAAGCCATGGACAGCTTTTCTGAGAGCACCGGTGCCCTTACCGTGTATTATGGTAACGCTGGGTATTCCGGCAAGCACAGCTCCGTCAATATATCTGTCAAGTTCCATAAGACCTTCATCAACAGTCATACCGCGCATATCAAACTCATATTTTGCGTCACGTTCGGCTCTGGATTTTAAGCCCGTAACCCTTCTTGTTGCAGGTTGTTGCTTTTTATCCTGATTTTCCGAAAGTCGAATGTTTACAACGTCGGTCCAGGTCTTGAGTCCACCTACCGACACAAATACCTTTTTGCCGTCTTTCGATATTTGTTCAACAGTACCCTGTTTGGAAATATCAGAAATGACAACGTCATCGCCAACAATCAGAGGTCTCGGAAGCGTGTAGTTTTCGCTTTCCATTTTACTTACCGGGTCAGAAGTGCGTTCTACTTCTTCAATGACAGACTTTGTCATCTTCTTTGCTTTTCCGTAAAGCTCTGCTGCGTTTTCAGCATTGATCTTTTTCTTGATATCATCAAGCTCTGAAAGAAGATTATTCGACTTATAACGTGCGTTGTCAACAATGTACGAAGCGTCGTTTTTAGCCTTTTCGAGAATGCTCTCCTTTTTAAGTGTTGCATCCGCCAAGGCTTTTTTTGCGTCGTCAAGGGTTTTTTGAGCGTCGATTCTAAGCTTAGCAGCCGCTCTGCTTTCATCTTCCGCCTGCTGTCTTGCTTTTTCAAGCGCCTCGGTAACGCGATCGAGCTGACGGTCGTCCTCTGCAATAAAGGAATTGGCCATCGAAACTATATCTTCAGGGATTCCCAAACGTCGTGAAATAGCAAACGCATTGGATTTTCCGGGAACACCTATAAGAAGCCTATAGGTAGGTCTGAGAGTTTTAACGTCAAACTCACACGACGCGTTTTCGACACCGGGAGTATCTATCGCATAACTCTTAAGCTCCGGATAATGTGTCGTCGAGATAGTTTTTGCTCCGTTCTGAGCCAAATATATCATAACCGCTTTAGCAAGCGCCGCACCTTCGACAGGATCTGTACCGCCTCCAAGCTCGTCGAGCAAAACAAGACTCGGATGGACGGATTCCTCAATTATCGACTTGAGATTAACAAGGTGTGACGAAAAGGTAGAAAGGGATTGTTCAATGCTTTGCTCGTCTCCGATGTCAACAAGTATTCTTTCAAAGAATGAAAGTTCACTTCCTTCATCGCAAGGCACTAAAAGGCCTGACATAGCCATAAGCGTAAGCAGTCCTACAGTTTTAAGAGTGACCGTCTTACCGCCTGTATTCGGACCTGTAATAACCAAAGTATCGTAATCGGTTCCGAGAGAAAGTGATATGGGCACTACCTTGTTTCTATCAATCAGCGGATGGCGGGCATTCTTAAGGACAATGCGTCCTGAAGAATTAAGCTTGGGCATAGTCGCCCTCATCTTATAAGCAAGATTTGCTTTTGCAAACACAAGATTAAGCTCGGTAAGAGCAGTAAAGGAAATTTTGATATTGTCCGAAAAATCGGAAACTCTGGAAGATAACTCTGCAAGTATTCGCTCTATCTCTTCCCGTTCGGCAGACTGTAACACCCGTATTTCATTGTTGGCTTCAACCACCGCCATCGGTTCAATAAAAATAGTAGAGCCGGTAGAGGACATATCGTGCACAATTCCGGGAACCTCTGACTTATATTCGGCTTTTACAGGAACGACGTATCTGCCGTCACGCTGAGTAACTATAGCCTCCTGAAGATATTTAGATCTTGAATTGTGCTTAACGATCGAGTCGAGCTTTTCCTTAATGCTCGCAGACTGTTTTCTGATTTTTCTGCGTATATCCGCAAGCGCAGGCGAAGCGTTATCGTACATTTCTTCGGGGCTTTTTATTGCGGTATTAATAGAATCTTCTAAAAATTTATTTGGAATAAGCAACCCGAAAAGATCCTGAAGATTCAAAACGGCGTTTTCAGATATGTTCTCGCGCCAAGTCTTAACATTTCTGATGATCCTTAAACATTCAGACACTGAAATTAGCTCGCTCATATTAAGAATGCCGCCAACCTCAGCTCTGGTTATAAGCGGAGAAGGATTTATCGGATTTCCGAAAGACGGCGTTGCATACTTTGCGGAAAGAATATAAGCTTCGTCGGTCTTATCAAGCTCACGTCTGACCGCATCAATATGATCAAAAGGTTTTAAAAGTCGGGCAGAATCCTTTGCAGATGACATTGAGGCCTCGTTGGATAAAAGCTCAAGCACCGATGAAAACTCCAAAGAGTCATAATATTTTTGATAGTTGTACATATGTAGATTCCTTAAAATAAAGAATTGAAAAAGCTAAGAGTTTTAAGCTTTTGTTCGGTTTTGTTTATCAGATATTTTTCCGTTACCGAAGAAAGGGCGATACAAGCATCGTCTGGCAACGTAAAAGAAAAAAGCTTATCAAAATCAGAATAGATTATGTGACGCATAGCCATGATCAAGGTACCGTTAAGAAGAGCAAAGTCCTTGCGGTAGGGTACACAATCCGCACAGTAAAGCAGGCCCTCCAACGTGTCGAAATACATAAGCTCTTTCTCGTACTTAACACATTTTTTGCAGGCGACAAGGTCCGGCATATAGCCGATCAGACTGAGGAGCCTGAGCTCTGCAATGGCCTTAAGTAAAAAAATGTTTCGTTTTTTTTCAGACAAAAAATAAAGAGAATTCAAAAAGAGTCTGAGGACAGACTCGCAAACAGAATCTTCGGGAGTATGCACGGCCGCAAGTTCACAAAAGTATTGGGCAAGATACAGAGCTTCAATATCGTCGCCTGTGCTGAAAAAAACTTTTATCGGCGACGCCTCGGTTATTCTGAACAAATCACCTTTTTTCTTCAAAACAAAGGAGGAGTATGACAGAAGGCAGGTTGCCGAACTCTTTTTGCTCTTAATACTTTTTGAACCTGCGGCATAGGCCGAGATGACACCCATATTACGTGTTAAGATCGTAACGAGCTTGTCATTATCACCGATATTCTGTTCCCTTATTATCAGGCCGTCCGTCGAAAACTGTACTTGTACCATTTTTATAATTTTCCTGAGAATTCAAATGTTGTTTATAGCTGAGATAAGACTCGATCTTACCGTCGGCAACAAACTTGTCCCAATATTCATCCAAAAGCATAAATTCCACTCCGTTGATCAAATTCGGTAATAATATTTTTTGAAGGAGTAGGAATATTATGATAGGAAAAATCAGTCAAGACCGAAGGTATGAATAAGCCCCTGACGATTACGCCAATCTTCCTTGACCTTAACCCAAAGCTTGACCGAAGCCCTTATGCCAAAGAAGTTTTCGATGTCTCGGCGGGAAAGAGTACCGATTTTTTTCAGCATAGCTCCGCCTTTGCCGATAACAATGCCCTTATGCGATTCTTTTTCACAGTAAATCATAGCTTCGACCTCCAACAGCGGCTCACCCTCTGCTGTATCGCGTTCAAAAAAGCGTTCTATATCAATTGCTATACCGTGAGGTACCTCTTTGTCAAGAGAGCGAAGGAGCTTTTCTCTTATCATTTCGGCAACCATTACCTTTTCGCTCTGATCGGTTACGTCATCGTCGGAAAAATAATGCGGAGATTCCTTAAGATAGGCGCGCGATTCCTCGGTGATAATACCGATTCCATCGCCTTGAATTGCAGAAACGGGAATTACCGAATCAAAATCAAAGGCTCCGGTGTATTTTGTAATTATCTCAAACAGGTCTTCTTTATTTTCCAGAAGATCTACCTTATTAATAACCAAAAAAGCCTTAAGCTTTCTGCGCTTGATCTCTCTGATGAGCTCCAGCTCCGCCGCAGGTATTTCACCTTCTTCAAGAGAAAATTTCGAAGAAGCCTCCACAACGAGCATAACGGCATCGACGTCGCAAAGCCCGTTACCCACCGCCTTCATCATATTTTCACCCAAGGTGTTTCTCGGCTTATGAAATCCGGGGGTATCTACGAAAACAAACTGATCCGCATCCTTTGTGAGAACACCCATTATTCTTGTGCGGGTCGTTTGAGGCTTATCGGAAACGATTGCAATCTTTTGTCCGAGAAGCTTATTGATGATTGATGATTTGCCAACGTTAGGTCTGCCGACGATGGCAATAAATGTTGTATAGGTTTTATTCATTACGTAATTCCTTAAATTATTTGAAGTCCAATAAGTGAAAGAGCTGCTTCTTCTTTTGCGCGCATACGCTTTTTTTCTTCAGCTTCATCAAGGTGGTCGTAGCCTAAAAGATGAAACACAGAATGAACAGTAAGATAAGCCAATTCCCTTTCAAAACCATGTCCGTACAGCTCAGCCTGAGCTTCAGCGTGTTCAACAGAAATTATTACGTCACCGAGAAGAAGACAGCCGTTTTCGGGGCTTACATCATAAACGCCGTTTTCGCCCAAAGGAAAAGACAATACGTCGGTAGAACAATTTACATTTCTGAAATCTCTATTTATCTTTCTGATACCCTCATCACTGACGAATGTAACGTTTACCTCAGCAGGATCAGAGATCCCTTCGGTCTCCAACGATGCGGTGACCGCAGAGGTTATAAGGTCTTTGTGCTTTGCGGAAATTGAGAATTTTCTTTGTCGGTTGGAAAAATTGATTATAAGCATTATTTCGACCTCTGTTCTTCAGCGCGTTCATACGCGTTGATAATAGCCTGAACAAGCTTATGTCTCACAACGTCCTTGCTTGAAAGCTTTATTATTGCTATGTCGTCGACCTTCTTAAGAATCGAAACCGCGTCCTTCAGTCCCGATTTCTTACCGTCGGGCAGATCTATTTGAGTAACGTCGCCCGTAACAACTGCTTTAGAGTTAAAGCCGAGTCTGGTCAAGAACATCTTCATCTGTTCACAGGTAGTGTTCTGCGCCTCATCGAGTATGATAAAACTATCGTCGAGTGTACGTCCGCGCATGTATGCGAGGGGCGCAACCTCGATATCTCCCCTTTCCTGACATCTTTGAAAGTTTTCTGCACCAAGCATATCAAACAGAGCGTCATACAGAGGTCTTAAATACGGATCGACCTTTGATTGCAGGTCGCCCGGCAAGAATCCAAGCTTTTCTCCTGCTTCAACGGCAGGACGGGTAAGGATGATTCTATTCACCTGCTTAGCCCTAAAGGCCTTAACCGCCATAGCTACAGCAAGATAAGTCTTACCCGTACCCGCAGGACCGACACCAATAGTTATAGTGTTATTCTTTATAGCTTCAAGATATTTTTTCTGACCCAGCGTTTTAGCTTTTATAGGTTTTCCTTTTGAGGTTATACAAACGCAGTCGGAATCTGTAAGGTTGGAAATTTGCTCCTCTTCTCCGTCAGCAACAAGAGAAAAAACATATTCAGTGTTCTGTTCGGTAATTGCTTCTCCCTTAGAAATGAGAGCAAGAAGTCCGTTCGCCGCTTTAACAGCAAGATGAACGTCTTCAGGGTCGCCTTTAATACGAATATAGCTTCCGTGAGAGGTTATGCTTACTGAATATTCCTTTTCTAACCTCTTGATGTTTTCGTCGAAACTTCCGAATAGACTGATAATATCTTCCATTCTGTCGATATTAATAATCTGTTCCGTTTTTATCACTCCAAAATATTTTTTAATATTATACTACACTCTAAAAATTTTTTCAAGGCTTACTATCATATTGGATCTCCCTGCAAATTGCAATATTTTCATTGCAGATCAGGTCGATATAAACAGTATAATGATCTCCGTTATCTTTAACCGAAATGCCACAGCTTTCAACTTCTGTTATCTCAGTTTCACGAAGTTTTTCGGTAACATTAAGTTTTGCAATGCTTTCGGCTTCGGAAACATCGATTTCGTTTGTTCTGTTTTCGGTTTCATAAAAAGTTCGGGTAATAATACCAACCGGCAGTTCTTTGCCGAACAGTGATAAATAATCTTCACTGAAATATGAAAACGTATTATCCTTAGTGCCGCTTAAATACAGAGGCAACTTAAGGCCAAAAAAGCATAACACCTTTTTGTTTTGGCTTTTATTACTCACGGTTTTGTATTCAAGGTTCTTATTGACCGTAACCGTGAATCTTCTTTCGGTTTCAGCAATAACTGTACCTTCAGATCTTACAAAGTCTTTTTCATTCAAAGCAATACCCGAAACCAACAGCTCTCCCCTGCTCACGACCTTACCTATCTGCGCAACGCTTATACCCTTAGTAA
>CAZRHF010000016.1:0-27201 GCA_964599835.1 uncultured Eubacteriales bacterium | reverse complement strand
GTAGCAAAATATATCACTCCGTCGAAGACGGAATATCACTAAAAGTCAACTGTTATGTGAGAGTTCAAATTCATACGCAAAACTGCCAAAAATATCTTCTTTATAGTCCTTACTCAAAACGAAACCGACCTTTACGGTCGGTTTTTTGTTTTGATGGGTGTTTTCAAATAATTCTTCTTTTATAAACTGACACTAAAACTCCCCAACATTTATAAAATCATCCCGTTTATCATATTGCGGTAGTAGCTGTCGTCCTTGTTTTTAATAACGAACCTGTGGTGACCCTTCGGGTCGGGCAAAAAACGGTTGCTTCCGTCCTCAGTATCCACCGAAGCGGTGCCCGAAAGGGTGTCGTAGCCCGCCTCGGCTTCGTCACCTATCACCGCAAGAAGCGCCGTCATAGGATCCCAGGAGCACCGTCCTTCAGGACAGCCCCAATCGCAAAGAGCGTCATACAGATGGTCGTTTTTATTGAGGCTTCCGCCCGTAATAACCGAAACGCCCACCTCAAAGCCTAAAAAGGTGACGGGAACGGGACATTTTTCACAGAAAATACTGCCGCCGCGACGGGAACGGGAGTTGTTATTAAAATTGTGCTCACTGCCGACCTCTTCATCCCATTTACCTGCCATGACCCAGAACTTTTTGACCTTTGCTCTCACAAGCTCTGTTCCGTTTAAGGGAGAAATATCGTCGGGGTCGCTTAAAAGCAGAGCGGCCGCCACCTGCAAAAATCCTATTTCGATTATTTCAAGCGGTTCTTCAGCCTCGGCTAAAAGTCTTCTGTAAAGGCGGACTCCGTCCTCGGCGGCGGCGTTGCTTTTATAGTTTTTGGCATACTTTGTAAGCCTTCCCTGATAGCTGTGGCGGGTTCCGGTAAAATCGGTGCCGTCAAGATCGATCCCTATCGGGACATTTTTCATTCCTTCCTTTGTAAGAAATCCGTCCAGTGAGGCGACAGAATCCTTCATACAGGCGTTTATAACGATACCGCAAAGCCCGATACGCCCTGACTTTGCCGCTTTACAAAGCAGACGTAAGGCCACTGCATCGTCGCAGTCGGTCCACCAGTCTGTACCTAAAATAAATCTACGCATAATTAGCTCCTATTTTCTGAAGCTTTGACGGTATTTTGCAGGGTTTAAGCCGTAAAGCTTGCTGAACGTTTTTCTGAAAAAGCTTTCGTTGGAATAGCCCGTGACGTTGATAATATCCCTAACCGAAACGTCGGTGTTTTTAAGCATTTCAGCCGCAATACTGCAACGTTTTTCGCACAGCATTACCGAAAATGATTTGCCCAGAGTCTTCTTTATCCACCTGGTGGCGTAGGAATCGCTGTAGCCCAGAAGATCTGCAAGCTCGCTGAGAGAAGCGTCGGCAAAATTGCTTTCCAGATAGGAAAGCACCTTTTCCTTTTGCAGGTCGCTTTCGACCGTAGCTTTGGGCGTAAGCTTAGACTCGAAGACCTCTTTAAGAAGAGGTATGGAGGGTGCGGCTCCCGGACGGGAAACCGTTATGGCCGAAGCCATACTTGCCGTGCGAAGGGCATCGGCAGGCGATTTTCCGCGGCTGAGCTCAGCCACAAAATATCCAACGAAGGTGTCCCCTGCCGCCGTGGTGTCAACCGTTTCTGCCGAGAAGGCAGACTGACGTATCTGCAGGTCCTTATCCACGTATACCGAGCCCCTTTTGCCAAGGGTAATAACGGCACAGAGATGCGGATATTTTTCTTTTAAAAAGGTAACGAAGCGGTCGGTGCCCGCAGAGCCCGCCAGGGCGGCCGCCTCGATCTCATTCACGATAAGACAGTAGACCTTTTCGAGGCCGACGGTGCGGATGCTTTCGGTAAAGGGAGCGGGATTAAGGAATATCTTCATTCCGACCTCTGCGGCACGGCTTATGATATATTCAAGATTATTTATCTCGTTTTGCAGAACGAGGTAATCTCCCTCACCGAAATCCGAAAGGACCGCGTCTATATGCTCGGCGGTTACCGAGTGGTTGGCGCCTGCGAACAATACGATGCTGTTTTCGCCGTTTTTATCCACCTGGATGATAGCCTGTCCCGTGCTTTCCCCGACGGTTTTAAGATAGGTCAGGTCGACCCCTGCCTTCTTCATAAAATCGGACAGCATTTTGCCGTCGGCACCTATACAGCCCGCGTGATATACGGGTATTCCCGCATTGGCAAGAGCAACCGACTGATTAAGCCCCTTGCCACCAACAAACTGTCGCATTGAGTCGGCGGAAACGGTCTCACCTGCGGCTGCGATATGATCCAGAGAATAGACCGAGTCTATATTACAGGAACCGAAATTCAATATTTTCATACAGAACCCTTCCTTCAAGTATGATACATAGCGATTATACATCATTTACAATATATCACACAAGATATTAATTTGATTAAATAACAGACCTATTCTGACATTTTTTCGTTTGCGCGGCTTATTTATTGCGTCGCAAAGCCCAAAAAAGGTCTTTTTTATACAAAGAAAACCGATCTTACGATCGGTTTTCTCTTTTTACGGTTGTTTCTGAAGATTTTACTATGCTGTCGGGGGGATAAACGCCGCGGAGGGCGGTGTTGGGATAGACCGAGGTTTTTTTACCTACGACCGTACCCGGGTTAAGGACGCAGGAACAGCCGATATCGGCGCCGTCTGCCAGAATCGCCCCAACCTTTCTGAGCCCCGTTTCATATTCGCAGTCCCCGTGGATAACCACCGCTCTTCCGTCGGATTTAAGGTTTGAGCAGACGGTACCTGCGCCGAGGTGGGCTTTATTTCCCAGAACCGAATCGCCGACATAGTTATAATGGGGCGCCTGAACACCACTGAGCAGGATACAGTTTTTAAACTCGGAAGAATTTCCCAGCACGCAGTTTTCTCCCGTTATGACGTTACCTCGAAGGTATGCACCGGGGCGGATCTCGGTGTTTTTTCCGATTATGGCGGGAGCTTCGACGGTAGCGGTGGGGTATATCTTCACATTTTCCCCTACCCAGACGCCCTCTGATATTTCGGTGTAGCCGTCGGGCAGAGCTTTTGATATCTTCTTTATATATTCCCCTATTTTCGGAAGCATTTCCCAAGGGTATTCACATTGCCCGAAAAGCTCCTTAAGATATGACACCGGGCAGTCGAAAAGCTCTTTCGTTTTAAGAGGGTTATTCAAGGCCGTACCCTCTTTCTCTTATTTTTTCGGCGACGGTATCGGCGTACTGCTTACATTTTTCCTCGTCGGGACATTCCACCATTACCCTTATCATAGGCTCGGTGCCGCTTTTACGCAGAAGGACGCGGCCGTTGCCGTTTATTTCTCTTTCGATCTCTTCGCAAACCCTTTGAACCTCGACGTCCGAAACGGCGGCCTCCTTATCCCTGACCCTTATATTTACCGTTTGCTGTGGGTAGAATTCTATGGGACCTGCAAGCTCGGAGAGAGGCTGTTTAGAATCGCAAAGCTCCTCGGTCAGCATAATGGCGGTAAGAAGACCGTCCCCCGTGGTGGCGTATTTTTTAAGGATTATATGACCGGATTTTTCGCCGCCCAGAGAATAATCCTTTTGCTGCATACGCTCGTAAACAAAGCGGTCGCCAACGGTAGTTTGCTCGCATTTAATTCCAACCTTTTCAAGAGCCGAAAAGAGTCCGCTGTTAGACATAACGGTTGCTACAACGGTGTCACCGCCCAGCATTCCGCGGGAAGAAAGACGCCGTCCGAGGATATAGAGAATTGCATCTCCGTCTACCACATTGCCCTTTTCGTCCACCGCAATACAGCGGTCGGCATCGCCGTCGAAGGCAAATCCCAGATCGAGATGCTGTTCCTTAACGGTGCGACAGAGATTTTCAATGCAGGTCGAACCGCATCCGCTGTTTATATTCGTACCGTCGGGGCTTGCGCCCAACATAACCGTCTGGGCACCAAGGGCGCCGAACACCGCACCCGCAATAGACCAGGAGGCGCCGTTAGCACAATCGAGACCTATACGCAGTTTTTTATAGGAATGAGAAGCCAAAGATATAAGATAAGCAACATAGCGGTTTCTTCCCGCCACATAGTCGGTAATACAGCCTATTCTGTCTCCCGTAGCCAGAGGGAGGTCGTCACCGCTGACGCCCAAAGCATTGAGGTCACCGTCTATGTAGGCCTCAATAAGAGCGGTAAGACTGTCGTCGGGCTTTTCGCCGTAGCGGTTTATAATTTTAATACCGTTATCATAAAAAGGATTATGTGATGCGGTAATCATAATACCGCAGTCGAACTCGTCCTGACGGGTAACGTAGGAAACGCCGGGGGTGGTTATAACGTGGAGCATATAGGCATCGGCACCCGAGGCAGTAATTCCCGCCACCACCGAATATTCAAGGTTATAGCTTGAACGCCTTGTATCCTTACCTACAATAATACGCGGTTTATGACCCGAAGAGGCATAATACCAACCGAGAAAACGGCCTATTTTATAGGCCTGCATTGAAGTGAGTCCTACCCCTGCCTCGCCGCGAAAACCGTCGGTACCGAAATATTTATTTTGACGGGGAGTCTCTTCCTTTTGATCTTTAAAGGCTACATCTTTCTTTAAAAGCTCATCGGCGGTAACCTCAAAAAGCTCGCACAGAAGCAATATTTTATCAATTTGAGGAAGGGCTTGATCCATTTCCCATTTTGAAACCGACTGACGGGAGACCGAAACCTTTTCGGCAAGCTGTTCCTGAGAAATTCCCAGTTTTACTCTTAAAGCTGCTATTTTCTGACCGATAGTCATAAAATCACCTTCTTAAATTTTATCCATACTATTATTATACCTCAATAAAAACAATTATTCTATCAACCGAAACTTGAATTTTTCGCAACTAACGGTTGCGAAACGCAAAAAGAGCGCGTTCTGCATCGCGCTCTTTTCATATCTTATTCCATATATCCGATGCTTTCAAGGGCGGTCACGGCGGCCTTTTCCGAAAGGTTGAAGGAAAGAAGTCCCTGACGCTCCTGCTTTTGTTTAAGGCTTTCGGCCTGACGTGTAAGGTAGAAATACAGGTCGTATTCGGTACGGTCTTCGTAGCGGTCGGCAGAGGAGATGTCAATTCCCTGCACATCCAGCTTTTCCGCAAGACGGACGAATTCGGGAATTCCGTCTACCCCGAGATCGCGCATACTGTAATAGTCGATCTCGTCTATAGTTCCTGCAAGATAGCGGTCAACGTTATAGGCGGCTATCATACGGTTTACGGGGACGAGGGTAAGACCTGCAAGCATTACGGCGAACACGGCCAGCGACAGGGCCAGCACCTTGACCTTTTTTACAAAACGGCTGAGGATTATTATCACGAAGGCGACCGCCAGGAATACCATAAACCAGGTGGCCCATATCCTTTTGGGGGTGAGGCCGTAGCTGTTTATATAAAGCACCATTTTGGAAACGGCGGTGGCAATAAGTATGAGGGTGCATACCGAGAAGAGTATGGCGGTCACGGTAAGGACTCCCGAACGTTTACCCTGCCTGCGCTTGGCAAATACAGCGGTGATAAGCACCAGCACGAGATTTATTGCCGAAACTATGCAAAGCTGGAAAAAGCCCTCTCTTGCGTAGCCCGAATAGCTGAGAGCCAGAGGCAGGTCGCCCGTAAAGCCCGAAATATAATATTTCCATTGGGAAATGAAGAATATGATATAGATAAACAGCACGGGTACTACCGCAACGAAAACGGTAACAGCGGGGGCTATCTGAAGCTTTTTGAAGGCGGCCTTGCAGGGCTCGGCCTTAAGCAGCTCGCCGTCTATACCGTCGGAGCAGGAGGCGTAAAGTCCGAAAAGGTACATTGCGGTGGGAACGGCGAAGATCATATCGGTCACGAAGAGGAATACGTCGTAGGCAGTGAAGTCGAATATACTGCGCATAAGCTCCATAAAGGCGGCGTCGTAGGAGAGGAGACCCAGTATGACCGCGGTAGGGATAACGGCAACGGCTATACCTATACATACCTTTAAAACTATTTTTCCGCTGAAGCCGACCTTGCCCGTAAACATTGCCCTGAACACCGATATAAAGGAGTAAAAGGGTAAAACGAAAAGGGCTTTAAAAAGGTCGAGAAGAAGACGGTTCGAAAAACGCTTTTTACCGCCGCTTACGGCAACGTAGAGCATATAGATATAGGCCACCGAGGAATAGCAGAAGGAGATGTTCTGCACGAATTCGGAGGCGGTGAAGATAAGGGGAAGGGCCAACAGCGCGCCGCTTATACCTGCGGCTATTCCCGTGGGAGCAACCTTTATATGCTTGGCGGCGAAAATAATGAAGGTAGTGAAATAGACCGCCAGCACAAGAAGAAATCCGCCGAAGGGATGAAGACCGACGGGAGACACGCGGCAGAGCAGGAAGCCTATAAGCAGACTTAACCAGGCCAGAGCCGACTCGGCTCCCGTGAATTTGCGTTTGGGGGCGGCAGGCGGCGGAGGTGTCTGGGGATAGGCAGGATGGGGCTGATAGCCGTACTGCGGATAGGGCGGCTGAGGGGGCATAGTGTAATACTGCTGATACTGCTGATTATTCATTATTCTTCCTCCTTAAATTCAAGGATATCCTCAACCTTACAGTCGAGGGCTTTGCAAATGGCGTCAAGGGTCGAAAAGCGGATAGCCTTTGCTTTATTGTTTTTAAGCACCGAAAGATTGGCCAAGGTTATTCCCACCTTTTCGGACAGCTCATTTAAGGTTATTTTCCTTTTGGCCATCATTACGTCGAGATTTATTATTATCATTTCATACCTCGCTTTAAACCGTGAGGTCGTTTTCGTCCTTGATGCGGCAGGCTTCCTCAAGAACGTTTTTGACAACGCGCAGGCAGAGGCCCAAAAAGACGGCTAAAAAGGCCGCCGCAAAGGAAAAGGAGTAGGTAAAGCCTATTCCGATAAAGGCCGCCGCCAAAAGATAGCAGGCCCAGGAGACTCCGCGGAGAAGTCCGATGCTTTTATCGGTAAAGACCTTTTCGGCGCGCACCCGCATAAGCAGGAAAAAGAGCATAAGGTCGGCCAGAACTATTGCGGCGAGTCCCACGTAGGCGAATATCATAACGCTCAGCCTCTGTCCCTCGGTTATGAGGCCGTTTATGAAAAAGCCGTTTCGTTCATAGGCGAGCATTTCTATGTAGTAGGGCAAAGCTACCGCCGCAAGGATGCATCCCGCAAACAGAAGCACGCAAAGGGCCGCCGACAGAAGAATTGAAAACTTGCTTGGTATCTTAAGCATTTTACCATCCCCTTGTAAAAAAAGTTTTTACACCTATATAATAACCGCTTCATACTCGTTTGTCAACAATTATTTATCGAAAAACGATAAATAAGAAAACATTTGTCGTAATTTGTTCTCTGTCCGTAAAAAACTTTTTTATTTGCTTGAAAAAGAAGTTTTACTGTATTATAATAGGTTAAAAACCGCAAGGGGGATTTTTTATGAAAACAGCTTATGAATTCAGTAAAGAAATTATTCAGAAGGTCAGACCTCAGTTTTCCTATCAGGGAAAGGATCTTCTTACCTGGCAGGCGGCTGCCAGAGAAAAGCTTATGGGCCTTATGGGCTTAGATAAATTTTCAAAGGTAGACGCCGATCTCGATATCGAATATGAGAAGAAGACAGACGGTGCCACCGAGCTTCGCTTCACCTACGCTACCGAAGAGGGCTACCGCGTACCCTGTCACCTTTTCTTACCCGACGGAGTAGAAAATCCTCCCGTTATTATAACCCTTCAGGGTCATTCCAAGGGTATGCATATTTCTATGGCACGTCCTAAGTACAATGAAGACGTTGAGGATATTCGGAGCGGCGACAGAGATTTCTGCGTTCGCGCCCTTAAGGAAGGCTTTGCGGCTATCGCTATGGAGCAGAGAAACTTCGGCGAATGCGGCGGAGACGAAAAAGGCCCTCACTGCTTCGAATCCTCCATGACCGCCCTGCTTATGGGCCGCACCACCGCAGGCGAGCGTGTCTGGGATATTATGCGGCTTATCGACCTTTTGGAAGAAAGCTTTGCCGACAGGGTCGACACCTCCTGCATCTGCTGTATGGGCAATTCCGGCGGCGGTACCGCTACCGCCTACGTTGCCGCACTTGAGGACAGAATCAAGCTCGCAATGCCCTCCTGCGCAATGAGCACCTATAAGGATTCTATCGGAGCAATGCACCACTGTGCCTGCAACTATATCCCCGGAATCGCCAATCTCTTCGATATGGGCGACCTGCTTGCTATGTCCTACCCCAAATATTACGTTCAGGTAAACGGAACAGAGGATACCATCTTCCCCATCGAGGGCGCAGAGTCGGTTTTTGCCCACGGAAGATCGGCCTATGAGGAAATGGGCGAGGGCGACCGCGTCTGCCACGTAAAGGGCGCAGGCGGACACCGCTTCTATGCCGACGATTCCTGGCCGATAGTACATAGGATGCTTGGAAGATAATGAGCAACACGCTCAAAGTTAAGCTTGGCTGTTACACGGGAAATATTTCCATGGCGGTGGTGGGCACGGTTGCACCCCTGCTATTCCTCACCTTCCGCACCCTTTACGGAATTTCCTATTCGCTACTGGGACTTCTCGTTCTCGTAAACTTTTCGACCCAGCTTGTAATCGACCTTATTTTCTCCTTTTTCTCCCACAAATTCAATATTCAGAAAACGGTACGGTTTATGCCGATACTGACGGCGGTGGGGCTTTGGATATTTGCGGGCGCACCCTTTATATTCCCCGGACACGAATATGCGGGACTGCTTATAGGAACGGTGCTTTTCTCGGTCACCTGCGGACTGTCCGAAGTTCTGCTCTCCCCCATAATCGCCGCCCTGCCCTCCGACGACCCCGACAGAGCTATGAGCCGACTTCACTCGGTCTATGCCTGGGGTGTTGTGGCGGTGGTAGCGGTCAGCACGGTATTTCTCCTTGTTTTCGGA
Source organism: uncultured Eubacteriales bacterium (assembly GCA_964599835.1). Lineage (GTDB taxonomy): Bacteria > Bacillota > Clostridia > Oscillospirales > Acutalibacteraceae > SFWF01. The sequence continues at coordinate 18,257 of CAZRHF010000016.1, read as the reverse complement.
AATGAAAACTGGTATTTCCTGCCCCTTATATTCAGCATCATCCCCATATTCACCTTTGTTTTTTACGCTGTTTCGGAGATTCCCGAAATAGAAAAGCCCGAAAAAGCCTCGGGAGCGTTACATCTCCTTAAAAACAAGACCCTTTGGGCATCGGTCTTCGCCATATTTTTAGGCGGTGCCGCCGAATGTACCATGGCACAGTGGGCCTCGGGATATCTTGAACAGGCTTTGGGTATTCCGAAGATCTGGGGCGACATTTTCGGCGTAGCAATGTTTGCGGCTATGCTGGGACTCGGACGAAGCCTTTACGGAAAATTCGGCAAAAACATCCGCTTTGTAATCTTTATCGGTGCCATCGGAGCGGTGATCTGTTATCTTGCGGCCGCCCTTTCGCCCCATCCGATAATAGGACTTGTCGGTTGCGGCTTTACAGGCTTTTGCGTTTCGATGCTCTGGCCGGGAAATCTGGTTATCGCCACCGACAGAGTACCTATGGGCGGAGTCTTCGTATATGCCATAATGGCGGCAGGCGGCGACCTCGGTGCCTCTATCGGGCCACAGCTTGTGGGAATCATCACCGACAGCGCAATGACTAACGAAAAGCTCATATCCTTAGCGTCCGATCTTTCCCTCACCCCTGAGCAGATGGGAATGAAGCTTGGAATGCTTGTGGGTATGCTCTTCCCCCTTATAGGCGCGGTACTTTATTTTAAGATCCTAAGATCGGATAAAATGAAGAAGCATCCTTAAGGGTGTTGAGAATAGAAATAAAATTAGCGATAATGTGATTTAAACTGTCACATTATCGCTTTATTTTTGCAAACTTTATGGATACGGTTGTAGGGGAGGGATAGCGTAAATATTTAAGCGCGAGGAAGATGTTTTTTGTTTTACGCTGTCTACAATACGCGTAATGGGTGTCGAGCCCCTCGACCGTGGCGGAGCCACACCTTTTTTATTATTTATTCTTTTTTATTTATTATTTAATTAAAATTCAATTCTGTTCTGATATTTGGTCTTAAGCTTGTCGGACATAAAGATATGGGAGTCGTTGGCGAGCTGGAGGATCTTGGGTACGGTAAAGCCGCTGTCGGCAAGCTCTATCACCGTCATTCCCGAATGACCCATATCGAAACGGGTAGACATCATAGGATATGGCACGTCCATAAGGCAGGAAAGGAAGGCCAGACCGAAGCCCTGATGGGCGAAAAGGGCTATCCTTTTATGCTTCGGAGACTCGGCAATATAGCCGTTTCCCTTATGTATATATCCGAGACTTTCCATAAAGGCGTCGGTCTCACGCTGTATTCGGTCAATGCCCTCTTTAAAGGTGGTATCCTTAAAGGCCTTATGGGTATACCATTCTTTATCAAGCCTTCTTACCTCGTCGGAAGCAAAAAGCTCTACGGTAGGTCTGTGGGAAAAGGCCCAGGTGAGTCCGCCGCCTTCTGTAGGAACGGTGAGCTGACGCCAGGCGTGATTTTCATTGCACCAGTCGAGAATTTCGATCTCCTTACCTAAATACTCGGCAGAGGGCTTGGCGGTAAGTATTGCGCGGTTGGAGCTGGAGGCAAATATCCTTTCGGGGGCGCATATCTTCATACGCTCGATAAGGGCATCAGCCTGAAGAAGCCCCTGCTCGGTCAGGGAATCGGGATTATAGATAGGGTCGCCGTGGCGAACGTAAAATAAAAGCATAGTTAACACCTCGGGTTTATTTTATCACCCTGAAGGGCAAAGGTCAAGGCAAAAGGGATAAAAAGGAAGGAAACTGCATAGAATTTTACTGAATAATTTTAGGAGGAATTTTATGAATCCATTTTCCCACCGTCCCTTGCCTATAGTAAACGGTTTTCAGAGCTTTTGTGAGATGTACCCGAAGCCCTACTGCAAAAACGAGGTCGACCCCTACACCAAGACCCGAATAATCCTTATGAACGGTACCGAATTCGAGTCAAACTGGTTTTCCCATCAGTTCGCCCGTCACGTCACCGACAACGATCTGAGACGTGAGCTGGCTATGTCACGAATGGCCGAAAAACAGCAACAGCTTAAGATATCACTTCTCAAGCCCTGCGATGAATCCGCCCTTGAGCACACAATTTCCTACGAGCAGTTGGCGGTAGACCTTACGGCCGAGCTTGCAAAGCGCGAACCCGACTGTCACGTTAAAAAAGCTCTGGATTTCGCATTGCTGGAGGATTTCGACCACCTTTACAGATATGCCAATCTGCTTGAAGGCAAGCAGGGGATCTATGCCGAGCGGCTTGTGGGAAAATACACCGAGGTCATGCCGGGCCGACCCACCATTGCCCATCACCGCTGTCCCCTTGATAACGTTAAGAGGAACATTGATTCCAAAAAGGCCTGCAAGGAGACGGTGCTTGCCACAATGATAATCACCGCCGCCGAACAGCAGACCATGAACTATTATATGAATATCACAAACCTTGCCACCGACGATATGTCGAGGCGGCTTTATCAGGAAATTGCCCTTATCGAAGAGGAGCACGTGACCCAGTATGAGTCCCTTATGGATTCCTCGGCCACCTGGCTGGAGATGCTTCTCTGGCACGAATACACCGAATGTTATCTCTACTGGTCCTGCTATATGACCGAGACCGACCGACGAATCAAAAAGCTTTGGGAGGAGAACTTAGAGATCGAGATAGGTCACCTGCACAAGGCGGCAGAGCTTCTTAAAAAGTACGAGGGCAAGGAGTGGCAGCAGGTCATTCCCGACGGAAACTTCCCCGCCCCGATTTCTCTACACGAAAACATCGACTACGTTCGCTGTATTCTTAAGAGCACGGTTCAGTTCACGGGTTGCAGAGAGGATTACAAAAAGGTCTGCGACCTTGGTGAGGATGCGGACTTCTTCAGATATCAGAAGATAATTGCGCCCGATACCGATACGGTACCCTCCCACAAGGTCATCTGCGCCGCAATTAACAGAAGGGGCAAGGATTACCGATTTGAATGTGGCGAAAATCCTGTTTGCGAGCTCAGAAACCGCTGCTGTGATAACACCTCGGTAGGTCGGGTCAAGCACGCCGCCGAAAGCACGGGATTTTGCTGTAATTAACCACGTGCCTACGGCACAAAACAATAAAAACGGCTACGTTTTGTAGCCGTTTTTTCTTTATAAAGCTTGTGAATTTGCCCGTATAGATACTGGATATAGGCTTCTACTCATCCACCGCAAGCGGTCCCCTGCTATGGAAGGCCGACTTTTACGTAATTTTCATCACGGACGTTTGTATAATCCGTGGCGGAGCCACACCAACCCTCGGCCCTATGCCCCGGGCCCTTGTCCCTATATATCCCGTTGCGGGGCCACACCGATTTTATTATTTTTTCTTTATTATTTATTCTTTAATTTCTATTTGTCCAGCTTGGACGCGATATAGGGCACTACCTCTTCCTTTTTAATTCCGAGAACAAGGGCAAATTCTTCGTAGATGACCTTTTCGGCGCGGGAAAGTATTGCCTCATCGGCGGCGTGAAGCTTGCGGTTTTTACCCTCCAGTTCTTTTTTGCGTAAAAAGAGCATTCGTATTATTCTTATTATCTGCTCACGGTCCCCCGAGTCGATTATCTCCTTGAATTTGGCGACACGGTCCTTATCGTCGGCTATCCAGTCGGTCTCCTCCTCGGGAATAACGGCGATAAGTGCGTTTATTTCTTCTGCACTGAGAATTTTCCTTGCCTTTGCGGCAAGGGCCTCGTTGTCGGTGGGGAGATAAATAAGGTTTTTATCGTCCCAGACGGGGGCTAAAACGTAATAGTCACGGGTCACTTTACCGAGGGTCATTGGCTTAATTCCCGTAACCTTACATATATTTGTTCCGTAGATTATGGTCGATCCGATCTCTATCATTTTCTCCTCCTATAAAAAACGTGCGACCTTTTTTCAAAGATCGCACGCAAAAAATTTTATTGCCGGACTTACATCTTAGGTTAATGATACCACAAATTTTCAGAAATTTCTAATGTTTTTTATCTCTCTTCGCGGAAATAATTAAGTCCTAAGCTCTCGGGAGGCTGATTCTTTTTCTTGCTTCTGATACTGGTGAAGATAAGAACGATTATGGTAACGCCGTAGGGCAGAAGCTTGAAAAGCTCTTTTCCTGCAAAGGAGATCCCGGGGATGTAGCTGGAAGCGATATAAAGGGCACCGAAGATTATGGAGCCGATTATCGCAAGGTTGGGCTTCCATACCGTGAAGATAACAAGGGCAATGGCCAGCCAGCCGATATCGTCGATTATATACTCCCAGTTTCCGTTAAGGTAATCCATAACGAAGGAAAGTCCGCCGAGACTTGCAATTCCGCAGCCGATGCAGGTTGCGAGATAGCGGTAACGGGAAACGTTGATTCCTGCGGCGTCTGCGGTAGCAGGATTTTCGCCGACGGCACGAAGGTGAAGACCTACGCGGGTACGGTTGAAAACGAAGCTGGTTGCAACGGCAACGATAATTGCAAGATAGACCAGCACGCCGTGGGAAAGGAAGATATCCCCGAAGGTACCGAGCTTTTCGGCACCGGGAATAGAGGCCTTGAAATAGCTTGCGCCGCGGATGTAGATAAGGCCGGTCTTATCGATAATATAATCGGAAATACCGACGCCGAGGGTGGTTATTGCAAGACCCGTAACGTTCTGATTAGCGCGAAGGGTTACGGTTAGGAAGCTGAAGAGAAGTCCCATAAGGGCACCGCCCAAAAGGGTGGCAATAACGGGGATAAGAACGGCCAGAACGCCGTTTACGTTTTCGCCTGCGGCGGTAAGATATACGTACTCAGCAAAGCATCCGCAGGAGGCGCCGACGCACATAACTCCGGGAATACCGAGGTTAAGGTGTCCCGATTTTTCGGTTATCGTCTCTCCGGTGGCACCGAAGAGAAGGGTCATACCAAGTCTGATCGCACTGACTATAAAGGCTATCATCAGGCCACCTCCTTTGCACGTCCGGTGAAGACGATCTTATAACGGAGGAAGAATTCGCATCCGATAATGAACAGTAGCATTATTCCCGTAATAATATCCGAAATGGAGGAGGGTACGCCGAAGGCGGTGGTTATCTGCTGTGCACCCTTGTCGAGAAATACCACGATAAAGGTGGTAAGAACCATAACTACAGGGTTGAACTTTGCCAGCCAGGATACCATGATCGCAGTAAAGCCGCGGCCTGCAACCGTGTCGGTGCTGATGGTGTGGTTGGTTCCGCCTACGATAAGGAGACCGGCTATTCCGCAGATGGCTCCCGATACGATAAGGGTTCGGATAATGACCTTTTTAACGCCGATACCGATGTATTTAGCGGTGTTTTCGCTTTCTCCTACGACCGATATCTCATAGCCCTGCTTGGAATATTTAAGGTATATAAAGGAGACCGCCGTAAGCAGAGCGACGACTATAATGTTAAGTAAGAACTGCTTTCCGCCGATGACGGGAAGACCGTATTCGGGCATTGTGCTGAGAACGCCCGAGCCGCTTTTTACGAAGACCTTCAAAAACCAGGCTACGAGCTGAATTGCGACGTAGTTCATCATAAGGGTGAACAGGGTCTCATTGGTATTCCACATAGCCTTGAATACTGCGGGGATTACCGCCCAGATAATACCTGCGGCAATGCTTGCAACTACCATTACCAGTATAAGCAAAGGGTAGGGAAGCTTATCGCCTAAGAAGAACATTACTGCGATGGTGGCAAGACCGCCGATAAGCACCTGTCCCTCGGCACCGCAGTTCCAGAATCGCATTTTAAAGGCAGGAGTCACGGCCAGAGAGATGCAAAGAAGGATAGCAAGATCCTGCAGGGTGTTCCAGATTCGGCGCTCGGTTCCGAATACGCCGTTTATCATTTCGGAATAGACCTGAATGGGGTTCTTATCTGCAAGAAGCATTACAAGCACACCCGAGACTGCAAGAGCGGCGATCACGGCGGCTATACGAACCAGCACACCGAAATACCAGGGCATAGAGGCAGGGTCGCGTTTTGCAATATGGAAAAGAGGGGTTTTTACTCTTTTTTCTGCCATTTAAGCTTCTCCTTTCTGTTCGAGATCCTCTTCTGCCGAGGTGGATTTCACCATCAACATACCGATCTCATCCTTTTTGGCGGTTCGTCCGTCGACGACGCCCGTAACCTTACCCGAGTTGATGACCATAATACGGTCACAGAGATCCATAAGCACGTCGAGGTCTTCTCCGACGAAGATAACGGCTACGCCTCTTTCCTTCTGCTCGTTAAGAAGGTTGTATATGGTGTAGGAAGCGTTAACGTCCAGACCTCTTACGGGGTAGGCCGCCATAAGCACGCTGGGGGCGGCGGCTATCTCACGTCCGACAAGCACCTTCTGTACGTTACCGCCCGAAAGCTGACGTACGGGGGTCGCGGCAGAGGGGGTTGCGACGTGAAGATCGCGGATGATGCGTTCGGCAAGATCCTTTGGTCCCTTGCGCTCTACGAAGGCGGATCTTCCCTTTTTATAGCTCCTGAGCATCATATTGTCGACGATATCCATATTTCCTACAAGTCCCATACCAAGACGGTCCTCGGGAACGAAGGAAAGACGGACGCCCAGATCGCGTATCTGAATGGGAGTCTTGTCGCGGAGGTTTTCATTTTCGCCGGTCTTGGGGTCGATATAGGTGATCTCGCCCTCCGAAAGCTTGTGAAGACCTGCGATAGACTCTAAAAGCTCCCGCTGTCCGCTTCCGGCGATTCCTGCTATACCGAGAATTTCGCCTGCTCTGGCGGTGAAGGAGATGTCGTCAAGAACCTTTCTTCCTTCGTCGCTCAGACTCGTAACGCCCTTTACCACAAGGCGGTCAACGGCGTTCTTAGGCTCGCTTCGGTTGATATTAAGGTCGACCTTTTCGCCCATCATCATTTCGGTAAGCTCAGCCTCATTTGTCTCGGCGGTGTTTACGGTCGCCACGTGTTCACCCTTACGGAGCACCGCAACTCGGTCGGAAATAGAAAGTACCTCGTGCATTTTGTGGGTTATTATAATGATGGATTTTCCGTCCTCACGCATACGGCGGAGCACGGCGAAGAGCTTTTCGGTCTCCTGAGGGGTCAGAACTGCGGTAGGCTCGTCGAGAATGAGTATGTCGGCACCGCGGTAAAGAACCTTGATTATCTCGACCGTCTGCTTCTCCGAGACCGACATATCGTGAACCTTTTTGCCGGGGTCAATAACGAAGCCGTAGCGCTGGGTTATCTCGATAACCTTTTTGGTTACCTCCGAAAGTTTATACCTCTTGTTTTCGTCGGTACCGAGGGCGATATTTTCTACCGCCGAGAATACGTTTACCAGCTTGAAGTGCTGATGTATCATACCGATCCTATACTTAAAGGCGTCCTTCGGGGAGGCAATGGAGACCTCCTGTCCGTCGATAAGTATCTTTCCCGAATCGGGGAAGTAGATTCCCGCCACCATATTCATAAGGGTGGTCTTTCCGCTTCCGTTTTCGCCCAGGATGGCAAGTATCTCACCTTCGCGAACGTCTAAGTCGCAGTCCTTGTTTGCGACGACGCTTCCGAAGGTCTTGGTGATTCCTCTGCATTCAAGTTTTAATTTGTTTGCCAACTGTTGCACCTCCGAAATTGATTTCGTTTTGCTTTAATGCTGTAAAAACAAAAAAGACTTTTGTCCTTAAAGCATTAAAGCAAACACAGATGATACGTGCTTGCTTAAAGCAATAGGCGGAGCAAAAAACTCCGCCTATTGTTTTTAAGGGGTCAGATTAGAACTTCTCGTTTAAGAGGGTGATTCCGTCGATGCGGAGATCGAAGTAAGGAGCAGAGCGGAACTTAGACTCCTTGAATACACCGTTCTCAACAACAGCGGTATCTGCCTCGAAAGCAGCGTCGGTGTCAACGTCGGCCTTGTGGTCAGCGGCAACAGCCTTTCCGCCTACGGTGAAGTTAGCGGTGTCGAATACGTTAACGGTACCGTCAGCGATGGCCTTCTTGACCTCTTCAAGCTTAGCAGCGGTGCCTTCGGCAGCGACAGTCTCGTTGACCTCGGTAAGAACAACAGAGCCTTCTGCAATGCCGCCGCACCAGTCAGCGTCGATAGCCTTGTCGTTCATAACGCACTCGATCATATACTTGTAGTAGGGAGCCCAGTTGATTCTGGAAGAAACGATGAAGGTGTTGGGGCAGGCGTCCTTAGTGCTTCCGTTGTAGGAAACGTTGGGAACCTTTGCGGCCTCACAAGCGGAGGGAGCACCCATAGAGTCGGCGTGCTGAGAGATAAGAACGCAGTCTCTTGCGATAAGAGCCTCAGCAGCATTCTTCTCTTCAACGGCGTCGTACCAGGAACCGGTGAACTGAACGTCCATGGTAACCTCGGGAACGATAGACTTAGCGCCGAGATAGAAAGAGGTATAGCCGGAGATAACTTCTGCGTAGGTGAATGCGCCAACGTAGCCCATCTTAGCTTCTGCGGCGGTGATCTCGCCTGCGTCGATCATTTCCTTAAGCTTCATACCTGCGGCAACGCCTGCGAGGTAACGGCCTTCGTAAATGGAAGCGAAAGCATTGTGGTAGTTGGAGAGTCCTTCGGTGTGTGCCTTGGTACCGGTAGCGTGGCAGAACTGAACGTCGGTGAATTCCTTAGCAGCCTTGATCATAAAGTCTTCATGACCGAAGGAGTTTGCGAATACGATGTCACAGCCCTGGTCTACGAGGTCGGCAGCAGCCTGATAGCACTCGTCGCCTTCAGGGATGTTGGTCTTAATGATTATCTGAGAATCCTTAAGGCCGAGGGTTTCCTTTACTTCGTCAACACCGTTGAGGAAGTTAAGGTCGTAGGTGGATTTCTCGTCGTGGAGGCAGATGAAGCCTACCTTGATGTCCTTAGCTGCGCTGTCGCCGGAAGCATCCTTATCGTCGGAGCTGCCGCAAGCTGCAAGACTGAAGATCATTGCAAGGGCGAGAAGAAGTGCAAGAAGCTTTTTCATTTTTTGATTTCCTCCAATCAAAATTTTGTGTTCGGTATTCCGAACTGTATTAAAAATACACGTACATTATATTACATATTTCGGAATTTTTCAACACCAAAAAGCACAAATTTTATGAAAATATGAATTTTTAAAATTAATCACTCTCGGAGTTGATATTTTTTATATTATTTAGTATAATAAAATAAATATATCTTTTTCGATGGGAGGAATTGTTTTGGACGTAAGACAGTTCTGGGAAAATATTTCTTCAAAAAAAATTGCTATGTGCGGAATCGGCATCAGCAACACCCCGCTTATTTTAAATTTTCTTGAAAAGGGCGCCAGAGTCTACGCCTGCGACCGAAGAAGCCGCGAGCAGATAGGCGAAATGGCCGACCGTTTAGAGGCGGCAGGAGCCGAGCTTCGTCTCGGAGAGGGCTATCTGGAAAACTTAGAGGTGGATATCATCTTCCGTACACCAGGGATGAGCTTCTACCTCCCCGAGCTCAGTGCCGCCCGCAAAAAGGGCATCGCCGTCACAAGCGAGATGGAGGTCTTCTTCGACCTCTGCCCCGCAACCATTTTTGCGGTGACCGGCTCCGACGGAAAGACCACGACCACCACCCTTATTGCCGAGATGCTTAAAGCTCAGGGCAAGACGGTACACGTTGGCGGAAACATCGGCAACCCCCTTCTTCCCGAGATCGATAATATAAAGCCCGAGGATTTCGTAGTTGTCGAGCTTTCCTCTTTCCAGCTTATCTCTATGAGAAAGAGTCCTGACGTTGCGGTAGTGACCAACGTGGCACCCAACCATCTGGACGTTCACAAGGATATGGACGAGTACGTTGAGGCCAAGAAGAACATCATCCTTCATCAGAACGCCTTCTCCCGCACCGTCCTTAACTATGACAATGAGATCACCAACGGCTTCCGCGATTTCGTCCGCGGACAGTCTTTAGGCTTTTCTATGGAGCGCAGGGTCAAAAACGGCGCATGGCTTGACGGTGACGGCACCCTTCACATGTCCTACCGCGGCATCGACGCTCCCATTATGAACAAGAAGGATATCACTATCTTAGGCGATCATAACGTTGAAAACTACCTCACCGCTATTTCGGCTGTCTGGGGCTACGTCAGCGCCGAAAACATCCGCAAGGTCGCCCGCGAATTTGCAGGCGTTGAGCACAGGATCGAATTCGTTTGTGAGAAAAAGGGCGTTAAATACTATAACGACTCCATCGCCTCCTCCCCCACCCGCACCATCGCAGGACTTAAGGCCTTCGACCAAAAGGTCATCCTTCTCGCAGGCGGCTACGACAAGCACATCCCCTTCGAGCCCATGACCCCCTACGTTATCGACAAGGTCAAGGTGCTTTATCTCTGCGGACCCACTGCCGACGCAATAGAGACGGCAGTCAAGGCCGACCCGGGATATGAAGACAGCGGAATCGAGATCATAAGAACAGCATCTCTCGGCGAATCTATCGAGCTTGCGAGGGATAAGGCCGACGAGGGCGACGTGGTGCTTCTCTCCCCTGCCTGCGCCTCCTTCGACGCATTCCCCAACTTTGCCGCCCGCGGAAAATTCTTTAAAGAAAAGGTTATGTCTTTTTAATGAATACTGAACTACTGAAAAAGCTGTCCGAGGCCGCAGGTCTCGGACACATTAACGAAGCGACCGAAATAGCTTCCTCCGAGCTTTCAAAATATGCAAGAGTGCGTCCCTTCGGCAGTATCGGACTTATTGCCGAGATAGACAAAAGCAGGGAAAAGACCCTTATGATAGAGGCCCACGTCGACGAGGTGGGCTTTATCGTCACCCACGTTTTTGAAGACGGATTTTTAAAGGTTTCAAGTATTGGAGGGAACGACGGACGAATACTTCCCGCTACCCCCGTTACCCTTCACGGAAAAACCGACATCCCTGCCGTTTTTTCCTCCAACCCTCCCCATTTAAAGGGCGAGACCGAGGTTAAGACCGCCGACGAGACTCTGCTTGATACGGGTCTCGGAGAAGGGGCAAAGGAGCTTGTCTCCCCCGGTGATCTTGTGACCTACGACCGAGAATTCACCCCTCTTGCAGGAACAAGGGTCAGCGGAAAATCCCTCGATGACCGCGCAGGAGTATTCTGCCTTATTGAGCTTGCAAAACGGCTTTATGATAAAGACCTGCCCGTAAATCTTGTTTTATGCCTTTCGGAGCAGGAGGAGCTTGGCACCAGAGGGGCAAAGACCGCCGCCTTCGGCATCTTCCCCGACGAAGCAGTTGCCATTGACGTTTCCTTCGGAAACGCACCCGACGTCTCTCCCACCAAGTGCGGAAAGCTGGGTGATGGCGCAATGATAGGCATTTCCCCCATTTTAAACCGCAGGATCTCCGATAAGCTTACCGCTATTGCCAAGGAAAACGGAATCCCCCACCAGTTCGAGGTCATGGGAGGCACTACCGGCACCGATGCCGACGTTATAACCCTGACAAAAACGGGAATCCCCTGCGGACTTCTTTCCGTACCCCTTCGGAATATGCATACCCCTGCCGAGGTGGTCGACCTTGAAGATATTGCCTCGGTATGTGATATTTTAGAAAAATACGTTCTTCTCGGAGGTGCATTATGAGAGAGCTTCTGAAAAAACTTTGCACCATTCCCGCAGTTTCGGGCAGAGAAGAGAATATGACCGAGTTTATTTTAAGCCGGATCAAGGACTTTTGCGAAGCAAGCGTCGACAAAAACGGAAATATTATCTGCTTTAAAAAGGGCAAAAAGCGCCCTCTTAAAAAGGTCGTTTTAGACGCCCACACCGACGAGGTCGGACTTATTGCCACCTCTGTTACCTCCGACGGATTTATTAAATTTGCCGTTGTGGGAGGAATCGAAACGGCCGTTATGCTCTGCCGAAGCGTCACCTTTGAAAACGGAGTAAAGGGTGTTATCGGTATGAAGCCCGTTCACCTTTCCTCGGCCGACGAGCGCAAAAAATACCCCGACAGCGACGGTCTTTATATTGATATCGGAGCCGCTTCAAAGGATGAGGCGGAAGAGCTTATCCGCCTCGGCGATACTGCCGTTTTCGACAGCCTTCCCACCGAGCTCGGCGAGCACCGACTCAAAGCCCGCGCCCTTGACGACCGCGCAGGCGTTGCCTGCCTTATCGAGCTTTTAAAGGGCGAGGCTGAGTTCGATTTTTACGCCACCTTTACGGTTCAGGAGGAGCTCGGTACCCGAGGAGCAGTTACCGCCGCCTTTGCGGTGGAGCCCGACGCGGCCATTGCTCTGGAATGTACCACCGCCGCAGATCTAAACGGCGTTCCCGATGAAAAAACGGTCTGCCGACTGGGCGAAGGCCCCGCCGTTTCCTTTATGGACAAGGGCAACTATTACACTAAAAGTATATTCGAGCTTGCTATGAACAGCGGTCTTGCCTGTCAGGCTAAGTCCTGCGTTTCGGGCGGAAACAATTCCCGCGCCTTTGCCCTGTCTAAAGAGGGTGCGCAGACGGCGGTCATCTCCCTGCCCTGCCGCTATATTCACTCCCCCTCCTGCGTCGCAGATATGAGGGACTTTGAAAATATGCTCCCCTTAGCAAAATTCTTAACCGAAAAAATCGCGGGCGGAGAGGTTTTATGATAACCCTGTCTGTCGAGCTTGAACAGATCTACCGCCCCGACCTCCCGCTTATGCAGATACTCTGCCTCAAGGCCGCCTTTAAAGGCACGGTCCTGGAGGAGGATACGTGGGTGCAGACCGAAAACGGACGGGTCATCGGAGCCGTTGCGCGAAACGGCGGCAGGCTGTATCTTTTTACCGAAAAGGCTACAGACGAGCTTAAGGTCTTTTTGGATACGGTTGGCTTTTCGGAGATTTTCACCGCCAAGGAGACTGCCCAGACGCTTGGCCTTTCCATAGAGAAAGAATACGTCTGTCTCCGTAAAAGCTCGGTTAAAAACAAAGATTTTTCATTCTCAGACATAGGCCTTACGTCTTTATACGAGGGACTTAAATCGGGAGAAGACTCAGACATAGTCCTTCCAAAATTTGAAGATTTTGCTGCCGATATTTCCCACCGCCTTCGCCACGGTGCCGCCGCGGCTGCGGTTAACGACCGAGGCGCCGCTCTTGCCTTCTTATGCGAAAAAGGGGCGGTCATAAACGGAATTTCGGTTAAAAAGGAGCTTCGGGGAAAGGGAATGGGAAGCAAGCTTTTAGGCGAGCTTCTTTCCTGCCTTGAGGGCGACGTTTTGGCCTGCACGGGAGACAAAAACACAGAATTTTATATTAAAAACGGCTTTTCCGAGATCGGCAGGGTCGTTATTGCGAGGTAAATTTAAAAAATGCAACAGTTTTTCGATATTCACCCTACCCTTCTTGAATATGACCTGAAGGCAAGAGCTCTTTGCAAGGATGCCTTTGAGGAGATAGACCGCATCGCAATGCATAACCAGCACAAGGTTCTTAGCGCTTTCATTAAAAACGGTGTCAGCGAGTCTCATCTGGGAATTTCTACCGGCTACGGCTACGGCGACCGCGGAAGAGACACCTTAGAACAGGTTTTTGCCGACTGCGTGGGCGCTGAGGACAGCCTAATACGACACAATTTCGTTTCGGGCACCCACACCCTCAGCGTTATGCTTTTCGGCGTGCTTCGCCCCGGAGATAAGATGCTCTGCCTTACGGGCCGCCCCTACGACACCCTTATAGGGGTTTTGGGAATAGACGGAGACAGCGACGGCTCTCTTAAAGACTTCGGCATCGGCTACGAGCAGGTGGAGCTGGACCAAAATGGTGAGCCTGATACAGAGGAAATTAAAAAACGGCTGGCGGGCGAAAAATTCAAGGTAGCTTATATTCAGCGTTCCCGCGGATATTCCCTTCGTCCCTCCCTTACGGTGGAAAAGATAGGTGAGCTTTGCAAGGCGGTCAAGGAGGTCTCCCCCGAGACCCTCATTTTAGTCGACAACTGCTACGGCGAGTTTGTAGACACGGTGGAGCCCACAAGCGTCGGCGCCGACCTTATTGCAGGCTCCCTTATAAAAAATCCCGGCGGAGGAATCGCTCCTACGGGCGGCTACATAGCAGGACGGCACGATCTGGTTGAACAGTGCGGCTACCGCCTTACCTGCCCCGGAGTAGGCAGAGAGGTTGGCGCTTCTCTGGGTCACAACCGCGAGCTTTATATGGGACTTTTTGCCGCACCTCATACGGTGGGCGAAGCCCTTAAGACCGCCGCTTATGCGGGAGCTCTTTTCGAGCTTTTGGGCTATGAGTCCACACCGAAATTCGACGCAAAGCGTGCCGATATCATAGAAAGCGTTCTGCTTAAGACCCCCGAAGCACTTATTGCCTTCTGTCAGGGTATGCAGAAGGGCGCCCCCGTCGATTCCTTCGTTACCCCCGAGCCCTGGGATATGCCCGGCTATGACGATCAGGTAATAATGGCGGCGGGAGCATTCACCCTCGGCGCCTCCATCGAGCTTTCGGCCGACGCTCCCCTTCGCGAGCCCTACGCCGCCTGGCTTCAGGGTGGACTCAATTTTGCAAGCGGTCAGGCAGGAGTCCTGCTGGGTGCCCAGAGTATGGTCGACAAGGGAATTATAAAACTTTAAAGAGAGAGAAGCTATGAACAGAATTGCAGGCGATAACGCCTTTTCGATACACCCCCTGCCCGACGGATTTTTATATGCATACTGCATTGAGAAGACCGAGGAGCATTACAAGGTCGGCTATAAGATGGTCTCCTTCGACACGGGAAAGATAGCAAGCGTAACAAAAAGTATTTATATGCTGACCAAGTTCGGCGCCGACTATAAGACCTTTGAGCATAAGATCAAAAACTATCTCACCTGCTTCAGTATTCTTATAGAGGGCGGACGCACCTTCGTTATTGAGCGGGACGGAAGCGCCACTATTTTCGGCCCCGGCGGAGAAGAGCTTTTCAGCGGTGTCTTTTTGTATCTTAACAGCCCGCCCGGAGGTGTTTCGGTCTACGGAAACACCCTTTGGATATCATATCCCGAGCACAACGTGCTTATAAGGCACAATCTTTCCACCCTGAGAGAGGAGCTGAGGATCGGCGGAAGCAGATCCCCCATAAAGAGCGCCACCTCCCTTTTTGCCGCAGGCACCAAGCTTTTTATCTGCAGTGAGGACACCAATTCCATCTGGAAAATGGACACCGCCACCTACCGGACCGAACTGTATTTCGAATTTGACGAGCCCGCAAAGGACTATATTTTCATTAACAAATATGAAATCGTTTCCCTTGAATCGGGAATATATTTACTTTAAAGAAATAACCGAAACAGATAATTTGTATCCGTTTCGGTTATTGTTTTATATCCGGACCTCTTTTATAATTGACTCATAAACCCGAAAGGAGAAAAATATGAAAAACATCGGTGAAAGCATATTAAATCTTCGCAAAAGCAAAAATCTTACTCAGGAGAATCTCGCATCGATGATCGGGGTCTCCACCCAAACCGTATCAAAATGGGAAAACAGCACGAATATGCCCGACATCACCCTGCTTCCGATAATTGCAGATGTATTTGACATTACTATAGACGAGCTTTTCGGCCGTATAAACAATACGAAACGTTATGACCCGAACGAAGTGTTTGACCTGACCTGCGACGATCTTCTAAGGAACATAATACTGAGCGGAGAAAACGGAGAGGAACATTCTGTCAGAGAGCTGCTGGAGCACTTTAAAAGCTGTCTTGACGACCCTCGAACCAGAACGGGTATATTTAACAAAAACGTTGTTTATTACCGCAAAAAATGCGGCGGACTATTGCTAAAAAAGCCCGAAAAGGGCTGGCGCAGTCTTCTGACCGACGACAGAGTATCCACAATTTTAAAAATTCTTTGCGATGCCGATTTCAGAAGGGCTTTAGACTATATCATTAAAAACCACAACGTCGATTTTACCATCGCATCACTTTGCAGTAAGTGTGCCATCTCCGACGGCGAGCGTTTGGCGCGAAGCTTTGAAGAAAGCGAGCTCTTTAATAAAAAACAGATCGATATTGGAAATGAAACAGTTACCGTTTACGAAATGTGCCACGGCGACCGACTGTTTCTTATCTTTGCAATACTTACCTATGCCGCGGAATTTCACGAATATGAGTGTTGGTATACCAATTATCGCTATAACGGAAATTATTATTTTGACTAAAGGCTACACGAACGCAGTAGAGGAGGGGCTCGGCATCCTCCCGAAAAAAAGCTTACGGTTACATAAAGATTAACGGCTACGAAAATGTCTTCGTAACCGTTATTTTTTGTCTTGTGTTCAATTCTGCTGCGGGAGGAGCAAGCCCCTCCCCGACGATTGCCGTAAATCCTGAGTCCACACACTGTGGGGCGGTTTTTATTTTAAAACTTAAATTCAGACAGCCATTCGGTAATGGTTTCGGCGGTGTCTTTAAGACAGCCTTTTTCATAAGGCAGGCTCATATCGGCACCCTTTACCAGCTCCTCAAAGGTTTTGGTGCCTGCTCCGTCGACGAAGGCAAGATATTTCCCGAAAGCCTTTTTCCAGTCTTTCAGCGATTCTGCAAAGAACTGAAAAGCAACCGTCTGTGCCATACAGTAGTCGATATAATAAAGAGGATAGAGATAGATATGAAGCTGACGTTGCCAGCCGCCTCCCCTGCCGTAGAAGGGCAGATCGGAAAGGTTCAAGTGGGGACGGTATTTCTTTTCGAGCTCCAGCCACTTTTCGTTTCGCTCCTCGGGGGTCAGGTTCTCATTTTCATACATAATATGCTGAAATTCGTCCACCATACAGCCGTAGGGAATAAAGTTCAGCGCATCGGCGGCGTGATAGTATTCGTAGCGGTCGGTGTCCTCGCCGAAAAAGCTTTCGTGCCAGGGGGCGGTCAAAAACTCCATTGACATGGAATGAATCTCACAGGCCTCGATGGTTGGGGAGGTATAATCGGGGATAATACCCTTTCTTGCGGCAACGTAGTAGGCAAAGGCGTGACCCGCTTCGTGGGTGAGCACATCCACGTCTCCCGAGGTTCCGTTAAAGTTGGAGAAGATAAAGGGAGCCTTGTAGGCGGCAAATTCGGTGCAGTAGCCGCCGGGAGCCTTGCCCTCTGAGGACAGCAGGTCGTAAAGTCCGTTTTCCTCCATAAAGGAAATAAACTCAGCAGTCTCACTGCTCATTTCCTTATACATATCGATAGCGGCGCTCAGCAGTTTGTCCGAGGTGCCCTTGGGGGAAACGTTGCCCTCCTTGAACATTACGTCGTTATCGTAAAGGTGAAGCTCGTCGACGCCGATACGCTTTCTCTGTGCCTCTTTAAGGGAAGAAACAACGGGAACGATATGTGTCTTTATTTCATCACGGAAGGCGGCAACCTCATCG
Source organism: uncultured Eubacteriales bacterium (assembly GCA_964599835.1). Lineage (GTDB taxonomy): Bacteria > Bacillota > Clostridia > Oscillospirales > Acutalibacteraceae > SFWF01. Next base: position 923 of record CAZRHF010000016.1, on the reverse strand, counting down.
GGGCCATAGCAGTTACGGCCCAGACGGTCGTAGCCCATTTTAATAAAGTTTTCATAACCGAGGGTGCGGGCCTGCTTGTTGCGGAGCTTTATAAGCTTATCGTAGAGGTCGTCCAGCTCCTCCCTGTGGGAATCGAAGAATTCGGCATCCTTTAAAAAGGCCTTTTTGCGGATCTCGCGGTCGGCCGACTGCTTATATTTACCAAGCATAGGCAGGGGGATGGTCTCCCCTTCCCATTCGACCCTCGCCGAGGCGATAAGCTTCTGATACTGTGACTGGAGCTTGTTTTCCTCGGCCGCCATAGTGATTATTTCGGAGGAAAAGCACCGAACCGAAATTTCGGTGTTTTTAAGCAGAAGCTCGCCGTAGTGGGCATCCAGCTCGGCTCTGAAGGGCGATGCCAACATAGCCTTATTTACCGCCTGAAAAGAGTCGGAGACCTCGGGACCTACCTCGTCGAAAAAGTTATTTTCCGCGTCGTAGAATTCGTCCTCGGTGTTTATGGTATGGCGGACGTAGGCAATCGAGCCGAGGGTGGAATATTCCTCCGATAGGTTGCAGACCTCGTCGTAGGCCGAAATCACCTCGGTGACCGAGGGGGCATTTTCTATTTTTTCCTTTAAAGCATTAAGCTTTTCCTTTATCGCCCCGATATCGGGACGGGTATAGGGCATATTCTGAAATTTCATATACATTCTCCTTTGTTATTTTGGAGGGATATTCCTATTATACCACCTGTTATACCAAAATAAAAGATTTTATTGTTTTTTAAAAGCAAATATGTTAAAATACATTTGCTCAGTCGGTTGGACGGCTGCGGGTGAATTTATTCACCTGAGGAAAGTCCGGGCATCGCAGGGCAGGATAACGGCTAACGGCCGCCGAGGGTGACCTTAGGGAGAGTGCAACAGAGATATACCGCC
>CAZRHF010000015.1:16080-27558 GCA_964599835.1 uncultured Eubacteriales bacterium | reverse complement strand
GTTGTTTTCTTAAAAGATGTTAAATAGCCTTTGTTTGTGGCAGTACAGAGTTAGTTGCTCTGAACTGCCACTTCTTCGTTTCAATGAATTTCGCACATAAAGGAGATATTGAAATGAAGAACACAAAAACAAGGATTATTTTCTTTTCCGTAGCACTTACATATAGTATGCTGTGTGGGCAAATGGAAACGTATGATTGTGTTTAAAACTGCGAGAGCTCAAAGTCACACACTAACACGTCAAAATGTCCCTTTTGTGGCTGTAATCAACAAAAAGAGTTAACCAAATGGTTAACTCTTTTTGTTTTATACAAATATAAAAGGCTTTCCCTTCGGAAAGCCTTTAAATTATTCCTTATACATAGTGCTGTCTGCTTTGTTTGCGTTATCGTCTCCGATTATCATCTTATAAAGCATATCGGCAAAAAGACCGTGCATCTCTCTTGTTGGATGGTTTATACGGTTATCGAGAAGCATTGTAATATCCTGAGTTTCGGAAAGCCTTTTCCACTCGGAATAACAGTCGCAAACAGGTATACCCATTTCATTGGCAAGATCTACCGCACCGTATATATATTTGTCCATTCTGCCGCTGTTTTGCATTTCGGCGGTCTTTTTGGAATATTCCTTATATTTCTCCTCAACATCCTCCGAAACACTTGTATTAAGCATATTAGGCGTCATAAATATAACATCGGTAACGGCGGAGCATCTTATGAAGATTTCTTTGAGAGCCGATATATAAGCCTCATAAGACCCGTTTACGTCGTTAAGGCCGAAGCACACGATAACAAGATCCGGGGTGTGGTTAAGCACCTGAGTATCTATTCTCTTTACCGAATCCTTAGCGGTTATACCGCCGATACCCGCATTAATAGCGTTTACGGGAACGTAGTTTCTGTATTCAATAAGCTTCTTCTTTAAAACGTTCCAGTAAACCGCTTCGTAATCTATCTGGTCAGCACCAAAAGCACCGTGGGTAACGCTGTCGCCGAAGGCAACGATATTTATAGGACCGTGTTCTACCAGTCCTTCAAATCCAAGCTGAATCTTTTCTTTAATTTTCATAGCATTCACCCTTACTTAGTTCTTCTTAGTATCATTTTATTGAGTCCCGGTAAAAGCCTGCGCTTTTCGTCGCCGTATATGAAGTCGGCTTCGGTATTATCGGGTAAAGTAATTGCAAAGGATACAGAATCGAATCGCTTTTCATAGGAGACCGAAACCGTTCCCGCGGGAATCTCCATACTTCCCGACAGAGTGTTGATCTTCTCCGCCAAGATAGGCTTTATAATAAGCTGCTTATATCCCGCACTTCCGCTTGCCTGGGTTATACCGAGCAGATATTCGAAAAAGTATGCGACCACCGCACCGAACATGGGATGAGACTGCGAACGGCAATCCTTATCCTGCCAATATTCACGGAAGGTTGTAGCGCCAACCTTGCGCCAACGTTCAAAGGAGAAGCCCTTATCGCTTGTCATAAGTTCTATTGCCAGGTCGGCGTTTCCACCCTTAAACAGCTGACGGATAACGATATCGGTTCCGAAAATTCCCGTATCGAAGAAACCCAGACCCTTATAATACTCGACAAGGTTTTTGTAAACCTCATCAGGCTCGTTTCCAAGGTCCCACATAAAGGCATTGGCTCCCTGAAGTCCGCCGAGATAGTTTTTACCGAACACATCAAAATAAGATGCCTTCAGCGCTTCTCTGTAACGGTCTGCCTTTTCTTTCAGAGCCGCTATATCCTTTTCCTTCCCGATTATCTTTGCAATATCCGAGAGGCTATACAGAGATTTTACAAGGAAATAGGTGTTTACAAAGGCAGGAGGAAGGATTATCTGCATTTCCTTTGTGCCAAAGCCGTGACGGACACCGTGATTAGTATGAACAACAGGCATACACCAATCTCCGAGGCACCAAAGTCCGGGCTGACCGTAGACAACGAGACTTCCCACCGTGTGATCTTCCATATACTTTATATATTTAATCATCTGCGGATAATAGCGCTCTAACACATCTATTTCTCCGTAATGCTTATAAAACTGATAAGGTACCTCAATAATGGCCGAGCCCCATCCGCCCGGGCCTCCGCCGCAACGGACATAGGGTGCGGTATACTGCACGTTACCCGAAAGGGTATCCTGACAGTCGGATATATCCTCCATCCATTTACGGTAAAGCTCCTTGATATCAATAGCAGACATAACCGCATTTGCCGTAACCTGACCGTCGCCCGTATATCCGAGACGCTCAAGATGAGGACAGTCGGAGGGGTGTCCCGTATGGAGGTTCGAAAGCATTGTATGCACAAAGGTTTCGTATATCCAGTTTAAGGACTCATTATCCGATTTAAAGCTTGAATTTACGGCAACGTCGGAATGTATTTCCTTTACGCAAACAGGCTCTGCATCTCCGATAATCTCGATATATCTGAATCCGAACCAGGTAAACTCAGGATGAGCAATAAGGCCATTACCATCGGAAACGGCAGAGAAGGTTTGAAAGTGTATATGGGTAGGATCAAGGGAGTTATCGGACAGGATATCCTCCGAAAACTTTACCGTGATCTTTTCACCTTTGGGTGCATCGAGCTTTATGACCGGATAGCCCGAAAGGTTTTTAGAACAGTCGTAAACACTACCGCTCTCCCCTTCTCCCACGTATTTGAGCTTATATTCATTCGTAACAACGTCGACGGGGCAGTTTGTAAATCTGTAATCGGTTTCAAGCTGTTCGGTTACGGTTGCACTCTTCCATAAAAAGTCGTCGAAATCTCTTGTAAGGCAGGCCGGGTCAAATTCGCTCTTATCCTGATGCTCACAGTGCTGTAGATGGTATTCGGTTATATAGCTTTTTTCTACGGTGCAGTTTTGGTTAGATACGAAGCTTTCGTCACCCACCGTTACACAATAGATCGCTTTTGGCAGACCGAAAGGTCTTTGAGCATGGGTATACCAGCCTCCGCCGTAGTGTATGGCAACGGTATTGTGTCCGACCCTGATATAAGGTGTTATGTCAAATTTGGGCACGTAGAGTCTGTGGTGGGTCAAAATCTCGCCTTCGGGGTCTTGTCCGTCCTCATAATCGGAAGAAAGAGGAAGAAAGGAATCGGGATTAAGGCAAACTCCGTTTATATAGATGCGGCAAAATCCGAGACCCGCCGCACGTATTTCGGCAGGCTCTATATCTGTGATGAAAAAGTCTCCTCTGATTATCGCAAAATCGGTATATTCACGTTTTTCAGCGCCTATCCACAAGGCCTCTTTAAACATTTCCTTCTGATTCATAAGCTTCCTCCGATTTCTAAAGAAATTATCTGATTTCATTATACACAAATATCCTTCGTTTGCAAGCAAATCCGTATTGTCTTTTGGTGTATTTGTGGTATAATAAAACTGAGGTGATATCATGAAAAAATACTTCGACTACGTAGATAAATACAAACAGCTTATACTTGATACCGAACGGTACATCTGGAAGAATCCCGAAACCGGCTATAAAGAGTTTAAAACCTCTGCATATATGGAAAAAGCCTTTACCGATCTTGGCTATGAAATCACCAAAGCCGATGGTATTACAGGTTTTTATACCGTTATAGATACAGGTCGTCCAGGACCTACTCTGCTGATTTTAGGCGAGCTTGACTCAATAATTTGTCCCGCTCATCCCGAAGCCGACCCTGTTACGGGAGCCGTACATTCCTGCGGACATAACGCACAGTCGGCAGCTCTTATAGGCGTTGCCGCCGCTCTTAAAGAGGAAGGCGCCCTTGACGGCCTTTGCGGAAAAATAATGCTCTGCTCGGTACCTGCCGAGGAGCTCCTTGAAATCGAATACCGTATGGGTCTTATGAAGGAAGGAAAGATAAGTTACTTCGGCGGAAAGACCGAATATCTTTACAGAGGGTATTTTGACGGAGTCGATCTTGCATTTATGATGCATACCTCAAGCCACTTTGCCCTTACGGGAGGCTCGGTCGGATGTCTCGCAAAAAGAATCACATATAAAGGTGTTGCCGCCCACGCAGGCGGTGCTCCCTGGGCAGGTAAAAACGCTCTTTATGCCGCCACCAACGGAATAAACGCCGCAAACGCCGTCCGAGAGACCTTTAAAGAGGACGATATAATCCGTTTCCACCCCATTATCACAAGCGGAGGCGATATGGTAAACGCCATTCCCGAAGTTGTAACCATGGAAAGCTACGTGAGAGGAAGCAACTTCGAAGGAATCGCCGAATCGAACAAGCGTATCAACAAGGCTCTCATAGGCGCCGCCCTTTCAATGGACGTCAACGTGGATATCACCGATATGCCCGGCTACGCCCCTCTAAAAGATGACCCTACCTTTATGAATATTGCCAAAGAAGTGTTTAACGAATGCTTCCCCGACAAGGAAATTTTCGTCGATGATAAAATGGGTTCGGGAAGCACCGATATGGGAGATCTTTCCTGCGTTATGCCTGTAATTCACGCTTATGCGGGAGGCGCGACAGGTCGTTCTCACGGAAACAATTACTGTATTGCCGACCCGGTCGATGCCTGCGTTAACAGCGCTAAATGGCAGCTTGCCCTGCTTCACACCCTGCTTAAGCATGACGCGGCCAAGGCCAAGGAAATTATAGCGAATGCAAAGGTTCCCTTCGGCAGTAAAGAAGAATACTTTGACTATTTTAACTCCCTCGGTTCTTCGGGAGAGAGAATCGCATACAGCGACGATAAAGCAGAAGTGCTTCTTAAATAAAAAATATCCGCCGAAAACGGCGGATATTTTTTATACTATCATATTAAATACCAGCATAAATACCGTCATAACTATAAGGAATCCGAAGTTGAAGGCCGAGAACATTCCCATATAATAACCGGTCTTTCCGGGATTATGCTTGGTATATTCTCTGAAGGTTATGAGGCTGGCAAGAGATGCGATGAGGGTACCTACACCGCCGATATTTACTCCGACAAGCAGGTCGGCGTAATTCCCCGTAAACTGCGACAGCAGAATTGCCGAAGGAACGTTACTTATTACCTGGCAGGATAATGTGCTGAATATAAGGGTATTCTTCTCTAAAAGCATAGAGAAAAAGTCGCGTATAACGTCTATCCGCGCCATATTTCCCGCGAATATGAAGAAGAAAACGAAGGTCAGAAGCAGAGGATAGTCCACCATCGCAAGAGCCTTGCGGTCAACGGCAAGAAGTATAGGCGGAATAACGATAAGACCTATCCAGTAAGGAATCCCTCTGAAAACTATAGCGATCGAAAGGGCGAAAAGGGCAAGGTAAAGAACGGTTTTTTTAGGGTCTAAAACAACCTTTTCATCCTTAAGCACCAGGGGCTCCGATTTAACGAAAATGAGACAGCAAAGGGTTATAAGGGCAACCGCAAGAATAAAGGGCGGTGCCATTATTCCCATAAATTCGAGATTCGGAATTTCGAACTTATTGTAAAGATAAAGGTTTTGCGGATTTCCGAAGGGCGTCAGCATACCTCCGAGGTTTGCGGCAATATTCTGCATAATAAAGGTGAATGCCATATATTTCTGCATTCCCGTAGCAGTAAGTGCAAAGAATCCCAGGGGCAGGAAGGTCAGAAGTGCCATATCATTGGCAATAAGCATTGAGCCGATAAAGGTTATGTAGACCAACATCAGGATACTTATGCGGGCAGTTTTAAAAAGCTGAACGATCTTTCTTGCAAGAATATAGAAAAAGCTTATATTCTTAAGAGCACAAACCACCGCCAGAACACAGAAAAGACAGGTCAAGGTCTTATAATCGAAATATCCGAAATATTCTTTATCAGGCGGGACGAAAAAGCAGGTAATTACAGCCGCCAGAAGAGCTATGCACATTACCGCATTTTTCTTAATAAATCCCATTAGTGAAAAGCCGGTTTTTGCAGATTTCATTAGTCAAAGTTCCTCTCGGTGATGCGTTCCTCTCTTATTCCGTTGCGCAAACAGTAGTTGTATGCGGCAGAGCCTTCGTCACAGTATACAGTAACGGTTGCCTCACATCCGTCAAAAAGACCCCAACCAAGCTCTTTGACCGAATCGGGAATGACAACGCGCTCAAGGCTGGTACAGCCTCTGAAGGCACAGTCGTCGATTTTGGTAACGCTGTCGGGAATCTCAACCTCGTCGAGCAGTACACAGTTACAGAAGGTTCCCTCCCCTATTTCGTGAACGCTGTCGGGAATGGTAATACGGTTAAGCTTTTTACATTCGCAAAACGCCCAATCGCTTATAAGGGTAACGCTGTCGGGAATATCGTACTGTACCTCACGGCTGCTGGCGGGATAAGCGATAAGCGTAGATTTGTTTTTATTGAAAAGCACGTGATCGTTACCCTCGCGTTTGTTGGGCTCTGACTTATAGTACTTATTCTTGCTTTCAACCTTAATGGATTTAAGGGATTCACAACCTCTGAACGGGGCGTCGTTTATACTGGATACCGATGCGGGAAGGCATATTTGAGTAAGGGAACGGCAGTTTTTAAAGGCACCCTTACCTATCTTCTTAAGGCCTTCAAGAAGCTCGATCTTAGTAAGGCTGGTGCATCCGTTAAAGACGAGGTCGTCTATCTTGGAAACGGTTTCGGGAATCTCCATTTTTTCAAGACCTACACAGTCGGAAAAGGCCGATTCGCCGATTACGGTAAGATTCTTGGGAAGCTTTATGTGTGTCAGACTTTTACAGCTGTTGAAAACGCCGCCGTATATCTCAGTAAGGCCATCGGGAAGAATTATTTCTTCAAGTCGTGCACAGTTTTCGAAGGCTCGTTCGCCTATTTTAATGCAGTTATTACGAACCTTGAGGTATTTCATATTTACACAGTCACGGAATGCCGATTCGCCTATACGGATGGTGTTTTCGGGAATGGTCATTGCTTCGAGATTACTACAGCCTCTGAAGCTTTCGTTCCCGATATTTTCAAGGGTCGTGGGAAGCACTATCTGATGAAGGGCGCGGCGGCCTTTAAAGGCTTCGGAGCAGATGGTTTTTACGCCTTCGTCAACGGTTATTGACGTACCGTTATCTTCGCACTTTTTAAGCTCGTCGTTTTCCAAGGTAAGACGGTCCATAGTTACGGCGGGAAGGTCGCGTATCATCTGCTTAACAAGCTTATCCACGTTGTTGGCGGTTCCGTGATGGGTGTTGGCAAGAAGAATACTGAATGCAGGAGGAACCTCTACCGCGTCGAGATATACGGGATAGAGTCGTTTTCCGTTTTCTCGGGCAACTATTATTTCCATTCCGCAAAAAGGAGAATTCATAGAAGCTTCGGAAACGAAAAGGATCACCGCCTCGCATTTTTCTATACGCTGACGAAGTTCATCTCTGAAGTCGTTACCCGTCTCGCAGGATTCGTCGTACCACATACGGTATTTGCGGTCGTAAAGGGCATCGAGAATAGGATATACCTGCTCGGTATCGCGATGGGAGTAGCTTATGAAAAGATACGGCTCGTTACCGGTGTAGGCTTCAAATTTTGTTTGCATATTAGAAAATTCTTCTTTATTAACGGTACCTATGATTTCTGACATAATGTTTTACCTCCGTTTAATCGTCGTCTTTTATCTGATCTTCATAGCTGAGCTGATCAAAAGGAACGAGACAATAATGCTTCTTAGCAAGATCGTTTCTTTTCTCTCCGTAGGTATAACCCTCTGAACGCATATAAGCGTTCCAACGGCAATGCTCCAGCTTTCTTATTGCCCATTTTTCCTCTTCAGTTCGGTCTTCGGGAAGCTTTTCAATGCCGGGAATACCGCACATTATCTTCATCTTCCGATGAATCGCGGATGCTACAGAGCTGTTATAGTTGTAGACGTATTTCCAGAACATCTCCTCTTTCCCCCACTTAAGATGCCTCTCCAAAGCGATCTTTTCGACCTCTGAGCCGAGTATTGTGTTTTCCGAATATGAGGAACGGATGTCTCCGATAAAATCTATATCGTAACGCTGACCTTTAAAGTTGGTAATATCGGTCAGAGTGTCTTTTTTATCTGAATTATAAACCACAGCCTGAATGATCGGCTTTGTTCCGATGCCTTCAAAAAAGGTTCTGAGTTTCACAGCCGCGGCGATATTAAGCTCGTCGTCGCCAAGGGCAACGAACACGTAGGTGGCGTCCTTAACACGACCCATCAGCTCGTCAAACACACACGAGTTTACGTTGACCGCAGAATGAACCGTGATCTTATATTTTGCTTCTCCGTCAACATAAATACCGTTGCGTTCGAGAGACATAAGTTCAGGACAAAGGGCGGCAAAATTTTCATTGGCGGTTACCGAGCTATCATAGCAATTTGCTTCTAAAAGGTAACCGTCCATCTGACAAAGCCAGGAAAGAGCCTTGGTCATTTCGGTACCGTGACGACCCATACCTACGATGACCGCAGATATCTTTTTGATCTCAGCCGTTTCATTTTTAGCGGTTTTGAATATATCGTAACCTTTATCGTAAAGTGTACGGCTGATAAGTGAGCGCACCTCGTTGATTCGGCGCACCTTTATCTTAATCTTCCTGCCTGAGGAATTTTCGGCCGAATCGAAGGCGTTCGCAAGCAACATTTCGGTTTCGACCTGAGTAGAAAACAGATAGAGATTGGTTTTTTCGCGATATTTATATTCTTCTATAATCTTAAGAGTTTGGGAAATGTTTTCGTTTTGATCTTCTCCTATAGCAAAAAAGCTTAAGATCCTTCCCCTGCTTCCGTTCAAAAAGTTTACCGCAACCATATCCTTTTTAAAGCATATAGCCCTTAGTTCCTTGGCCTTTTCGTAAAGCTCGTAAATACGTTCCTCCTCTACGATGAAGACATCGGTATAGACGATCAGGGCTCTCTTATTTCTTTTGCGAATACTTTTGGCAAGCGCTATCGATCTTTCGTTCAGTTCGGAAAAGATACATACCTCGTTTCCGAAATGCAAACGGTATTTGAAGGTTGCCATAAGGTTTTTGAAGAAGGAAAGCACGAAACCGAAGGTAAGAAGCGGTGCCAAAACGAAAAGCAGTGAAAAAAGCACCGAATATGCGGTATAGAGCCAGCTTCCCGAAAGCTCGGAAATATTGTCGGTAATAAAGGAAAACTCTCCGTCGACGATAAACAAGCGTATGGTATTATGAACCGATATCATAAATATTTCGAAAATTCCGTGTTTACCGTTGCTGAAATGATTGATATATATGGGTATGAACAAAACTGTCGCAGAAACAACAACACCCGCAAAAAAGATTTTTGAGGGATCGAAAATGCGACCGCTTTTATACCTTGATTTTGAACGAATAAACGCTAACAGTAAAAAGAGCAGTAACGCTGCAGACGATAATATAAAGCATATCAGCCATTTCATAAAAAGTCTCCTGTAATTAAGCGTGACCTGCCGTCCCCGATTTTTCGGGGACGGCTTTTATATTGGGTTACGCCTTTGTAAGATGAAAGGACATGGTGCGACGGTTTTCGTCATAGGAGTAAACGTAGGTAAGACCGACGCGTTTTGTGGATTTAAGGTTTGAATACTGGATGGCATCACGGAATTTGCTTTCGTCGATCAGGATCTTCTTTGACTCGGCAAATACCTGATCGTCGGCAAATTTCAAGGTAATATCCGACCGATCAAACTCGATGCTCTTGCAAACTATCTTAACGACCCGGTCATAATCGTATCTATCGAAGAAAAGTCCGTGTCTGCGGTGATAGTTGCAGGCTGTGGCGGTACATTCGGGAAGCGGGAAGGCGGGATCGGGAGTATGGGAGTCGAGTCGGATGACCTCTTCGGTAGTAATACAGAACAGATCGTAGCCTATAGCGGCCGACTGATTCTTATCCCTCTTGGTATCCGAGCCGTCGCCCCAGGTAGTATCGAGATGATAATACTCGCCCTCAAGCTTTACAAGGTTCCAGGCGTGACTGTCGCTGGTAACGTAGGTACATTCGATTCCGCAAAGGTTGAGCAGATACTGTGTTGCCTTCGCATAGCCGGCACAAACCGCCTTACGGTTCACGAACACGCCGTAAATAGATCTCAGGTCGTCGGCAACAGAAGGGTCTTTAACCTCTGCGTTCTGTCTTTCAAGACCTAAGGTGTCATAATCTACAAGCTCGATAATGTTCTCGTAGATACGGAGAGTCACCTCGTAGTCGCTCATATTATCGCTTACCGAAGTCAGGAAGGGTTTGACCGCAAGCTCGATCTGTTCCCTGCGCTTTCTTGCCTCCTCCTGGGTCATACAGTAAACGAAATCGATCTTACTGACGATTCGCGTATCGGTATCGAAGTAATAGGTCGCGCCCTGTCTGAACCAGAAGAGCTCGGGATGATCGCGCTGAATATAGTCGATTATTTTCTGCGCACCTTCGGTGGTAATTACCTGATCGGTAATATCCATGCTGAGTCCAAACGTGCTGATAACGCTTAACGCGGCATCATATACGGCCTTTTCGCTGTCGTTTAGCAGACTGTAGGCATAGCGGTTAAAGGAAGCGGGATTTCGCTGAACGGGTCCCTTTATAGCCTCTGCGGGAGACTTAGGAACGCCGCCTCCGTCTGCACCTCCGCCGTCTCCTCCCTGCTGTTCAGGCTCGATCACGGTCATTTCACCGCAGAAATCGAGACCTAAGGGTGTCTCGGTATCGAGGAAGGGAGTGGGCTTGGTAATGACGGTTCCGCGGGAGAAGGGATAATTAGCGCGGTAGCGCAGGAAGCCGATGCCGTATTCGTCGCGACGGCTTTCGGTAATTATCTCCTCGCGCTTGGCGACTGCAGGCTCGTTAATGAGGTAGGCATACTGGATTTCTACCCATTTTGCCATTCCCTCATATACCTCAAGTCGCAGTTCCTTTCCGTACTTCTTCTTTATTGCTTTGTCATTCCAGTTGATGTACTGCCAGATGTGGGTAAGCTCGTGCGCCATAGTAAGCATAGAGGCCATACGGGGCGAGCCGTTTTCCACAAGGAGGCTGTAACCGTGTTTATCGCTTATGGCAACCCCTAAAACTCTGCCGTCGCTGTCTGCGGTGGGAACAAAAGCCTTCCCAAGGCGCTTGTGCAGGGTCTTGGAATTAACCATTTCGACCTTTATACCGGCATTGATGCGAATACCGAAGAAGGCTTCCATATTACGCTTAACGTCTTCGAATATCTTACGGAACTCCTCCCCTGTCTTAATAGCGGTGCGGCCGCAATTAAGACAACGGTCTCTGCCGTCGGCGAGGGTCTCGTATTCAACTCCGTATATCTCGGCTCCGCAAAAGTCACAGTAACGTGCATCAGGTCTGCCGGGTTTAAAGGTAGCTTCGACGAATTCGGCAATATTCTTACCTTCGCGGGCCTGCTTTAAGGGATTTCGGTCCATTCCAAGCTCAGCAAGGTACTCCAGAACTCCTCTGAGTTCAAGATTTGCAGGCTCGGTCTCGCCGCCGTAAAGGGTATAATATCGCTCGTGATAAGGCTTACGCTCGGAAGCAAAGCC